>NZ_CP020371.1:300000-416864 GCF_002813775.1 Candidatus Thiodictyon syntrophicum
GGGAAGGGCGTGGCGTCCGCGGCCGGATAGGCCCTGTCCTTGCTCATCGCCAAGTGGAATTCACCGCCCTGTTGGGAAAAACGCAGCCGATCCACCATGCGGGCAGCGATCAGCAGCCCCAACTCGGCGGAAGGTTCGTCATCACCGGTGATCGAACGCGAGGTGATGTTGAAGGCCCGGAGGTCGAGGGTGTGGCTCGGCGCGGTAAAGATCACCGTCACCTCATGGCCGCCGCCCTGACACTCGATGCGCAGATCCTGGTCTGACGCCGCACCTTCGGCCAGGTAGATGAAGATCTCCTCCGCCGCCAGGGTGAGCGACAGCGCCTCCCGGTCCCCCAAGCCGAGTGCCCGGGCCGACTGTTCCACGAAGCTCGTGCATAGGGACAAGAAGCACCGCCTGAGCGTGACGGCGAGGCGCAGGGTTGCGGGCCTGGCAGGTTGAGTGTCCATGAGGATCACTGACGGCCGGTTGGCGCTCAGGTAGTTGGCAGGGTGGGTGCGGCTGGGTGCCGGGGACAGAAGCCCTGACATCCGTCCGATCTCAAAGCAGCATTCGCCGACCAATCCTACTCCTGCGGGGCATACCCGGGCAAGCGGGCGGGCAGTTCCGCAGCGGGTCTGTATTCAGGCGCTCTCCGGTGGGAGTCTGCCAGACCTCCAGGCGGTAGAGGGTGTTGTGCGCCGCGATGCGCAGGTCCTGCACCACGACGTCGCGGTACCCCTTGAAGCGCGAACCCTCCGGCACCGCCAGGCGCGGGGGGCGCACAACGGTCTCGTGAATGGTGAGCTGTGGGGTTCAGGTCGATCAGCTCGACCTGGCAGCCGGGGATGCGTCCCGCCAGCCAGGCGACCAGGCAGCCGAGGGTGCCGGCACCGATGACGGCGATCCGCTCCCCGAGACGGGGGCTGGCGTCCCAGAGCCCGTTGACCGCGGTCTCCAGGTTCGCGGCGAGCACCGCGCGCCCCGTCGGTACCTGTTCCGGTAGGAGGTGGAGCGCCGCCGCCGGGACCCGGTAGCGGGTCTGGTGCGGATGCAGGCAGAAGACCGTCCGCCCCAGCAGGTGCGCGGGGCCTTCCTCGACCAGGCCGACGCTGCAGTAACCGTACTTGACCGGCCCGGGAAAGTCGCCAGCTTGGAAGGGCGCGCGCATGGTCTGGTACTCACTCGGCGGTACCTCGCCGCGAAATACCAGGGACTCGGTCCCGCGGCTGATGCCGCTGTAGAGGGTGCGCACCAAGGCATCCCCGGGGGCGGGGTCCGGCAAGGGTTCGCGGCGCAGCTCGCCACGGCCCGGCTCGGTCACCCAGAAGGCGCTGGCCTGTCCCGGGGGCGGCGTCAGCCCAGCGGGTGAGCATGTGGGGCCTGTCTAGGGTGTTCAATATTTCACCTATATCGCAAATTAAATTCATGCAGTTTTCGTGTTTGACACAAAATCAATGAGAGCACGCCGACGCCGGGCCAGCATCGACGCACCGAGGTGCGTTGTCGCCCACTGCTCGACATCAATAGTACGCACCGATTCCATCGCCTCCTGAATCAACGGAGTCGCCAGGTCGGCGATGAAGGCAGGAATCGCAAGCACCAGCTTACCGATCTCCTTGAGCGGCCCCCTGGTGGTGAAGCATTTGTATTTCCCGAAGACCGATTCGATGATATCGGAGGAGGCCAGCCAGACACTATCAGTCGGGATCTTGGCGGATTCCAATGCGACCTTCGCGAGAATCTGTTGGGTAAAGGCCGCCGCCCGTGGGGTGAGCGTTGACGGCGGTGGCAGCGTGGCCTGGAGTGATTCTTGGGAGCCCTGCTGAAGACCCGTGGATTTGAGATGCGACTGAATCAGCTTGGATTGCGCCATCATTTGCGCGTAATCCACCAGGTCATCCCGGTAGGACAGTAGCCAGGCAAAGCCGTCAAGGAAGCGACTGTACCCGGCGTCCGCTTGCTGCCAGAACACATCGTCGAGCGTATCACTCTCGAGGTCTGAGTGTGTCTGCAGTGCCTGGCAAAAAGCCGCCCGGTCGGGATAGCGAATGCCGACGATGGCCCGCAATGGGTGCGCCCGGGCGGCGCCGAACCGCGCGCACAGGTGCTCCCATGCCGGCCACTTCAGGACGTATTGCGCGCGGATCGCGCTGAAGTCGCCGCGATCATGGTAGGCGAGGACGCGTTGTGCCCACCGCACATGGACATCCAGATTCATAAAACGCGCCTTGATGCGCTGCCGAGGCGGCAGCAAGAAGGCGAGATCGGTCTGCTGCAAGGACGACCACGCGCGGCGACAGTGCGCCAGCAAGGACTCCCAGCGCGCATCTCGGCCCATCTCGGCCTTGAGCCGCGTCGCAATAAGATGCGATATATCATAAGTATAGACGCAGGCAGTGGCGTGCTCCTGAAACAAGGCGATGCCCTTGTGCAGGTCGCTGCCGTGGTCGGCAACGATCTGGACTGGTGGACCGGTGCGTTGCGCAACGCGCCTGAGCACTTGTGCGACCCACGCTCCCGTGCTGTGTGTTGTGATCTCCACGGCCAGCACCTGCATGGCGCCGTGACACGGGCTGTAACCGCTCTGGGCCAGTGCACTCACCGGAATACCCAGGATGACGAGGCACTTGGACGCCCCCAAGGCGATCGTATGGTCGGCGACGTAGATCCAATCCGTGCGCCATTGCGGTTGGCGATTGAGAATCGCGAGACCGCAGCGATAGACCCAGTTGAGCACGGTGGTGTGGGCTGGCGCCGCCACCGGGAGTGACGCGCCGAACAGATTCAATACCCGCGCCACCCCGCGGCTGCCGAGCCCCGCGTGCAGATACAGCCGCATGGTTAACTGCATGACCATGACCGAATAGTGATGGCCGACCGGCGGGGACAGCGCAAGGTGTGGTGGCTCATCCGCTGGTTCGTCATCCGCCGGCGCCGCGGCCTCTTCGGCTCCCGTTCGCGCACGCTCCGCCTTTAGCGCACGCGCCTTCCACTGCGCGCGGCTGTGCTCCAGATCCCGAATCTTGACCTCCGCGGCCCGCAGGCGCTGCTGCCGCTCCAACGCTTTCGCCTTCCAGGCATCACGTGATCGCTGGAACAGGTTGGCCAGACGGCTCGCTGGGCTCTTGAATGCATTCATCACGTCGTGCGTGCTCCGGCAAGGCGGTCAGATCACCGCGCCAGTAGACTGATCAAGCGTTCGTCGTTTGTCAACGGCTTGGCATGAGAAAGTGGCGCACGCGTCATCGTACTCCCCCAAGCACAGAACCGACCGCCGGGCCTTCCAGGCAACACGCTTCTTGCATCGACTTTTCGGCGCCTTTTTAGGTCAGATTGAACACCCTAGGGCCTGTCAGTCGTTGATCGGTCATAATGAAAATCGAAATCAGCGATGGGGCCGATCGAACGCTGCGCCTCGAACCCCTTATCCGCCTGGCTGAGGACACCTAGCGGAATAAAGCACGCGCAACCGCAATGCACGTGAGCGGGTGGTACTGCCCGAAGTACATTGGCGGGACCACCAGCGACGGCTTGACGAACGTCTTGACCGCATGGATCGCGCCCCGCACGCTGTACTCCGTGGTGAACACGATCCCGTTGGGGATCTCTACGAACTGCCCGAGGAACGCGAAGTTCTTTGCGCCCGCCGGCACCACTGCAGGCCGGTCGCCCCTGGCTCTGCTGAGAAACTGGCTGCTGCTGTAGGGCAGCATACAGGGGATGCAGGTGGAGGTGTCGAGGATCTCGTTCTTCTCCACCTCGTCCTGGTCGAACTGCAGGTGGCCCAACAGCTCCTCCAGGATCTCGCGACCTGTGCACTCGGGCATGGTCTTCTTCACGAACTTGCCGATGTTGTTGTCCCGCAGCGCCGTCACCCAGATGACGCACGTAGCGCGGGGCTGGTCGGGAAACAAGGGCTGCCGGTAGGTGTGCAGATGCATGATCCACGGGGAGGCCGTGATGGGCAGCGGGCTCTGGCGACCCATCTGGCGCTCCACTAACCACTCGAACTTGCGCTGGAATAATCCTCCGCGGAAGGTGACGGTGAAGGTCATCATCCTGGACTGCGAAAGGTCGCGCAGGAACTGGTCGGGGCGGCCGAAGTCGGGCTGCCGGGCGGCGATCTTCTTCCACAGGGTCCAGGCTCCACCAAGGTTCCGGCTGCCGACCGCGGGCTTGTCCACCGGGCGGTCGTGGGCGCCGAACGAGGCATTGCTGATGATGGAGCCGATAGTCAGGAAGACGAGGTCGGTGTCGCGCACCTGGATGGAAGGTTTGGGCTCGCCACCCTCGGTCTCGAGGTGGATGCGCTCAATCCACCTCTCCTTGCCGCCGGAGTCGATCTTGAAGTCGACGTCTGAAATCCTGCAGTTATAGTGGACGTTCACGCCCCTCTTCTGCATGAAGCGCAGGGCGGGCAGGATGAACGAGTGGAAGTTGGTAAAGCGGGTACGCTCCAGAGCTGCCATCGTGTTCATGTTCGGCATCTCGTGAAAGAACAGATGCATGTAGCGCTTCATTTCCACTGCTGAATGCCACGGCTGGAAGGCGAAAAGTGATCGCCACATGTACCAGTAATTGCTGGTGAAGAACGCTTCTCCAAAGATGTCCGTAATCTTTGCACCGTCTGGAATCAAGGACTCGGGTGTGGCCAGCAGTTTTGCCATCTTCAACTTTTCAGCCGTGTTGAGACCGAGTTGATATCCGGTGTCCTTCTTACCATTCTCATGCAGAAGACGAACGACAGTGCTGAGTCTGCATTCTTCACGGTTCTTCTGATGATCTTGCAGGCACGATTCATTATCGTTGTACGGGATCATGGACCACAGTTCTTTGGTGCAGGGATATACCTTGTCTTCAAACATGCGACTGCCCTGCATAAAGTATGCCGGTTGGTCGTCCACGATCATCTCTGAGGCATCACAGCTCCCTCCGACAGTATCGGTGTCGCCCTTCTGCTCAAAGATATGGATATTGGATGGATTGAAGTCAGCCTTCTGGATCAGATACATCGCAGCAGCAATGGAGCCCAGGCCAAGACCATTAAGATAAACCTTGACAGAAGAATCTACCGGCTTTTCCATTATAGAGTACCTCTCATTTTCAGGAATTATCGCTGAAAAGCAAACTGTCGGGACCCGGCAGATTATCACTGCAGGCGATCAGCTTTGAAGCTCAGCCGGGCTGCCGGCAGGCTCAGGGAATGAGCGACCGGGGCAAACCGGCGGCATCGCCAACCGAGCGAGCCGCCCCCGATGCCCCGGAATCCGCTCCCGTTCCAAGCCGGTTAATCGGCCCCGACAAGACCGTACTCGCGCAACAGTGCGCCGATCTGGGTTTCGTCGAGCTTTTTCATCAGCAGATTGCGCAGGAACACAGGACCCGGAATATCGATCTCCTTGCCGTCGCGCAGGCGGCCGATCGCGGACAGGAGCATACGAATGTCGTAGGTGGAGTTGAATACCTCCGGCACGCCGCGCTCGACGTCGAGCAGTGTGTAAACAGCCTCCATCGGCGTTCGTACGGAGTACTCGGTGGTGAAGATGCAGTCGCGCTCCTTGGATTCCGCGAACTGCCCAATAAAGGCGAAGTTGACAGCGCCCGCGGGCACCACATCCGGGCGATCGCCGGCCTGACGTGGCATGTAGAAGGCGGTCACGTACGGCATCATGACCGGCACGGTAATCGCACCCGTTGCGGCCAGTTCGGGGATGTCCTCGACCGGCACGCCCAGGTGGTAGAGCCATTCCTGGGTGATCTCCTCGCCGCAGCAGTCCTGCATGGGCTTCTTCACGTAATCGCCGGGTTGCTCGACGAACAGCGCGTAGACCCAAACCACGATCTGTCCCTTGGGCTGCTGCTTGAAGTGCGGCTGCCGGTTGACCGTCCAACTGAGCAGCCAGGATGAGTCCTTCGCGGTCACAATGCCGCCAGTCACCACCTTGCCGCTGAACGGATCACGCTTGGCGATCTTCTGGATGTACTTTGGGATGCGCTCATCGAGCGTCGTGACGGTGGCCGACTCCCATTTGGTCTCGGGGATGTGCGAGCCGAACACGTCCGGGCGGCCGAACGCCGGATCCTTTGCGGCGATGCGCCGCCAAAGATCCCATGCCGGCGCAGGTCCTACATTGAGATTTGCCGGTGTGTGGTGGTCACCGTTGGCGGAGTTCTCGGTGAGCGAACCGATGGTCATGAACACCAGGTCGTCGGGGCCAAGATCGACGCCGTCTTCGACAGCGTCCCTACGCCAGTGAATGCGGGTAGCCTGTTTGCGTCTGGATGCGATGTCGAAATCGACATCGGTCACCTCGGTTCCGTAATGGAACACCACGCCATGATCCAGCAGCCACTTGACCAGCGGCAGCACCAGCGACTCGTACTGGTTGTACTTGGTGAATTTCAGCGTGGAGAAGTCCGGCATACCGCGGATCTGGTGGATGAAACGGTGCAGGTATAGCTTCATCTCCAGCGCCGAGTGCCACTCCTCGAAGGCAAACATCGTGCGCCAGTACAGCCAGAAATTGCTGCTCAGCAATTCCTTCCCGAATACCTCGTTGATGCGCTTGTTCTCCATCTCTTCGCGAGTGGCCAGGAAGAGCTTGACGATCTCCTTCTGCGCCTGCTCGCTGAGCGTGAACAGGCCGGCGGTCTGCGCGTCCTCGCCTCGGTTCACGGTGGCACGCTGCAAAGAGAAGTTCGGATCGTCCTTGTCGAGCCAATAGAACTCGTCGAGTACGCTGGCGCCCTCGATCTCCAGCGACGGGATTGATCGAAACAGGTCCCACAGGCATTCGAAGTGGTCTTCCATCTCGCGCCCGCCGCGAATCACGAAGCCTCTTTGCGGCTCCTTGATGCCGTCCAGCGCACCACCGGGCAACTGTTCCTGCTCCAGGATGTTGATTGTGTTGCCAGGCATCTGCCCGTCGCGGATCAGGAAGGCTGCGCCCGCCAGTGCAGCCAGACCCGAGCCGACAAACCAGGCCGTTTTGTTCTCTGCGCCCTTGGGTTTGCGCGGGCGGGCGAAGGCTTCGTAGTTGCCTTTGCTGTAGTACATAGATCTCTCCTTTTTCTTTGCCTAACGGGGCTGGACACGCCGGTCGGTTTTTGCCCGGTCATGATATGATGACCTGGATGGGACTCTTTTTTCCCTCTAACAGTAAATTTGTCTCTCTTTTTCCTCGCTTTATCTTTGAAGGTTTAGAGTTGACAGAGATTACATACCAACCCATAACCTCGCGGTAAAATTCCACTGCCTTCGCTACATCGGGAGATGAAGCTCAGCCCCGGCGTCGTGCCCCAGTGGCCGAGTAGGCGCGGTCGGACATCGCGCGTCCGTAAATCGCAAGCAGACACCCTCTCCGCCCGGCTGGTCTGTGCGTTACAGAACATAGGGTTGTGAAAGCGTCGAGATACAAGCGAAAGACAGGTATGTGTGTTGGTTTCACGACAGCGCCATGGCGCCAATCGGGTGATGTGGGACGAGCGATTCCGCGGGGCGAGGCGATCCGAGTCACCGCCCCACGCAAACGCGATGGCCCAAGACAGGTGAATGGATAGCCAACTCCCGGCAACAGGAATGATGGCGCCCCTGGTTCCTCGGCGCTGCAAGTCCAAGCCCAGCGTGCGCGCCGACTTCGGCATCACCACGAAGCGCGCCGACGCCCGACGCGCCTGAGGTCTACGACGAGGGGCTACAGCGAGTCCTTATTCTTCGAGCGCACGCGCAGATAGACCTCCTCCATGACCGCGACGAACGAGCCCTCCCGATCCCAGAATGGGGGAAAATCCCCGGCCTTTTTGACCAGAATGCCCGGCACGGCGGCCGGGGTGGCCGGTTCGATCTCAGTCGGCAGGCGTCGGCCACCCTGCCAGAAGGAGCGATAATCCGGGGGCGCGGGCGCGGGCAGCGGCCGGGTGTAGTAGCTATCGGCGGCGACCAGGGGCAGGGCGTGATCGTCCACCACGCCAGCCAGGGCCTCGCCCAAAGGGGTACGGCTCAGTGCTTCGCGCAGGGCCGCGCGCGACAGGCCGCGCAGCTCGAACAGGAGAAAGGGGTCGTGGTCGAGTTGGGCGGCGAGGCGGTAATAGACCCCGGCAATGTGTTTGCAGGGATTGGCGTGGTCCGGACAGGAGCAGTTGGTCAGCCGGAAATCTTTGCGGTCACGCGGCAGCAGCGGGAGTTTGACGTCGGCAAAGGCCGCCTCGATGGTGTCCGGCATCTCGTTCAACAGCAGCTTGCAGACGAGCCCGGCGCGGCCCCCCAGATAGGCGATGGCCTTCTGCCAATCCGGCGCCGGGATGGGGGTCATCTGGATCTTGGTGGTGTAGCGCGGCTCCTTGTAGACCCCGTAATAGGGATTGATGTTGCCGCGCACCGTGGCCGTCACCACGGCGTCGGCGATGGCAAATTTCAGGATGCGGCTGTCGCTGCCATAGGCGCGACCGCGGGCCAGACGGCCGCTGTCGGTGAAGCCTTCCAGAGCCGCCAGGAAGCGTTGTCCCCACCAGGTCTTACCGGGACTGGCCATGCTCAGTCCCCCACCGCGTCACGGTTGAGACGAATCAGCGCCTTGAAGCGCTCGTTGTCCAACTGCGCCAGCCACGACTCGTCGTTGCCGACGATGGCCCCGGCCAGGGCCTTCTTGCCCTCGATCATCTCGTTGATGCGCTCCTCCAGGGTGCCCAGGGTCACGAACTTGTGGACGAAGACGTTCTTCTCCTGGCCGATACGGAAGGCCCGGTCGCTGGCCTGATCCTCGACCGCCGGGTTCCACCAGCGGTCGAAATGGAAGACGTGGCTGGCCTTGGTCAGAGTGATGCCCACCCCGCCGGCCTTGAGCGACAGGATAAAGACCGCCGGCTCGGTGCGCGGGTCCTGGAACTCGGCGATCATGGCCTCGCGCTTGGTGCGCGCGGTGCCGCCATGCAGGTAATAGGTCTGGTAGTGCAGGTCGTGCCGCAGCAGGTGATCGAGCTGGGCACCGATCTCGGTGAACTGGGAGAAGATGAGCGCGCTGTCACCGGCGGCCATGACCTCCTCGAGCATCTCCGCAAGACGCTCCAGCTTGTGCGAGCGCGCCGGGGTGAAGGCGCTGCCGTCCTGGAGGAACTGCGCCGGGTGATTGCAGACCTGCTTGAGCCTCATCAGGGTGGAGAGCATCAGGCCCTGGCGCTCGATGCCCTCCTTCTCGTCCAATTGGCGCTCCACCTCGCGCACCACGCCCTCGTAGAGCGCCGCCTGTTCCTTGCTCAGATGGCAGTATTGCAGCGCCTCGACCTTGTCTGGCAGGTCCGCGATGATCGCCTTGTCGGTCTTGACCCGGCGCAGGATGAAGGGCGCGACCAGGCGCTTGAGGGTTGCCGTCTGCACCGGGTCGTGGTCGCGCTGCACCGGGATCTCGAAGCGCTTGCGAAAGCGCGCCTGGGTGTCCAGGTAGCCGGGGTGTACGAAGTTGAAGATCGACCACAGGTCGGTCAGGCGGTTTTCCACCGGGGTGCCGGTGAGGGCGAGCCGGTGGCGGGCCGGGAGCTTGAACACCGCCTTGCTCTGTTCGGCCTGGGGGTTCTTGATGTTCTGCGCCTCGTCCAGGACCACGCGATGCCAGTCGATGGCGGCGAGCAGCTTCTGATCCTTGCGCACCAAGGCATAGGAGGTGATGACCATCGCGTGCGGCGCGGCGCGGGTACCAAAGGCCGCCGCGTCCCGCTCCCGGTCCGGGCCGTGATGGATCAGGGTCGACAACTGCGGGGCAAAGCGCGCGATCTCCTTCTGCCAGTTGCCGATTACCGAGGTGGGGGCGACGAGCAGGGTCGGCGGGGGCTGGTCCGCGCCGTCGCGTTCCATGACCAGGCGGGCGATGACCTGCATGGTCTTGCCCAGGCCCATGTCGTCGGCCAAGCAGCCGTTGAGCCCCAGACGCTCCAGATAGTGGAGCCAGGCGACGCCGCGCCGCTGGTAGTCGCGCAACTCGGCCTTGAGCCCGGGCAGATCGGCGATCGGCTCCAGGCGGCTGGGGTCGTGCAGTTGCTCCAGCAGTGCGGCCAGGGCATCGTCGTGGTCGACCTCGAAGCTGTCGTCCTCGGCGGTCCGTTGCAAGAGGTCCTGGACCCGCAGCTCCGGCATCTCCTGGCCGTGCTGGTGCCAGAAGGCGAGCATCTCCTGCATCTTGTCGCGGTCGAGTTCGACCCATTGCCCACGGAACTGCACCAGGGGCGCCTTGGTCTCGACCAGGTGCCGCCACTCGTCGGCGGTGACCTCCTGGTCGCCGATGGCGAGTTGGTAGCGGTACTGGATCAGGTTGTCGAGGTTGAGACCGCTGGTGCCGGCCGCCGCGCGGCTGGTGGACTTGCGCGGGGCGGAGCGCAGCCGAATCTTGAGCCGCCGCCGCCCCTGCGGCGTCCACCAGGCCGGGACGATGACCTTGAAGCCGGCGTCCTCCAGCACCCAGGCCATCTCCTTGAGAAACCCGAAGGCCGCGTCGAGGTCCAGCGCCACCGACTGTGGTTCGGCCGTCTCCAGTCCGGCCCAAAGGGTGGGATAGACCCGCGCGGCCAGGCCCAGGCTGAGCAAAAGGTGCCGTTCAAAGTCCTGGCCCACTTGGCGCCGCAGCCGCGCTCGCCCCGCGGCCGGTTCGGACCAGTAGTCGGCCAGCGCCAGGCGCTGCGACGGATCATCCCGCGGGACCACGACGAACTGCAAGGCCCAGGTGTCCTGACCGCCGTCCGGCGGTTCCAGAAGTTGGAAACCCAGAGTGCAGGCCGCGTCCTGGGCGGTGCCGGTGATGCGGGCGCGCCAGCCCTGCCATTGACGGTAAGGCTCCAGGCCCGTGCCGGGCGCCTTCCAGAGTGCCGGCGCCGGGGCCAGACAGGCCGCCAACAGGGTGCGGTCAGTCTTCTTGGTGAGCACCGCTGGCCAGGGGGTCTGGCGCACCAGCCCATCGAGCAACACCTCGGCACAGTGACGCAGCAGCGTCTCGCCTTGCGCCAGCCCATCCACGCCGGCGGCGCAGACGGGCGGCATACACGCGCTGGCCTGGGCGAGCAACTGATCAAAGGGTTCCGGGGCCCACTGCCAGGCCCCATAGACCTCATCGGGCGGTTGCTTGCGCTTGCCCTTGGGGGTCGGCGGTTGGCGGTACACCAGCGCCGGCAGGTACTGATCCCGCACGAGGAGCCGCTTGAGCCCCTGGGTGAACCAATACCAGAACAGGAAGTCACTGCCGGGCTGGACCTCCCCGGCCTGGTGCAAGGCGAGGAAATGCATGTCGCTCAACTGTTTGACCGGGTTGACCAGAGGGTAGCAGTCCAGGGCCCAGGGGTGGAGAACGGCCTGGGCTTCCAGCAGGTCGTCAGCCCAATACTTCGCCAATTGCGGCGACGGCAAGGGGGCATCCGCGACGCTCGGCAGTTGCACGGGGTAGGTCTCGATGGCCGCGTGCGGCGCGCCCAACAGGTCCAAGAGCGCGGGCCAGTCGTCTCTGGGCAGTTGAAAGGGATGTGGCGAGATGGCCGCGGTGCGGCTGGTGGGCTGCCGCTGCGGCACTTCCACCCACAGGCGTAACGCGCCCGCCTGAACGAAGGTGTCGCCGGGCTCGGGCAGCCAGAAGGCGTGGAGGACCTTCATTGCACCGGACACCCGATCGCGCGGGCGCCACGCCATCGTTGGATGTCCGTCACCGACCGCAACAAATGAGAGGAATCGCTCGGATGCGGGTCGCAGTCGTGGTGCACGCAGGAGGCCCGGGGCTGATCGTTCTTGGGATGAGCCCATCGTACCTGAAACCGGACCCTGTCTGCCGCCATGCCGGATTTGAGCGCTGGAGACTGTGGTGGCCATTGACACTACCTGCAGGGCCTGGCAGAGGCGGGCTGTGCGCCGTGACACCGAGACCTGAATCGGTCTTCATGTCGTTACGCGACACCCCATCATCTCGGGATGCGGCGGTCGAGCACCGGGTAACCGACCACGGCGTCCGCGGCGGAAGCACCAAGATTCCGCGCTAAACTGCGCCTGACCTGCGGCCAACGCGATCCGCCCGCCTCGCCCACTCCACAGCCCACCATCCTTGTTGAGCATGAGCACGATTCCAACCGCTTGCCAGACCATCATCGACCGGCCGCTCGCGGTCGCGCCGAACCGCCTCGAACCGGGCGAGTGCCTGCCGGCGGTCGCCGTCATCGGCACCCTGACCAGATGAAGCGCCCCAGTTACCCCTGGGCCTTTCGCCCACGGTTGCGCGCCCGCGGCTTCAGTTGGCGCGGTTCCAGCCTGGCCGCCCAACGCCTGAAGGAGGCGGTGTCGGAGGTCAAGGCGGTCAGCCGGCAGGACCCGCTGGTGGCGGCCGATGGGGCGATCATTCTGATGGAGAAGCTATGGCCGGCACTGGAGCAGATCGACAGTTCCTCCGGGGCCTTGGGTAGCGCGGTCGGCAAGACGGTGCACGCGCTGCTCGATCTCCTCATCGCGGCCCCGGCCGACGCGGACCTGCGCGAGGAGTGGCTCACGCGCCTGTGGACGGCGGTGCAGGAGGACGGGGTGGATTTCCTTACGGAAGTCAGCGAGCGCTGGGGTGAACTCTGCGGGACCCCGGCGCGCGCGTCCCAGGCGGCCGATGAACTGCGCGTGCTGGTGCAACGCAGTTGGAGCGAGCCGCATGGGGCCTATTTTCGCGGCACCCCGGCCTGTCTGTCCTGCCTGCTGGCGGCCGGGCGTCACCAGGAGTTGCTGGACCTGATCGACACCGCCCCCTTTCTATGGTGGCACGACCGACGCTATGGCGTGCGCGCACTGACCGCCATGGGGCAGACGGACGCGGCGATCCGCTACGCCGAGGCCTCGCGGGGTTCAAACGATAGCCCCGTCGTCATCGCGCGTGCCTGCGAGGAGATCCTGCTCGCCGCCGGGCGCTCGGACGAGGCCTACCGCCGCTATGCGCTGGCGGCCAACCCAGGCGGGACCCATCTGGCTACCTTCCGGGCGTTGAAAAAGAAATACCCGCAAAAGGACCCGCGCGGGATCCTCGATGACCTGATCGGCGGCACGCCCGGGGAGGAAGGCAAGTGGTTTGCCGCGGCCAAGTCGGGCGGGTTTCTTGACCTGGCCGCCGAGTTGGCCGGCCGCTCGCCGGTGGATATCGCGACCCTCATCCGCGCGGCCCGCGATCACCTCGCGAGCGACCCAGCGTTTGCGCTGGCAGCGGCCACCGCCGCCCTGCGCTGGATGGCACGCGGGCACTTCTACGAGATCACCTCCGGGGAGGTCTGGCAGGCGACCGAATTCGCCTTGCAGGCGGCCGGGACCGTCGGTCGCCTGGAGGACACACAAGGGTTCGTGCGTACCTTGATCAACAGCCGGGATACCTATGCCTTCGTCAGTGAACAGTTGAAACGGCGGTTCCAGACAGATGGCCATCCGCGCTGAGCGGCCGGCGGACCTTGGGTCGATCGAGGCCGTCACGCGCGCGGCGTTCCGGGACCACCCGTTCAGCCAGCAGACCGGACACCTTATCGTGCGCACGTTACACGCGGCCGGCGCCTTGACGCTGTCGCTGGAGGCTACGATCGAAGGGGCGGTGGTCGGGCGGGTCGCGTTCTCCCCGGTCACGGTAGATGGTCGTGACGACGGTTGGTATCGCCTCGGGCCGGCTTCGGTCTGGCCAGCACAGCAGCGCCGTGGTATCGGCAGCGCGTTGATCCGTGACAGCCCGCGGCTCGGCCGCCCCGGGAGAACCTGAAGGCTGTCCATATCCGCTGTGGCCGCTTCTGTGGATAGCCTGTGCCCAACGCGGCGCGCCCCCCGCCTGACCAGCGGGTTAGCCGGGTCGGCTAACGTTTTGCCGCACCTCGTGTCGGCGGTGGCCGGCAACCGCAGCGAAACGGCGGCGCCCTCCCCTGCTTTATCGTCGGTTGGGTCAAGCGTGCCGGCCGCTGTTGCGTCTGTCCTGACGGCCATCGATGACAGTCCGGCCGTCCTGGAGGCCGGCTAGCGTTGGCATCTCCACGGCTTCACGTCGAACGGATTGGCATCCGAACGTACCGCCCAGGGCCGCCGTACTCCCGCTACACCCTGCCTGACCTTTTGGAGGCCGGCAACAAGGACCTGAAGGTCTCCAGCAAACGCCCCCCGGCGGTGGCGCGTGCCACGCGCGCCTTGGCCACGGCGAGCAGGCGCTGATCATCATCGGTTTCGACCATCTGCTCCAGGCTGGCCATTAAGGTGTCGGCAGACGCGTCGGCGCCCTGGGCGCGGTTCAACATGGCCATGGCACCGTAGAGGGCAAAGGCCTCCTGGATGTGAAGCCGCGAGCGTAGCGCGAGGCCATCCAGCAACTCCTTGGCCGCCTCCAGCTCCCCGTCCTCGATCAGGAGGCCAGCCAGGTTGCAGCGCGCAAAGAGATAGTCGGGATGGGCCGCGATCACCCGATGCAAGAGCTCCCGGTACTCGCTGTCGCGACCCTGACGGGCGCGGATCGCCGCCAGATTACCCAGCGCGATTTGATAGTCTGGGACGCGCCGCAGAATGGCTTGGAGTCGCGCCTCGGCGGCGACGAGATCGCCGTCGCGCATCAGGGTGCGGGATTGTTCGAGCAGTAGCTGGAGGTCCTCCGGCAGATCGGGTAGGACCGGCGCGCGATAGATCTCGGTCGCGATGAGCTTGACCTCGCTCAATGCCTTGCCGTCCCAGTAGCAGAGGGTCTCGTCGGCCCCGCTCAGACCGGCCTCGCGCAGGGCGTGCAGCAACCCGCGGCGCTCTTGGACAGTACCGACCGGCACACGCGCCAGGTCCCGGACGATGGCGGCCGCGTGCCGTTCGGGCTGACCGCCCGCGGGGGGCTGGGCCACGGACTCGCGCTTCAACCGATGCTTCAACAGTTGCGCGGCGAAGGTCCGTAGGCTCGCGTCGCCAGCCAGGTAGATCGTCTCCAGATAGGCGTCGCTGGCAGTCAGCTCATCGAGCCGGGCATTCAGGTGCGTAGCGCCCGCCGCGTGCAGTCGATGTACCCAACCGACGGGGAGCATGTGGCTCCACTCGAACAGGGCCGGATAGGCCGGGGGCGCGCCATCCCGTTGCAGGGCGGCCAGATTCTCCGCGGCGGTCGTGAGCCCCGGGCGCTGCGCCAGGGCCTGCCTCCACAGCGCCCGCGCCTGTTCGGCGTCGCCAAGCCGACTGGCCGCCCCACCTCCCTGTTGGAGCCGTTCGGCCCACAGCGGACCGGTTTCGCCAGCGGCCCAAACCGCCTGGCCCGCACGCTCAAAGGCATCCCAGGCGGCTTGGTCCTCATGGATCAGCAGCAGGCCGGCGACCTGGCCGTAGGCATCCTCGGCACGCCGCGCCTGGGCCTGGACCAAGGGGACAGCCAGGCCCCTGGCGCCGGTCTCGTCGCCCAGATACAGCCGTAGCCGCAGCGCCCAGTCGAGGGCGAAGAGGTTGCCGGCGTCGTGCTGCCAGGCGTCCAGAAAGGCGGTCAGCGCCTCCTCAATGCGGCCCACATGAAAAAGGGCGAACCCCCGATTGTTGCGGGCCGAGGTGATGGCGACACCATCGAGCACCCGCGCCGCGCCCGCGAAGTCATGGACATTCAGGTGCAACTGGCCGATGTCGAACTGCTCCGCCTGTGCGCGGGTCGCCGCGCTCCCGTCGGGCTGCTGCAGCATCTCGGCCAGGCCCTCAAGGTTCATGTGGGAGGCCCCAGTCAGGGCGCCCAACTCCCGCAGCCGGTCCGCGACCCGGTAAGCCAACAGGAGGTGATGGCCCTCGATCGCCAACTGGAAGAGCGCCTCCAGGGCGCGCACGCTCCGGGGCCGGCGTTCTGCCCACTGGTAGGCGGCCAGGGTGGCCGCAGCCCGACTCTCGCCCTGGTCCAGGGCATCCAGCAGCAGCCGGTTGGCGCCGCCATGATCGGGGAAGTGCTGCACCAGGGTGCGGGCGCGCGCGATGGCCCGCGGATAGTCCCGGGCACCCAGCAGGCGCTCCACGGCCTTGATTTGGGCCGGCGCGGGCAGCCCGCCCTTCGTCTGGCGGGTATTGGAGGGCTGTTTCGACACCGCGGTTACTCCTATGGTCTGGTGTTGTAGAGCCCCCTACTGTAACGCGGGCGGACGTTCGGCGACGGCAAACGCCGCGTAAGAGCCTCATCGGTGGCATCGACCTTACCCAACGGACAGCCAGTAGGTAACGCGGCGTCAGCCGCCGACGCATCGGTGACCCACCAGGCTGGCCATCCGCTGAGTGCAGCGACAAAAGCAATGACCAGTGACAGGGAATGCAACCCCGCCGAGGAGGCGCGCGCAGGCGCTCGGCCAGTGCAGTTTACGCCGTCGATGGTCATGTGCTCAGGTCGAGATCGATCCTGGGAAGCCGGGATGCCTTTGGTAAAGAATCCGGCTCATGGGGCGAATGGTGTGGCACCCGCGTGGGCCCCCTATGCTGAATCAGTTCGACCCTGTCCGGTGCGGCGCAGGGCGTCGATGCCCCCCATCGTCGCCCTGCCGCTGCCCGGGTAGCTCGCCAGACTGGGCCAGATCAGGCGGGATGCTCGGCCATCCAGTGCCTGGCAATCTCTTCGCGTCGGCAGATCCACACCGCGGCGTGGTGCTGGACGTAATCGAGAAAGCGCGCCAGCGCCAGCGCGCGGGCCGGGTGACCGCTGATACGAGCATGCAGCCCGACGCTCATCATCTTTGGGCACCGCGCGCCTTCCTGCCACAGCAGGTCAAAGCCATCTTTGAGCCGACGCAAGAAGTCGTCCCCGGAGGCAACCCCGTTCGGCAGCAGGTAGCAGGCATCGTTGTTGACCAGCGTGTACGGAATTACCAGTTGTGCGGGCGATCCAGCGAGCCAATAGGGTAGGTCGTCGTTTGAGAATGCTGGACTCCGCGCCTTCCTCGATATTGAGCACGAATTGCACCGCGACGCGCGCATCGTTCGGCCAGCGCGGATGGGGTGGGCAACTGCCGTAACCGACGAGGTCGCGCTCCGACATCAACCCAGCTCGAAGGTCGTGACGCCGAAGATGCGCTGGTGCGCCAGGTTCGGTGGCGGACCCAGATACATCCGGGCGCAGCCGAAGACCTCGATCATCTGGTGGTGGTGCGCGAGCGCAAGCGCGGCGGGGTTGTTCTGCGGCGTGTCGAGGAACAGCGGGCCGCCGACGGCGAACACGGCCAGGTGTGCGTAGAGGGCCATCGCTGCTTGGGCGTCGTCAGCGAACAAGGGGCCGATCTTGCAGCCTTCCCGACAGCGGCGAACCACGCCATAGCCGCTCAGTTTCCCAGCACGCCGGCAGCCTAAGGCAAGGCCGTCAGATTGGGCGATCCACCCGCTCAAGAACGCCGGCCGCGGGGCGGGGAAGCAGGTGCGGTCGTACGCCAGGAGCTGTTCGAAAGGAACCTCGGCGAGCGGGACAATCGCTTCGTTGCCAGCCACCAGGGGTGCCGGCGAGTCCGGAATCTCGGCGCGGAAACGGATGTCGCGATGAGCGAAGACGAAGCCGCCCTTGGCGTAATAGTCCTGCATGGCGAAGACCCCATCCATGCCGATGCTCGCTCCCGGGCGCAGCCGTGCGAGCAGGCGCTCCCGGCGAGCATGCCAGATGGCATTGCCGAGACCTTTGCCGCGAAATGCCGGCTGGACGATAAAGAAGCCCATGAAGCCGAATTCGCCGTCGTACGAGGTGATGGCGCCGCCGCCAATCAACCCGCCGTCGAGCTCCGCGGCGATGAAGGCGGCGGGGTCGGTGGCCCAGAACAGCTCGGCATCGTGCAAGCCGGGATTCCAGCCCTCCTGCGCGGCCCAGTCGACGAGCGCGTCCACCTCGGAACGGGTCATGCTTCGGATCACAAGCCCATGGGTCATAGTGAGGCGCTCGCGCAAATAGCGGTCGTGGGATGCAACCCGGCAATGCGAAGTGCCTGACCCGTATCGATCTTGCAGCTGATATCTTCGCCGATGCGCCCGTGCGCCCGCAGCGTCATCAGCGCGGCCGCGGGGGTGTCGCGATAGCGCTCTTTCAGTGGCGCCTGGATGGATCGCAGATCTTCAGATTTCATGACGGAGCCCCCTGGCGATTCCTAAGAGAATGGTTGCCGCTCAATTTCGGATGCTCCTGTCGTTGGATGCCCATGCCAGGGTTATCTGGGGGCACCGCCAGCGCTCTCCAGGGCCTGACGCTCGCTGGCAGGGGCCGGGGCCGGGGCCGGGGTCGGGATTGGATACTGCGCTACGCAACGATGCCCAACGTGACGGCGGCGATCACCACGTAGCGTCCCACCTTCGCCAACGACACGATCAGCACGAAGCGCCACAGCGGTTCGCCCAGCACGCCGGCCATCAGCGTCAACGGGTCGCCGATGACCGGCATCCAACTGAGCAGCAATGACCACCGACCGTATCGCCGGTAGCCGCGCCGTGCTGCCGCCAACCGCTGCGCGCCCACCGGCAACCAGGTCCTGGCGCGCCCCCGCGCGAGCGCGCGCCCGAGCAGCCAGTTCACCACCGAGCCCAGTACATTACCGACACTCGCCACCGTCACGAGCGCCCAAAGCGGATGGTCCCGCAGCAGCAACAGCCCAACCATGACCGCTTCAGATTGCAACGGTAGCAGGGTGGCAGCCCCGAAGGCCGCAAGAAAGAGCCCCACATAAGCCGAGGACATTAGAAGTTGGTTATCCCTGGGAGACTTGTGTGAGGATAGGGCATCACCGACCTGGAGGCGCGTATGCGCCAGTTCGAGGCGGCCCTGGACCACCAGGTCCCGCCGGGATTCCAGATCGTGGCCCGCCTCGACGGCCGTGGTTTCACCCGCTTGACCAAGGAGGTTTGTCAGTTCGAGGCGCCCTTCGACCCCGGCTTTCGCGACCTGATGGCCGCCGCCTGTCGGCACCTGATGACCTGCGGCTTCAACGTCCTCCTCGCCTACAGCGAAAGCGACGAGATCTCGCTGCTGTTGCATGCGCAGGAGATGACCTTCGGCCGCAAGCCCCGCAAGTGGATCTCCATCCTCGCCGGTGAGGCCAGCGCGGCCTTCTCCCTCGCCCTGGGCCGGCCGGCCGCCTTCGACGCCCGGCTGTCCGTGTTGCCGGGGCGCGAACAGGTGGTGGACTACTTCCGCTGGCGGATGAACGACGCCGCGCGCTGTTGCCTCAACGGACACGCCTATTGGTTACTGCGCCGCCAGGGCCTGTCGGCCCGCGCCACCGCGCAGCGCCTGCTGGGGATGGCGCGCACGGACAAACATGAGTTGCTGTTCCGGCACGGAGTCAACTTCGATGCGCTCCCGACCTGGCAGAAACGCGGCTTCGCCGTCTACTGGGTCGAACGCGAGCGGGTCGGACGCAATCCCCTCACCGGGGAAGTGACCCTGACCACGCGGCGGGAACTGCACACCGACGAACAGTTACCGTGGAAGGACGACTACGAGCGGGCGCTTGGTCGCCTGCTGGCAGGCCACTCCTTCCTCGTGGAGGCGCCGGCGCACCGCGGCACCAGTGACCGGACCAGTACCGAGACCGCCCGTGACCGGGCTGCGGATCGCGCTTGCACCCGCGCTGAGGGCAACGATGACTGAAACGACCAATGTATCCCCCTCCCCCGCCGCGGACGATCGCCGCGCGGCCATTCTTCAGCGCCTGGCCGCCATCGAGGCCGAACCTTGGAACGGTGCCGGGGTGCGCATCCTGTACGCCGGCGAATCCGGGAGCCGCGCCTGGGGCTTCGCCTCCCGCGACAGCGACTGGGATGTGCGCTTTCTCTATGTGCACCCGCCGAGTTGGTATCTGTCGGTCGCTGATCGCCGGGATGTGATCGAGTTGCCGATCGCCGACGACCTTGACATCAACGGCTGGGAACTGCGCAAGGCCCTGCGCCTGTTGCGCAAGGGGAACCCGGTCCTGCGCGAGTGGCTGCACTCGCCGATCGTCTATCGGGCCGCCCCCGGCGTGGTCGAGCGCCTGCGCCGCCTGGCCGGCACCCAGGCTTCCCCACGGGCCGCCCTGCACCACTATCTGCACATGGCCCAGCGCAATCACCGGGAATATTTGCAGGGTCCAGAGGTGCGGCTGAAGAAATACCTCTACGTCCTGCGGCCGCTGCTCGCCTGCCTGTGGATTGAGCGTGGCCTGGACCAACCGCCGGTCGAGCTGGCGCAGTTGGTAGACGCCCTGCTCCCCACGGGAGCGGTGCGCGCCGCCGTCCTCGATCTCGTGCGGCGCAAGTGCGCCGGAGAGGAATTGGAACGGGGTCCCGCCATCCCCGCGTTGGACGCCTTCCTCGGCCGTGAGTTAGTTCGCTTGGGTGAGGGCATCGCGATCCCGCCGCAGGCAGCAAACGAGGTCGCTGGGTTGGACGCGTTGCTGTGGGACACGGTGATGGGGAGCGCGACTGAAGCGCCCAGCGAGCCCGACCGGTGCTCAGGACCCACCCAGCACCGCGGCCTCCACCCAAGTCCCATGAAACCCGGGCGGGGTCGCGTGGGGTAAGGGCAGGACCGCCTGGAGACCCAAGTCGGCGCCGCGCAGCATCACCAGGTCCATGCGGCGGGCCGTCGCCCGGTAGACCAGGGTCAACACCCAGGCGGCCTCGTCGCTGCCGCGGGGGACCGGGATGGGCTCGCCCGGGAGGTCGGGGTGGAACTCCTGGACCAGGTCCGCACCAGTCTGCGTATCCAGCCGCTGGATGCACGTCAGAAAGGGCGCGCGGCCTGACGGCGGGGCACCGAGACTGAAGATGTAGCGCCGCGGCCCGTCACCGTCCGGTGCGACCCGCGGCAGCTCAGCGATCCGCGGGCCCAGGGGGCGGGTGCGGCAGGTACCGGCCACGGGGTCGATGGTCAGACGTTCGATCTTCGGGGCCAGGATCGGGCGGTCGGGCGGCCTTGATCATAACTCCGCCCAAGACCAAGCGCAGAACTCGGCCATCGGTGTCGGGGAGGTTGGCAGGACCTCCGAACTTTCATACCCTTGGAAGTGCAAACTAACCCGGGGTAGTCAACAATGTCCGAAGATCCTGCCGCAACTGACTTTAGCCCAGATGCCAGGCGTTCGCCACCCGGCCGTGCCTGGCCGGCAAGCGGCGGTGCACGGTGAAGCACCGCACCCGCTTGGAGCGGGCGGAGCACCTTGGGCTCGCGGCTGGCCAGTTGGCGCAGGGACACCCGCTGCGGCAGGTGTGTCGAATTTCATTCTGCTGGAACAGTGCGCGCCCGATCGCACGGCGGCCACCTGAACGCAGGCCCTGGAGACGGCGCTGGCGGGGATGCCGGTGACCGTGATCCAAGGCACCAGTGATGAAGCCAAGGCGTTACGGCACCACCAAGAGCAAGACCTCCGCGCCCATCGACCTGCCCGGGTTACCGGCGGAGCGCTCCAGCAGGCTCAAGGCCAGCATGCGGGCACCGACCCGGGGGCGACATCAAACCTGCTGTGTCCGACTCCGGGCGCAGTCTTGTGAACGGGCCGAGGCCAGCACCAGGCTCAGGCGCCGCGATAGAGCTGGGACGCGTTGTCCCGGATGGCGCGGGCGATCATGTCGGAGACCTTCAGGTCTTGCTCGATGCTGTGGCGGGAAGCCGCCTGGGACGGCCGCGTGGTGCGGGCCTTCGCGGTGGTACGCTGGTTCCGGCAGTGGAGTGGGTAGGTGTACATCGCTGATATTCCTGACGCTGTGTGGCGTGACCAGGCCGCGGTTGATCGCGACCTTGGGCACAGCGTAAGGCAGGGCGGGTAGACACAAGCTGAGTGGGATCGTCAGCGAACGCTCAGATGGGGGTCGGGCGCTCCAGGCCGGGTTGCCCAGGTGCGTGACGGCCTCGCCCGGGGTGGGCGCCGCAGGGCCCGCGGTGGGCTGCGACTGCATCCGGCACGGCCAAGACAGCCACGTCCGGTTCGGTCTCGTCAATATCCGATCGTTATGGTAGGAAATAACGATTTCAGCTTTCCGCTGGCGCAACCTATAGTTCAAACCGTAGGCAGGCGACAAGGCTTCGGGGTCCCGATGCTCCCTCCCGGATCGACCACCAACCCATTGTCCAGCTTGCTACACGAACCAGAGATACGGCCCAGCCATCTGACTTGAGGTTACTGCCATGAGTGACGCGACCCTGCGCTCCAAGACCAACACCGCCTTGTGGATGGCTGTCGCCATCTGCCTGGTTCCCCTCGTGCCCTACGCCCTGGGCGGCTTTGGCGGCGGCTGAGCATGGGCTCTGTGGGACTGAACAAGGCGGCGCGAGCCGCCTTTTTTGTGCGCCGACGCGATGTGGCGGCCCACAAACGTAGGTCGACTGCCAGGGCGCGCAGGCGGGTTTCCGCCTCCACGCCCTCGGCCCTGCGCCCGCCCTCCTCCACGGCCCGGCTGTAGGTACTGTAATGGTCTGGCCAGGAAGCGATCTTGCGCCGCTCCGCGGCTCATAACCCGGGTGTTGGGTCTCCCCCCTGTTCGACCACCGCCCTCGCCGTCGACATATCCAGCACCCGGGCTGCCGTCATGGCCAGCATGGCGAACGGCGGCAACGCGTCGACAAATTTGACGGCAAGTGGTGCGGTCCGCGCCATTTGGCGGGTCAGGTGCATCGCGTCGGCCTCGCACATCAGGCCGCGCACCTGCGACCCGTCGAATGCACCTCGCCCCTCCAGATAGAAGTCGTTGCTGCGCAGGGAACTGAATCCGGGGCCCAGCAGCGCCGCCAGGGTGGCATTGGCGCGTCCGCCGGCGAAGGTCCACCAACGCCAGACCCCGTCACCCAAGTGCTGGATGCTGGTGCGCTCCGGGTTCAATTGGGGCAGGTCTGCCAACAGGTCCTGGAACCTGGCTTGGGCGCGCCGAGACAACGGGAGTCCCGCCCCGCCGGCGCACAGGATACGCTGGACCCCCTGACAGAGCGCAAAACCCAGGGCCCGGGAACTGGCCATCCACCGCGCCTTGCCCTGCTCGCCGCTCGGCTCGACCCAGACCACGCGTTGCGGCCAATCCACGCCTGCCACCCGCCAACTGCGCCCGCCGAGCAGCAGGATGCAGGGTGCCCCGCTCCCGCTCTGCAGCGACAAGGGATCGACGCTGCCCAACGCGACGGTCCCATGCCGCACCGCGACCTGGGTGGGGGTCGCAAAGGATGACAGCAGGTCGAGAAAATGCCGGCGACCGTAAAGCCGCTCGCCGCGGCGACCGAAACCAAGCAGACCGTCTTGCTCCGCCAGTATGTCGCTGGCCAGCATGAACTCGGTCACCGCCTCGATACCCGCCGGCGCAAGCTCCGGGAACAGGGCCGCCAACTGCTCCCGACAGGCCGCCGCGGCCAGCCTGCCGGCCCCTTGCAGCACCAGTGCCATCGCCTGTTGCGCCACCAGATGCCAAGGCTCGGGCGGCGGCTCGACCGGTTCCACGAAGCCGGCCTGCCACAGGGACACCAGGGCGCCGGCGATCAGCAGGGCCTCGTCCGTGGTCGTCAGGAAGAGGCAATTGCGCGGGCTGCCGGGGCGCCTGCCGGTGCGCCCCATCCGCTGCAGGAAGGACGACACCGCCGCCGGCGCGTCGATCTGGATCACATAGTCGAGATCTCCTACATCGATGCCCAACTCCAGGGTACTGGTGGCGACGATGACGCAGTCGCTGTCCTGGCCGAAGGCCTGTTCCGCGTGATGCCGCTCAGTCAGGCTCAGCGAGGCGTGGGAGACGAAGGTCCGCACCCCCAAGTCCCGCAGGGCGCTGCTCAGTTCTTCGACCCGGGCGCGGCTGTCACAAAACACCAGGCGCTTGGCGCCGCGGTGCAACCGGGAGATCACGGTCGCCGCATTCGCGAGGTTGCCGACGAAGTCGATGGTGACTTCTGCCTCCCCCGCGGGCGCGGGCTCGCCGACCACGACGCCCGCGGCGGCCCCAACGCAACCGGCCGTCAACCAGCCGAGCAGTTCCCGGGGATTCCCGATGGTCGCCGACAGCCCGAGCCGCTGGATCGGCCCGGCGGCAAAGGTCCCCAGCCGTCCCAGGAGCGAGCGCAGGTGCCAACCCCGGTCGTCCCCGGCGAAGGCGTGCAGCTCATCGATGATCGCCACCCGCAGCGCGCCGAACCAGGCCGGCCGATCCACGCGCAGCGAGATCAACATCCCCTCCAGCGATTCCGGGGTCGTCAACAGAATATCCGGCGCCTCGCGCAGGCTCCGCGTCTTGGCGCTGTGGCTGATATCACCATGCCAGACCTGCACACGCCGCCCGACCAGGGCGGCATAACGGCTCAAGCGGTGCTCCAGGTCGTTGAGCAGGGCCTTCAGCGGGCAGATATAGAGGACGCTGAGCCCCCCCCAGTCCTGCGTGAGCATACGCGAGAGCACCGGCAGGAGCGCCGCCTCGGTCTTACCGCCCGCGGTGGGCGCCAGCACCAGACAATGGTGGCCCGCCAGGATGGGCGCGATCGCCGCCAGTTGCTGGGGGCGCAGTTGTTGCCAGCCGAGCGAATTGACGATGTGGTATTGGACCGCCGGGTGCAGCCGCTCGAATGCGCCGGCGCTCACAGCTCAATGTCGTCCACGCCGCTCGCGGCCCGGCCGGCGCGCTCCTGGGCGGACAGTTCGGTGTCCGCAATCGTCAGGGCATAGTGGGCGCGCGGGTCGAAATCGGGATACTGATCAACCCGGTCAAGTACCTCCCCGACCAGCTTCTTGAGGAAGACCCGCGGCGCCACCCCCACCCGGCCGCCCAGGTTGCCGGTGACCGCTTGGGCGAGCGCGGCGATATAGTCATCGTCGACCCGCTGCACCACCCGCTGCGGTGCCTGGCATCCCAACCCATAGAGATCGCGTACTTTGATCCCGACCTCGGCCAGCAGTTTCAGGTCGAAGCCGGGTAAGCGGATCTGCACGGCCCGCGGATTGTCGAAGCGCGCGTCCGTCATAAAGTCCGTGTGCAGTCGCTGGGCCAGGGGTGCCAGGCGTTGCGCGCCCTGGGGGCCGTCGAAAAAGGCCGGGGTACCGGTCACGAGCAGATAGAGCCCGGGGAAACGCCCGGCATCGATCTCGTCGATCCACTGGCGCAGCGCATTGAGACCCTTTTCCCGGGTGTCGGCACGCATGCGTTGCAGGGTCTCGACCTCATCGAGCACCAGCAGCAACCCGGAAAAACCGGAATCGCGCAGGATGATGAGCAGTCCCGCCAGGAAGTTACCGGCGCCGAAGTGATCGATCTCGCCCTTGATCCCGGCGGCCCGGCGAATCGGCGCCGCCACATTGGGTTGTCCGGACAACCAGGCGATCAGCCCGTCCGCCAGGGCATGATCCGCGGCCTGCAAGGCCCGGCGATAGGCGCGCAAGGTGGCGGAAAAGGCCGGCGCGACCTTGGTCACCGCGGCCAGGCGGGTCTCCATCAAGGCTTGCGTGGCGGTGATCAGGCCCTCCCCATCCTGGGCATCGAGCTGGCCGTCCCCCAGCACGTCCTGCTCCAGCGCATAAAACCAGCCGTCGATGATGCCCCGGAAGGCGCCTTCGCCCGAGTCGGCCGTGCTGATCCGCTCCACCACGCGGCGGTAGAGCGTCTCCATCCGGTGCAACGGGGTTTGCGTTTCGGAGATTTGCACCTCGCTGGTGGCCAGCCGCCGCGTGCGGGCGCGCTCCTGCAACCAGCGGCCGAAGAAGGTCTTGCCGGCACCATAGTCCCCGCGCACCGCCTTGAAGAGGCCGCGCCCGAGGGCCGCCGCGTCCAACTCTTCATCGAGTGTCGCGGCAAACCGCTCGATCCCGACGGCGAGCGCATCCAGGCCGTTTTTCGGCACCGTCCCGCGCCGCAGGGCGTCAATGATCTCGGCGCGTCGGTGCTGACTGACCATGTCAGTTGCCGGCGGCCCTGCGCGTGTTCAGTTGGAATTGGACATCCAGCAATTCCCGGTTGAATTCGATCTGCGCCGTCGTCTCGTTCAGGGTCAGCACCGCGGACTGATCCAGATTGAGCACACGCCGGGCGGCATTCACGAAACCGCTCACGCGCATCAGGGGCATCCCCAGGCGTTGCGCCAGGGCCGTTTTTCCGAGCTTACCGCCCCGGGTGTCGAGCGCTTCCAACAGACCCCGGATCTCTTCGTCGCGCGGCGCGACCCGCGCGGCCAATTGGCGCTGCTGCCGATAGGTCGGGCTCGCCAGCAGGAGCGCAATCCAATCCACCTGGGCCACCGGTCGCACCTGGTCGAACAGGTCGGGCGCGGTTTCGTCCCGGCCGCGCCTTTTCTGCCTGGCGGCGGGCGGCGCGGGCGCCGCAGCCGGCGCCGGGAGCCGGTCCTCCCACCACTCCGGCTGGCTGGGCGGGGCGGGCCTCCAGCCCTCCAGGGTGCACAGGGGTGGGATGAACACGCTCAATGGCACCACCACCTCCTGCGGCGAGACCCCACCGTGGTAACCGAGCTTCTTGCCGCTGTAACGCAGGCGTTCACTCCAGGCGCAGACGATGCGGCTCCCCCCGTTAGGGGCGCACACTCGAGCGCCTTCGAGCAGGGTTTCATCCGCCGCAACCGGACCGCCTTCACCATGGATCGCGTTGCGCCAGCGCTCTCCATCGGCGGCCGTGCGTTGCACGGTCTGCTCATCAATGACATGGCCATGATCGGCCGTGATGATCAGGGTGCGCCCCGCCGCGCTCGCCTCATAGAGCAGGGGGCGCAGCAGCCGCAAATCGTCCAGTGACCAGCGCAGGTGCAGTTGATCCGAACCGCGCAGATGATCGTCTACCGCGTTATAGACCAGACCGACGACACGTCGGGTGGCGGTACCGATCGCCTCGCGCACCGGCTCGGCCAGGTGACCACCCTCGCCGAGGTCGCCTTTGTGGAACAGGATGGGTTTACCGCCCGATTTGGACGCCGCCAGCAGGCCCTCATGGGCGGCGAAGGCGGTCTTTTCCTGAGGTGCGGCCCCGGCCATCAGGCGCCCCGCAAGCAGGCTCGTGCGGCTGATCTCGGTTACGGTCGGCAAGGCCGCGATGCCGACCCAGGCCATCGTGGCCGGCGTGGGAATCTGCTCCATCCAGCCGGCCCGTAGCAGATCCGCACAGAGTTCCCGAAAGATGGGCAAGCTCAAGCCGTCGACCACCAGGAACAGCACCGGCGCCTGCCGGGCCAGGGGGGCCAGGACCTGCTCCAAGACCGACTCCACCGGCAGGCACTCCACGGCCGGGGAAGGTTCGAGGTTCCAGGTCGCAAGCGCTGCGGCAAACCGCTGATTGAAGGCTTCGCGCCGCTCCCGCACCCGCGCGGCCAGCACCCCGTAAGTGGCCGACAGCGCCGCCAGTTCATCGCCGCCCAACAACTTGAACCGTGCCCAATCGACATAGGCGCCTTCGGTAGCATAGTCCTGCGCCAGGGTCGGCAAACCGGGGGCCGGGCTCGCCTTGGTCGGTGGCGCCGCGCCCGGCGCCGGTGTGGGAACCGACGCGGCAACCAGCCAGCGGGCCAGGCGCAAGGCCATCTGCACCCGCTCGATGCGCGTCCCGGGTCGGTCGCCCAGGTCGTGGTGAAGTACCTGACTCGCGGCCTGCTCCACCCGGGCCAACGCGGCCATGGAGGCTTGACCCAACAAGGTGTCCAGGGCCTGTCCAAACACCGCGAGCCGCGCCTCGAAACCGCTCGGCAGCACGTCGCTCAAGCCCGCGTAGTCGACCAGATGCAGTTCCCGCAGCAGGCCCTCCGCCCGCTCGATCGCGGGTCGGGCGGCATCGAACGGAAGGCTGCGCAGCAACCAGATCGCCGCGGCGGCCCAGCGCTGGCCCTGTGACGGTGCGATGCGTCGGTCCCCGGTGTAGCGCTCCAGGCGGACCGCGGCGGCCGCCAGGTCCGGCAGTCCTTCACCCCCGGGCGCAAGCACCAGGCTCCAGAGCAGGCCGATGGGTAGTGCGTACGCCGCGTTGCCCGCGGCCACGCAACCCATGACGATGTCACCCACCGGACCCGCACAGTCGGCGAGCCAGGCCAGGATCTGCGGCTCGGCATCCGCGGGCAGTTGCAGAAAGCGCCCGACCCGCTCCGCCGCCATGGTCCAACGCAGCAGGCTCACCAGGTCCGGGCGCGCCTGCGGCAGGCCCAGGCTGCCGTTCAACACCTGCTTCCACGCCGTTTCCAGGTCGAGGAAGCCCCCGGCAACCGGTGGATAACCGCCTGCCGGCAGGTAATCGAGCAGCGCCTGCGCCATCCAGCCTTGCACCGCCAGACGGGAATCGATCTCGGTTGCCTGGAACACCTGCCGGACCATGTCCCAGCGCTCCACCTGGAACACGCGTCCGCGCGACAGCCGCGCGAGCGTGTCGGCGCCGAGCGCCGCATCGCTTAAGTGCGTCAGCAGGATGACGCCGGCGGACGGCGACGCCTCGACCTGGATCAAGGCCTGCCGTGCCGCGAGGCTGGACGGACACCAGTGCAGCCGAAACGATCGGTTACCCACCGACAAGGATTCCGGCCAGACCGCCGCCGTTGGCGAGCGGATGGCGATGCAGCGGGCTTGCGGGTCCCGCGCCAGCACGGCCCCGACCTGCGCGACAATCTGATTGCGCGTTGGCACCATCAGGTCTTGCCTGTGGTTTTCAGCAACCGCCAGCTCACCGACAGGCGTAGTTCGCGGTCCTGCTCCATCTCGGTACGAATAGCGTCCAGCAGGGTGCACGCCTGCCCTGGGTCGAGATTCACCGCTTCGTCCGCGCGCACCACGACCGTTTCTGGTCCGGGCTTCGGTGGTTCGATCTTGGGTGGTTCGGGCTCCGGTGGCTTGGCCTCCCGTGGCTTGGGTACATCGGTCAACAGCCGCAAGGCCTTGGCCTCTTGCTCGTCCAAGGCCGGCTTGAGGGCGATGACATGCTCGTCGGCGGCAAGGACCTCGCCAATCCGGGCCTTGACGCCCAAGGCGGCCGTGCGACGGTGGTCGGACAGGGCGGTCACTGCCTCAAAAAACCTCCATCCGGCCATGCGCAGTGACTCGTCAAGCTGCTTGGCCCCGGCCAAGGTCCGCGCCATCGCGGCCTCTGAGGTCGCGATGGGGCACTGCGCCAGCACACAGACCACCTGGCCTGGTTCCGCGCTCACCAGTGCCGCCAGCAGCGCCTGGGCCGAGCGCGCGGTGGTCAGCCGGGGGGGCTCGGCGGCCTGGGTCCCATCGCCGGCCCCCTGGGCAACCCCCGCTCCATAGGCTTGCAGGCGCTGTTGCAGGGTGCCTGAGAAGCTCGCCAGCGGCACCCTCGCCTCCCGCGCCTTGCCGAGCACAGCCTCCACCAGCTTCGCCACATTGGCGGCAGTGCAGGACCGCAGCGTCGTCAGTCCGAACAGGGCGCCGGCCCGCGCCAGCGCCCGCTCCCACTCCTCCAGGCTCGGCAGCACCTGCGCACGCAACTCCAGCGTCCCAGGAAGGTTGTCCAGGCTGGGCTGAAAGGGACCCTGGTTGAGAAAGAAAGACCGGTTGGTCTGACCGGCGAAGACGAGCACGATCAGGTTCCCGGCTTCCGTCGGCAATCCCATGGCCGCCGGCAGGTCCAACCACTGGCGCAGCCGCGCCACCGTGATGGGGCCGCCCGCGCGCGCCTGGGCCTGTTCGAAATGGGCCTTCCAGTGCTGACCCAGCACGAAATGGGTCTCACCCATCTCGCCCAGATGCAGTGGACCCGCGATTGAGCGCACCAGCGCCCGGGTCGCCTTGTCCATCACCGGCACGCGGCCATCGGTGGACTCCAGGGCGCGTCCGAGTTCAGCCCAGACCTTCTTCAGGGCGGCCGCTTTCACCTCGGTATCGAAGCGGGGATGGGCGGGGAACTGGTGGCTGAAGAGCTGATCCAGCAGGCCCTCGAAGGCCCCTTTCAGATCCGCGCCCACCGGCGGGCGGGGGCGCAGCGTCGGGTCGAGCGACCGGAACTGGTCGTCCGGGCTCAAGCGGCTGGCAATGGCGTCGCGCGGCTCACCCGCAATGCCATAGGCCACCTCCAGACATTGCCGCAAACGGCTCTGGAGCTGGTCGCGGCTGTTCTTCGCCAGCGCCCGCGCCGGTCCCCGATCCACCAGCGACAAATGGCCCGCGTAATCGTTGAACCGTTCGCCGGTCAGGATGTAGTCCAGTACCACCAGCCGGCCCAGGTCGCGCAGGGTCCGCTCGGAGAAAAAAGAGGGCAGCCATACCAGAGTGCGCGTGTCACCGCCCCGGTATTCGCTAAGGCGAGCCAGGTCGTCGGCCGGGGTCCGGTTGGCCGCGTCGAAGGGATAATCCACCACCACCGTCCAACTGCCGTCGCGCCCACGCAGGCGGTCATCCGCCATTTCGCGCACGTTCTCGTAGACCAGTTCCACCTCGCGCCGGGTCCCGCGCCAGATAGAGGTGTACATGGTGAACAGGTCGTTCGTATCGGCGATACCGAGGCTGTCAAACAACAGCTCCCGAATCTTGCGGCGGCGATTGCCGGCATTATCCTGATCCCCGGCCCCCCGCACGATGGGTTCGATGTCCACCCCGGTCACCGCAATCGAGATCAGTGGATTGGCATCGTCGGTGACCTTGATCTCACCCACCTCGGCCGCCCAGTCACGGCAGCGGCGCAGCACGTCCTGGCCCTCCCGACCCGGGATCGGCGAGCGGAACGAGCCGTGATTGAGCGCGGCCAGCCGCTGCGCGGTCAGCGCCTTGAGGGTCTCCACCTCCGGCACCAGGGCCGCCAGCAGCAGGGTCTTGATGAGGCGCGCGTCATTGCGCAGGTTCCTGGCCTTGCCGACCTCGGCGGACCCCTCTTTGATTGCCTGCCAGGTCACGCCATGGGTGCGCTCCAAGAGTGGCAGCAGCTTCTGGTGATAGAGCCGCTTGGCATTCTCGAAGTGAATGCGCATCGCATCGGAGAAGGGCTCGTCGCCATCGGCGATCACGTCATAGAGGTCCCCCACCGGGATGATCTGACCCAGTTCCAGGTCCTCACGCCGGTCCACCAGCAATTGCAGCATCAGCTTCAAGGCGGTGCGCTCGCGCTGCAGCACCGATGAGACCGCAATCAAGGCCTGTACCAGGGCCGGACTGAAGGGATAGACCTGGCGGAACAGCTCCCGATCCGCGGTGGTGGTCAGCAGGGTATCGAGCACCTCGCGGCGCACCGACAGGAAACCGTGGAAGGCCTGTTCCAGCTCCTGGCGCGAGGCCTCACTGCTTGGGCGCAGCACCCGCCGGCGTGCGATGGCGGGGAGGTTGCGGTCCTCCAGGGTGATGACATGGAAGCGCGCCTCCCAGTGCTTGAGCACATCGGCGAACTGAAGCTGCAAGGCCCCGGCCAGATTATCCCCGACCAGCTCGCGCAGGTCCCGCTGACGCGCGACGAAGCTCACCAGCGGGATCGGGCGGTCCGCGTGGGTGGCCTCCACCAGCTTCACGAGCTTGGTCCCCTCGCTGCTGACGAATGAGACATCCGCCGCCCGGCTCGCCAGCCACAGGATCAGCTCGTCCAGGAACAGGATCACCGCGTCATAGCCCAGCGCCTGGGCATGGCGGCTCATGATGGACAGCCCGAGATCCAGACCCACGAAGCCGCGTTCCTTGACCTGGTGAGTCTCGGTATCAACGTGCGAGAAATTCGCGGCAAACTCCGCGTAGGAGGGAAAATAGCTCTGAATGAGAGCACTGACGAGGCGAATCCGCTCCTCACCATTCGGCGCCTCCAGGGTGGCTGACTCGAAGCTGCCGGCATCCCAGCCGCCATCCAGGTCACCCCAACTGCCGTCCGGAGCCGCGTTGAGCCGGGCTAAGAAGGGCTCATCCCCCAACTGAGAACGCAGCCCTTGGGCATCCTGGAAGAGCCGATCGGCCAAATAAAACCCAGGCACCGGCGCCTCGGGATGCAGACGCCGGACATAATCGGCATACTGGCCCAGGATGGCCGACTCCATGTCACGTGCCCCGATCATGTGATAGGGCACCAGCAGGAACCGTCGCCCCTGCGTCCAGCCATTATGGTGAGCCACCAGGTCCGCCAGCTCAGTGATGGAACGCGCCTGCACATTGCCGGCGAGCAAGAGATTCAACACCGCCATGAAATGGCTCTTACCCGCGCCGAAGCTGCCGTGCAGATAGGCCGCCTTGCTGCTGTGGCCCTCCAGCGCCTGGCGGATGAAGCCCAGGGCATTGTCGAAGCACTGCACCAACTGGGGCGTCACCACATAGTCGCGCAGCGTCTGCTCGGCGTGACTCACCCCCTCGGTCAGCTTCAGGACGAAATCGCCCTGGTGGACCCGCTCGGGGATGGTAATGATGTCCTTCATTAAAGTCATGATGGCGGTCCTGAACGCGTGGCTCTGATACTGGCAGTAATGCCCGTCGTGATTCGCTGGAGGTACGCTACTTCAGCGGCTTGACGCCGCCGCGCCGACCCAGGCCGAAGGCGATGCGGTAAACATCGGGCATCTGCACGCGTTGATCGCTCAGACGATTGATCAGCCCCAGTGCTGCCAGATCTTTCAATACTCCATCGGCACCTTCATTGAGGCTTTGGGGTGGGAGCTTGACCACATGAGTCGTGCGCTTGAGTTCCTCTCTGAGCGATTCGAGCGTTCCCGCCTGGCTCCACATGTTCTCGATATCCGTCATCGTACAGGGTACGGTCAGTTTGCCGCGTAGCGGCTGCATCACCAGATCGACCCAGGGGTAGTCTTCGCGCGTAATCTCGTTGACCCGTATCTGGGACGCGGCTTGCACACCAGCCTGGATGGCACGGTAATCGAGCGCCAGGGGACTCTCGTCAGGGGTGCGATCGGCGGCCTCCCTCAATGCGGCGAAGAAACTGCGCGGGCTGACCTGATCAAGACCATCCTGAAGGTGATTGACCAGCCAGGTGTAGGGCTTGCCGCGCTTGTATCCGCTAGGCCCCGAGGCCATGGCCTTTCCTGCCAGGGCGATGAAGAGCTGTTCCTGGAGACCCTCATCGGTTCTCAGGGGGGCCGGGATCGACCAGGCGTCGCCGCCCCCAAAGTTCTCCCGCTTCCAATGCATGTTTGCCGTGACGCAACTCAGGGATCGAAAGGAGTCCCCACCCTGCTCCGAATTGCCAAGGCACTGAAACAGAAGAGCGTAAAGATCCGCTCGCCGCCACGCGAGTTTGGCCTCACGCGCCAAAAGTTTCGATGCGTCCGGAAAGCCGATGATGTCCCGGTCCTGCAACATGTCCGGGCGCACGAAGACCTTGAATCGAATCCTGCGTGTTGCGCGCAGGTCCAGCGCGGTCTGGAGTAAGCCCCGGGCGAGCGGGCGAATGCTCGGCCAGTCGTCCGCCAATCGATCCAGTGCGTCGAAGAGCACCACCAGGGTCTGGTTCCTCGACTCCAGTTCACGATCAGCCTGCGTCAATAAAGTATCGAAGGCTTCGGGATTTTCATGAACCCATGCCACTCTTGCCTGCCAATCACCTTGCGGGAACGGGGCTGCAAACTCGACTTTAGCGGCACACACCGCGCGCCAGATGGCCCGCGCTGGAAAATCCCTGATGAGGGCGGCGAGCACGGCTTGGCTGGGTGCGTTCTCGGACGATGGTTGTGCACCGAACGCCTGGACCACGCGCAGGTCCGGATCGAAACGTACCTCCGGAAAGGCGCCGCGGATGAAGCGCCGATGCGGCTCCGACGTCAGGTGCGCCCACCAGAAGCTCTTGCCCGACCCGCGAATACCCTGCACCACGCTGTTATCCGGGTCCAGCGCCCGGGCATGGCTGGGCGGAACATAGGTGAAGGCCGGCCCCCGCTCGGGCTCCGCCCCCGCCTGATCCACCGGCGGCAAGGTCTCCCGCAATGCCAGCCTAAGCAACCTCGTCTGATGCAAATCAGCCACTGACATTCTCCACCAGAGAGGTGACTGCATCAAAGAACGGTCCGAATGCACTTTCGATGTCGGCATCGCTCACACCCCCTTTTTCCACCGGCAGCAAGGAGTCGAACTCCTGGAGCCGCTGGCTCCAACGCACGCGCAAGGGAAAATGCGGGGCGTCTTCGTCTCCCAGGTCGAACGTGAAGGCGTCCAGTGGGGTATCGGCGCCGGGCTCGATCTGGTCGTACATGGTATCGGCGAACAGGTCATACGCGTGTTGCTGAAACGATGCGGCGCGTGCCTGCTGGTCAGTTTCAGGGAACAGCGCCTGCACGATCGCCAAGCGTTTACGGACGTGCCGCAGCACTTCGGGGCGCCTTTGCCAATGGGAGAAAAGCTGCCCGTAGCCCTGCCAGTTTTGAGGCGCGTCGGTCGCAAACAGCAAGGCAACAGTGCTCAAGCCGGCAATCGCAATGGCCGCCAGGTCGTGCAGTCCCGCGCGGCTGTCGATCAGCACCACGTCGGGTTGCTCCTGCGCCTCGAGTTCGGTAACAACGCGCTGCATCCTCGAGGCAAAGCGTTCCGGCCCCTGGTGCCGCGGCACATCGGCATAGACCCTTGCCAGCTTGGCAAGATAGGCGGTTTCTCCTTGGCCCATCGTGGCGACTACGCGGATCGAGCCGGTCGTGTGATCCGCCAAGGGGCTATCAGAGATGATGTCTTGGAGTACGCCTTCGGCTTGGCCCACGGCGTCCTCGACAAACCAGTCCACCAGCCCGAAAGCGGCCATACGCTCCGGTGGCAGCAGCAGACCCGAGAGCCCGGGCGATTCCAGGTCGAAGTCGATCAGCAAGACCCGTTTCCCGTCCCGCGCCAGACGGTAGGCCAACATGGCCAAGGCTGTCGAACGCCCGACTCCGCCCTTGACTCCGTAGAAGACGATGCGGGGTGGCTGGTTTCCCTCGGTCTCGGCCTCACGCGGCGTATGCAGCCAGTCCTGGCCCGTGATCTGGCGATCGAGCAGATCGATGACGATCTCGGGGGCGACGGTCCCATCCTCAGACTCGGATCCAGGCACCACTGTACAGTGCCAGTCTTCATGGCCAAAGAGGGCATCCGGATCGGCAAAGTCATCACGAAACAGGACCCCGCCTGGTGCAGTAAAGGCGCCCAGGTCTTGGGATGCCGCTTCCAGACGGTTGATGATGGCCACCGGACAAGCGGATTTCTCGGTATTCACCGCGAAACGCAGTCGGCCATAGACATCGCGGATCAGCCGCACATGGCGTCCCTGCGGCAGCCATTCCGCAACCGCAAGCTCAGCGGCACGCCGCAATGCAGCATTGAATCGTACCGGTTTCATCACATCACCCCATCCGCCGTGGCGGCATCGATCATGTCACCGACCTGCCGGGCCGCCTCGCGCCAGTTGGGGAGAGAACTGGCGGGATATGCCGATGCGGCCCAGTAGCGATGATCGGTGCTCCAGTCGTGGAAGTGAGCGAGGTCAGGAAGCATGGAGAGATAGCGTGTCGCGGCGCGACCGTCTGGGAATATCGTCAGGCCGGAAACCAACTGGGACAAGTCAGGCATGTGTTCCCGATATCCTGTTTTTGGCTTTTTTTTAATATCGCCGTTCGTTTCGATCGGTAGTCCATGCGCCACCAAGAGCGCCTTCAGACCGCATTCGGCCATGAATCCATACAACTGGCCGGCATTGGGGTGACGACCAGCGTTCGCCAAGTGCTCAGCGTCCGCCCAATGCCGCCGAGCGGCTTCCTTGAAATCAACCTGTTTGATTACCGCAGCCATCGTTAACTGTCTTCCCCGTTTGCCTTTGCTAAAGAAAATCGTCTTCTCGCCCCCACGCTCCGGCGTGGGAATACGGTCTTAGCCGCTCCGGCAGGCCGCGTCCGAACGCGACGGCTTGCGGGTCGGCAATTGCTTCCATACTGGAACCTGGGAGCCAGAGCGAAGACGCAGGTATCGATGACCAGGGGGCCACTGGTCATCGCGGCAGACCGTCCTCGTCGTAACCGAGAATCTCGTCGGCGCTGCCGTCGTCCACCACGGGGGCCCGCGCCACGCGCCCAGCGATAGTCATAATCTCGTCCACCGTGGCTCGATGCCGCGTCGCGGGGGCCTCGTCGCGCAGGCGATCCAGCAAGGCGATGGCCTCCTCGTTCACCGAGCGGTGATGCGCCTGCGCCTGCTGTTTGAGCCAGGCGTGCAACTCGTCCGGCACATCACGCAAGGTCATGGTGGGCATGATGGACCTCCCCAGTACCCTCATTCTTACGCTCTTTAGCGTGAGTTTACCTTGATTCGCCGTCGCGACGGACCCGTTTCGCGCCCGGTCCGCGCAGTTCACCCAGGTCCGCCAGATACCAGGCGGTACCGGCCGGGACCAGTGCGTCGCCGCCGGCGAATTGGCGCAAGGTGGTCATCCGGTCTTGCGCCGCCCGCGACGGGTCGTGATGGCGGCGGGTTTCCAGGCGCGCAGGTCGTCCCGGGTCAGGCCCAGGGAGCGGGCCTCGTCAGCGAGGAAGCCGGCGAAATAGTCGCCCATGCGGGTGGCGTGCTCGGCGTCGTAGTCGTTGTGCCATTGCTTGAGCCAGGGGATGAGTTCCAGCAGGCCGGCGAGCAGGGGTTGCAGGCGTGCCGGTTCCCAGCCCTCGCCTTCCTTCATGTCCAGATAATAGGCGGCGAGTGCCGTGGCCTGCTGCAGGTGGTTCCAGCCAGCCCAGGCGATGACCAGACTCCCATCGGCGCCGCGCTCGGCGCCGGGGTAGCTCACCCAGCGTTCCTTGGGCACGTCCAGGCCGCCGCGCAGACGCCAGCAGTCGGGTTTAACGAAATCGGTGGACTTGTACTTGGGAGGGACCGGGATCTCGCCGACCTGCTCGCCGGCGTCCTCACGTCGTTGCAGGTCCCAGGTGGACTCCCATTGCTCACGCTTGCGCAGCCCCGGTTCGGTGTAGCGCAGCACCGGCAGGAAGGGTACGGACTCGGCGGCGACCAGGGCCGCCACCAGGGCGGACGGGTCGAAGTCCGGGCGGCCGGCGTAGATCTCGGCGACCTGCATGAATTCCGGGTCCCGGCGCGCCCGGTCAGCGAGGCGGCTGGTGCTGGTCAGGGCCACCGGGTCCGGCCAATAGGACGGGGTCTCCAGCCGGTCAAGCAGCCAGCCTTTGAGTGCCGTCTGTTCCTGCTCGACCCAGGGGGTGGCGGCCCAGCGGCGTTTGTATTCGGGGCGCTCGATGAGCCCGATGTACTTGTCCGATTCGATCAGTGCAATCCGCGCCTCGACCACTTGCCGGTATCCCGCCGGCCAGTGGTCGGGGATTGCGGTAATAGGCGTGGAGCCGTGGCGGGTGAACCAGGTCGTTTCCTCCTCGCCCGCCGCGATTCGGCGGGCGAGTACGATTTCGAAGGCGCGTTCGCCCAGGTTGATCTCGGGGGGGTTGGGGTATTCGTAATCCGTATCGGCGGCCAGCAGGCCATAGAGCCGATAGCAGCGCCAATCCAGTTCCTCCTGCCAGGCGATCTGTTGGCGGCGGATGGAATCGGCGCGGACGCGGGCGGCATCGAGGCTGGCGCGGGTCGGTAGGGTAGTCATGGGATTCCCGCCAGACTATCGAATCGCAAGCCGGGTATCCAGGAAAAATCGTCATCGATATGACTGTCGGCGAGCCACATCGCTCAAGCATCCCTGCCAGGTAAAGGACGGTCGGCACGCTCTGCGCGTTGCCAGGCGACCGGGTCCTCGATGTCGGCGAACACACCGACTGCAGCGGCCGCCGCCAGTGCTGTCCTTAGTGCCGCGCGTCGCTCGGCGATGGTCCTTGGCGCAGCGGCGGATGGGGCTGGCGCATCCAGCAGTAGCAACACCCGCGCCGGTTGGCCAAATGAGCCGCGCAAGGTCTCGGGTAGATCGAGGTCAATATGGCCTTGAAGTGAAATGGTGGCGGCTAGCTCGATGGCTTGCATCTCAATGCTCCGGTTCAGGGTCGAGCGGGCTGGACAGAAGAGGTCTCACGCCAAGGCGCCAAGCTCGCCTAGGGGCTTGCGTGCAAGCAGAAGCGTCGGGCGCGTCGCCTGGTTGGTCATGGTCAATCACCATCAACCCTCCTTTTCTTCTTGGCGCCTTGGCGCCTTGGCGTGAGATATTTCCGGGTCGGGGGTCGAGGCCGATCCGATCAGGGCCGCCGGGAGGCAGGCGGCGTAGTCTTGGGCGAGGCGGTCGAGGGTTTGGGCGAGGGAAACCGGCGGGTTTTCAGCAAGTGGAAAAGACGCGAGTTTAGTGCCGTCGTGTTCGTAACGCATTTCATAACGCTCATCCGCGCCAGCGGCATTTGCGCCTGGTCGCCCTTTATTTTGGCAGACCTGTTGCATCCAGAAACAGCCAACCGATGAGTTGAGTAGTCCCAATATACCCAGATACTCTTCCTCGCTTGCTTTAGCTGGCAGCTTGATGATCGGTGCGGTGCGATTGAATGACTTGCCACCCCGGTCAAAGACAAAGTTATTGTGAGTAGATATGAAAGCGAAAGTGATCGAGAAGGGATTGCGGTAACGATCCCGTTGAAAGCGACTCCATTCCCACCAAGTCAAACCTATCTCCCGATGGTTTCCATTCGGCTCACGTCTTAGCCATAAGGGTGTGCGGTAAGGCCAAAGAAACTGATGCAGCAATGAGGCTTGTGAATAAGGCAATGGATCAAGATTGCCGTCATAGGGAAAAATCGTCGTATTGGGGCTGTCAATGCGCCAATCGCGTACGCAATCCCCCTCTACATTTATAATGATATTATCAGTGGCAATGCCGCGAGTGATGAGTGAATGGTCGGGCGTAAAATATATATCGTCTGCACGGGTCATGCACACAAAGCCAATCAGAGACATGGCTTTATTCAGGGCTTTAATGGCATGTTCCTCAATGGCCTCCTTTAGATCCGCTGCGCCGCCCCCACCGATGCTCCACGGATGTTTGGCAAATGACGTTCGCGGCGTATCGGCTACCGAGATATAGGCCGATTCGCTGGCGACAATATCCACCTGATCGATGATAGCACTCCATACCAATCCTTGAGTCGGGTCGGCTGGTGCGATAGGTTCGCTTTTGATGCCCATAACGGTGCGGACCCTATCGCACACAGGCGCCCTGTTGCGACCGAAAAAGATAACGGTAGGCGTACCGTGACCAGGGATGAAGGCACCAGATGTGTCAATGACATGACTGAGATCCAACCTGGGCAGAGTCTCTTCTATCAATTTGCTGCCGAACTCGCGCTTCATGAACGAGTTCGCGGTAATGAGTCCCACATACCCGGCGTGCTGACTTCCGTCATCGGGTATCGCCAACTCGAAAAACCGCTCGGTAAATGGCACCCCCAACGAGTATTGCCGGTGGCAACTGCTGTACCGCGCCCGGTAGGCCGCATTGAGCGCGGAATCCTTCACGGTGATATAGGGCGGATTCCCCACCACCGCCTGATACCGCTGTCCAAGGATGGCATTGACCTGCCCCAGATCCTCGGTGGCATAGGCGTGCTCCAGGCTGGTGCCCTTATAGGACTCGCCGCCGAGCAGGTCCATGGTCTCGGTGAGCCCGAAGCGCGGCCCGTGCAGCAGGCTGTCGCCGACGGCCAGGTGAAGCTGGAAGTTCGGCGCATCGCTCAGGACCCGGATGTCGCAGGCGGCCAGCGCGGCGACCAGCAGGCGGAAGCGGGCGATGGCGACGGCGAAGGGGTTGATGTCGACGCCATAGACCCCGTCGAGTGCCTGTTGCACCGTGTCGCGCGGGTTGCGCCCCGGCTCGTGGCGCGCCCGGATGGCCAACAGGCGCGCGAAGGCGCCGAGCAGGAAGTGGCCGGAGCCGCAGGTGGGGTCGATGAGGCGCACCGCCTGGTAGCCGAAGGTGTCGAGCGCCGGGGTGAGGGTGCGGTCGAGGATGAATTCCTCGACGAATTCGGGCGTCTGGAGCAGTGCGTAGCGCTTGCGCGTGGCCTCGGAGAGGTCCTGGTAGAGGTCGCCCAGGAAGCGGGTGTTCCACTCGGGGTCGGTGAAGTCGTGGACCAGGAGGCCGCGGTCCGGGTCGATCTTCTGCCAGAAGGCCATGAGGGCCATGGCGGCATCGCCGGAGCAGCCGAGCCGGAAGACCGGGTTGTGGCGCTCATCAAAGAGGTCCTCGAGTCCCGGGAGGGCGCCGACCTCGCGGAAGCAGGCGAGCAGGTAGTCGCGGTCATTATCGTGCGGCCGGGCGCGGAACCAGCCCTCATGTCGGTCGCGCGCCAGTGCGAGTCGGTTGTTCTCGCCACCCGCCGGACCGGCCAGCCAGGGCCGGGGGATGAGCCCGTTGTCCTCGATGAAGCGGACGAAGACGCAGGAGAGCAGCCAATGCACCGCCGCCTGGGTGATCGCCGCCTCCAGCCAGGCCGTCTGGGTCTCCCCGGTGCGCCCGGCGATGCGGGCCGCCTGCCATTCGCCTTGCAGGGCGGCGCCGAGCGCGCTGTCCTCGCCGATGCGCACGCGCAGGTCGTCTTCCAGGACTTTGAGCAGGCGTTGGAGGTCTTTGAGGAGGGCGGGGGCTTGGATCATGCTTGGATCACTGTAGGGTACCGGGCGGGACGGGGCATTCGCCCCGTCCCGAATCTTTATTGCGTCGCTGATTCGTATTACCCGCGGCTTCGGAGAAAACGTTTCGGACGGGGCGAATGCCCCGTCCGGCGCGGGGGTTGGCGCCTATGGGCGAATGCCCGTCCGGCGCGGGAACGGAACCGGCTAAAACCTCGACCTCCAGTTCGGGCGTGATCGCCCAGGAGGTCGAGGCTTCAGCCGGACGGGGGCGCCGCAGGGTCATAGCGCGAGGTGCAGGCGAATGGCCGTGTCGATTGCGCGCATCTTGTCCGCCGCGAGTCGACCGACCGCCGGCCCTGGGATGCGCTCCTTGGCAATGGTACGGATCTGCTGGGCCTGCGCCTTGGAATCCTTGGGGAGTCCGGATTCGGCAGCGGAAAGCGCCACCTCAAAGGGATAGACGCGTGTCATGTTGGAAGTGATGGGCAGGATCGTGACCGTGCTCGCCGCCCGATTATTGGCATCGTTGCTCACGATCAGCACCGGGCGGCGTTTGTTGATCTCGGACCCCACACTCGGGCTGAGGTCGGCATAGAGGATGTCACCACGCTTCATGGGCAAGCCCGTCGCCGGTGGTCGGCGCCCAGTCCGGGTCGAGCTCGGCCGCCGCCTCACGGTAGGCGGCCTCGAGGTCTTCCTCCCGCAGCCGGCGTAGCGCGTGCTCGATGACCTGGGACCGGCTCTTCATCGCATGGGCCTGACGATAGGTCTCGATCAGTGTCACCGCCTCCGGGGTGAGCGAGATTGACAGCTTTTCTGCCCGCATGGTGTACCTGCTGATTCGATGTTGGTGCTACCGGCTATCCTACTGTGCCTGCTACCGCTCGGCAATCCTGTCGGATCCGCGGTTTCACCTTTGCTCGATCCAGGCCGGGGGGATACGGGCCCACTGGGCAGAGGAGATGACCGGCACGGGAACCCCGTCCACCGCGGGCAGGCCGTCGGCGTGCATGGGCACGAGCAGCCAGAGGGGGGGCGGAGTCTGGCCCTGGCCCGTGCGATCACGCAGCGCTTCGACGAGTCCCATGAGCTGGTAGCGCGCCAGCAGGCCAGGGTCGACCAGCAGGATGGGTTGGTTGGCCTCGAGCAGTCGGTGCCGCACCTGCGGCAGGGCCTTCTGCACCAGGCGGATGAGGTTGGTCCAGTCGCGGCTGCCGGGGGCGGCGGCATCGGCTTGCAGTATGACCTCCCAGCCCACTTTGTGGCGTAGGGACTGGTCTTGCAGCGCCTGGATCAGCAGGGCGTCCAGGCTCAGTCGCGTCGCTCGATGGCGGCGCAGCAGTTGCGCCTCGGCATGGCAGGCGAGGCGTGGCAGGACGGTGAGTGCGAGAAAACCGCCGGCCGTGCGGGCGCGCTCCAGGCGGTCCTCGAACTGCCGGATCAGGACGGCATCGGCGGTGAGGTCATCGCCGGGTTCGCCGCGGGTGCCGTGGCGGGACAGCCAGGTGGTGGTGCCGGCCGAGGGTTCGGTCCTGCCGGCCGGTGAGTAGTAGCCAGGCCCCTGGGGTCCGCTCGGGTCCCAGGCCAGGGCCGCGCCGGCCGCGACGAGCAAGGCGTCGAGCGCCGGGCGGTCGGGGATCGGCGCGCACGCCGGGAAACGACCCTGGATGCGGTCGCGGATGTCGCTGGTCTGGCAGTAACGCGGGCCGGTCAGCGCGCCGAGGGACAGGCGCATGGCCCGCAGCGCGGCCAACCCCTGCGGGTAGACCTCCTGGCGGCTGGAGAGTGCGGCCGTGCGTGACGCGGCCGTCGCCAGTCGCAGCAGGCGCTGGGCCGACAGCGGCGCGACGCTGCCGGGCCGCTCCAGCGCTTCCAGGGTCTTGCGGGCATGTGGTGGGGTGAGCAGGGGATCGGCCCGGGCGATCGCGTCGGCGGCGGCGCCCAGTCGCCTGGCGTAGTCGGCCTGGTCGGGGCCGAGCGCGATCAGGGGCGGCACCTGGTCTTGCTCGAAGAGCTGGTAGCGTGGCTTGGCGAGACTGCCCTCGGCCTCCTGAGCGGCGCGTACCAGCGCGGTGGCCAGGCGCCGGCGCAGGGCCTCGTCCTGGTGGGCGCAACCGCGGGCGGCAAGCAGGACCAGTGCCAGCTCCGGGACGGTCATGACGCCGGCATGGATCTGGAGCAGCGTCTCGAGCTCCCCGCGGACCTGGGTGAGGGGCGCGAGCTTGAGCCAGCGCTCGCGGGCCTTGAGCAGTGTGTCGGAGAGTGCCGAGCGGGCGAGTCGCGTAACCCGCGCGACCGCACCCAGGGTGGGCCAGGGGCGGTCCATGCCGTCGGCAGCCGGCTCCAGTCCCAGGTAGATGGCGAGCGCCTGTGCCGGATCACCGGTGGGCGGATGGTCATCCCCGGCCGGTCGCTTGGGCAGGAGTTGGCCGGCGAGCGCGTCGATGCTGGCGATGCCGGACGCCGGGCCCGCGGGCGGCGGGGTGTGGATCGGGGCTGAACTCAGATGGGGGCCCAGGTCGGGGCGCAGTTGGGCGAGCTGCTTGGCCTTCTGCCGGATCTCTTTGCGGATGCGGTCGCCGACGCCGCTCAAATAACGGAACTTGATGCGCTCCACTGCCAGCAGGTCGCGCAGGTTGTGGATGCCCATGCCGTCCAGGACGTTCTGGGCCTCGACGCTGTAGCCCAGCTCGGCGATGCTGGTCGCGGCGGTGGCGAGGCGGGCCAGCGCGGCCAGGCTGTCGGGCGCGGCGCCGAGGCCCTGGGTATCGGCGAAGGCCTGGCGCCAGGCGCGCAGCATCTCTTCGGCGTTGTCGAAGCGCTCCCGGTAGTCGCGATGCAGGGCGCGCTCGAAAAAGTCGGTCAGGGCGTCGCGCAGGTGGGGGTCGAACCGGTCGGTAGCGAGGCTGACCTCGCACTCGAGCATGGCGGCCTGGGAGACGCCGTCGCCCCAGCGCGGCAGTTCGCCGGTGAGCATTTCGTAGAGGGTGACGGCGAGTGCAAAGCGCTCGGCGGCCAGGTCCCAGCGCGGGGGTTTGCGCAGTGGGAGAAAGGGGTCCAGGTAGGGGTGGGTGCCGGCGCTGATGTTCTCCGGCGCGGCACTGGTGAGCGAAAAATCGAACAGGATGAGTTGGAGCCGCCCGCCGGCCGCTTGGGCGATGCCGATGTTCTGGGGCTTGATGTCACGGTGGGCGATACCGAGGCCCTCCAGGCAATCGACGACCGCAATCAGCTCTTCGCCGAACCGGCTGGCCAGATCCAGGGACAGCCGCTGGTCTTCCTCCAGCCGCTTGGCCAAGGTCTGATCGCCGGCACGGCACATGAGCAGCGCCGTGCGTCCGGCGATGGTGAGGGTGCGGCGCCATTCCACCACATGCGGGTTGCGGTGCAGCTTGGCCAGGGCCTCGCCCTCGGCGACCAGGCGGTCGTTGTGTGAAACCTCGGAGGCGACCTTGAGGACCAACTGCGCCTCCTCGCCCTCAGGGGCCCCGTCCGGCCGCACCAGCAGGACATCGGAGGATGAGCCCTTGCCCAGTCGGCGCAGGACGGTGAAGCCCCCTTCCAGACGGTCGTTGGCGGTGGCGATGGCGGGGTCGACCGTGACCTCGGGGTCGGGGGTGGTGAGGGCGTCTTCCAGGGCATCCAGGGCTTTGAGGAAGTCGTCGACCGTCGGGCAGCGGGCGCTGGTAGCGGGCAGCGTGCTGAGCTGGATGAGGTCCTGCAACGCTGGACCGGCCCCGTCCATCACATCGGAGATGCACAGCCCCGGGCCGGCGCGCAGCCGCTCCAGTTGCTCGATGACGCTCCCCGCCGGCGGCTGGCCGGAAAAGAGATGGTAAGCGATAGCACCCAAGGAGAAGACGTCGAGTTGGGGGCCAAGGGCAGCGCCATCGCTGTCCGCAGTGGCGTGCTGGTGCCAGGCGGTTTCCGGGGCCAGGTAGACGCGGCCGGGGTCTTCGACGCCGTCCTGGACGTGCAGCGTGCCGACCGTGCGCCGCCCATCGGCAGCCGCGGTGCCGCCGGTGCCCGACGCGCGGGCGCCGGTCTGCCAGTTCATGATCTGGAGGCTGGGGAGGCACGACCCGGGGTCCCGCACCAGGATGCTCTGCGGACAGAGCGCCCGGTGGAACAGGCGCTTGCCGTGGGCGTATTGCAGGGTCTCGGCCAGGTGGCGGACCAGGTGCAGGCGCTGGCTCACATTGAGCCGGTCGCCATGCTCGCGCAAAAACAGGTCCAGGCGGCGTGAGCGGGGGTCATGGTCGAAGATCAGTGCCGGGCCCTGCTCGGCTTCCTTGTAGTCACGGACCTTGAGGATGCCGGGATGGTCGATGCCTTCGAGGATTTGGAACTCGCGGATCGCTTGCCGGACCAGGGCGTCACGCGCCTGGGCGGTGGCGGCCGTGGCGTAGGGGTAGATACGCACCCGCCGCCGGATGCTCTCGATGCTGCGGTGCCGGCCCTCCCAGTCCTGCCAGGTCTCACCCTCGGCGAGCAGCGCGCCCAATTGGTAATCGCCCACCAGGCGGTGCTTGTTGGAGGGACGGATACCGGCCTGTGCCATGGCTTGCGCCAGGATGCGGGCCTGGGCCTGGTCGATGCGCTGCCCGTCGCCGGCAGTGCTCAGGGCGGGACCGGCGGTCAGCGCGCCGATGATGCCATCGTCATGGGCGCTCCCCGGTTGTCCGCGCAGATAGACCCCGGCGGCGGCGGTCCCGGACAGCTTGCAGACCAGGTCCGCGGCGCAGAGAAAGACGCAGGGCCGGATCGAGGGTATGCGCGCCCGCGACTTCTGTACCGTCGGCAGGCGCCGCAGCAGACTGGTCAGGCGCTTGGCCTTGCGATCGGCGAGGATCAGCTGGTTATCGTCGCTGTAGGCCAGCCCGTCGGTGGTCCAGGTCCAGGTGTGGGGGTCGCCGGTGAGCACGCCGGGGCGGCTCTCGATCTCCATCAGGAAGAGCGCGGCCGGGGTCAGGATCAGGGCATCGACCTCGTTGACGCGTCCTTCGTCGTCGATGAACTCAAAGTTGGTCCAGGCGTGCCAGGGGTGGTGATCGGGGAGTTGGGAACGCAGCCATTGCAGGGCGTCGCGTTCCCAGGGGAAGCCGGATTCCGTGATGGCGGTCCAGCGCGTTGGACTCATGGGCATGAGAGCGAATCCCTCGGTCGCAGTGTCGGGCGCTGCGCTGACGTCGTCTGGTAGCGGGCGCAAGCGGGGATTTTACCTGACCCAGGTCCCCGATGAGCCGGGGCGGTACCCGGTTCGCGCCGCCGCCGCTGACGACGGCATAGGCACCCGCCAGCGGGCAGTAGACATACTCCGGCCAATCACCGATCTCCTTGCGGAACACTAGCGTTACCATTGGTACTCACTTCGAGCAATTCATCACCCGGCAGATCGCCCAAGGTCGCTACGGCTCGGCCAGTGAGGCGGTTAGAGCCGGTTTGCGGCTTCTGGAAGAACACGAACTGAAACTCTCTACCTTGCGTCAGGCGCTCGCGGACGGTGAAGCCAGCGGCAGGGCGGACTATTCCCTGAGCGGGTTGCTGGCTGAACTTGACAGCGAAAATACGCACTGATGCCCCGGTTTGTGCTGACCAAGGCAGTCAAGGCTGACTTGAAGGCCATCGGCCGCTACACCCAAGCCACTTGGGGCCGTGACCATCGCACCCGTTATCTGACACTGTTGGACGCGGGCTTTCGTGCCTTGGCGGACAACCCTCTGATGGGGAAAGATTGCGACGACATCCGCCCCGGCTACCGCAAGCACCAGATTGAAAAGCACATTGCTTTTTATCGTCAGAGCGGCAGCGGCGGGTTTGCCCTCAGTCCGGCAGCGCACTGACACGCACCGCGACGCTCAGCGATGGGTACTGATCGGGCCGGCCCAGGTAGCTTCCCGCCACCGGCGGCACCGCCTCCGGGTGCCGTGCCACGGCTGCCGCAATGTGATGGTTGCCAGCGACCTCACCGCTGGTGGGGTCGAACCCCTTCCAACCGGCGCCGGGCAGGTAGACCTCGGCCCAGGCATGGGTCGCGGCGTTGCCGGTGCCGCTGCCGGGGGTGTGCAGATAGCCGCTGACGAAGCGGCTGGCCAGCCCCAGATGGCGGCAAGCCTCCATGAGGAGGGCCGCAAAGTCGCGACAGGAACCGCTGTGGCACCCCAACGTCTGTGCCGGTGGCTGGACGCCGGGTTCCTCCCGCATCTGATACCGAAACCCCTCGGCAATGGCGTGGTTCATCTGGTCCAACAGCGTGAAGGTCTCCATCGGTCGCCCCAAGCCCAGGCCGTCGAGCCAGTCCGCGACGGCCGGCTGGTCGCCCGGGTAGACCAACTGCCGGAAGGGGGCGAGTTCGATGCCATCCTCCCGCGCGTAGTCGAAGGGGTGGGTGACGGCATAGTCGTCCACCAGGAAATCGAAGGGGTTATCCTCGTAGTGCTGAATCACCACGCTGCTGGCGATATGCAACCGATCGGCCGGCGCGGTGAAGCCGACCAGCGCCACCGAATTGTCCAATACGTCGCGTTTCCACTGCACGGTATGGGCGGGAACGATCTCCAGGAGCGAGGATTCGATCCGGACGTTGTGATTCTCCCGCGGGCGCAACAACAAGCGATGGGGCAGCAGCGATACGGGGGTGGGGAACCGATATTCGGTGACGTGGTTGATATTGATACGCCGCATGGGGAATCGCTCTTCGGTTGAATTCAACGCATGACCTGAGACTCCATGATACACGCTGATGTTGGTTCCGGGAGGAACTGAGCAAAGACGGCGACCAACGCTCGCGGTGATCAGCGCGGCGCCGGCCGGGTCCCGCCCGGCGCCCGCGAGCCACGCGACGGGCGCACCGCGGGGCAGTTATGTGCCGCGGCTTGATCTCAGTTCGGGTCCGATCTCCTCCATGGACGCGAAGATCCGGTCCGGCCGATGCCCGCGCAATGCCGACGCACTGTTATAGCCCCAGAGGACCACGCCGGCGGCCATCCCCAGACCGTGCGCGGCCTCGATATCCCGGATCTCGTCGCCGATGTAGATCGCAGCCGCCGGCGCGACCCGGGCGGCGCTCAGGATGCGCCGCAGCCGTGCCCGCTTGCCGTGGATCGCCGCGCCGCATTGCAGATAGCGGACCCGCCACAGATTTTCCGGCCCCAGCAGTCGGCGCACGTTGCGCTCCGCGTTGGAGCTTGCGATCCCGAGCACCAGACCGGCCTCGTCGAGTTCGCGCAGCATGGTTTCGACCCCGGGAAAGAGCCGCAGGCCGTCCAGGTCGTCGGTCATGCGCCGACGCAGCGCCTGGGCGAGCGCGGGCAGTTTCCACCAGGTCACGCCCAGCCGGCGTAAGACCGCGCGCGCGGGCAGTTCGCGCAGCCGGTCACGCTCGTCGGGCGCGATCGGCCGGCAGCGGTAGCGCGGTGCGAGCTCGTTCAGGGCGCGGACGAACCAATCGAAGCTATCGGCCAGGGTGCCGTCGAAATCGAAGACGACCAGCCGATAGTCGCCCGGTGCAGCTGTCTGGGGTGGGGGGGTGAAGATCATTGGCGCGATTATGCAGCGCTTTGCGCGATCGTACCAATGATTGCCAGGCCCCCTGCCCTATTCCCGCCGGTTCCCTGACCCGTAACGGCCGGCTCGCGCGGCGCTGGTGCCGCCGTCCCGCGGGTCCGCTCAAACGGCCTCAATGATAGTCTCGGCCAATCCGCCGACTGTGACGTCGCTGGTCCGCACAGCGGACCCTACGGGCGCGGGCTCATAGGGTCCGCTGTGCGGACCAGCGACATGCCGTCCGGCAAGCTGGCCGGGGCGATGATCAAGGCCGCGCAAACGGACCCACACGCCTATCTGCTGGGACGCTAGAGCAGGTCGTTCAAGGCGACGCCGATGCCGATCGCGTTCTGATTCCAGTTGTAATCGATCAGGCTGTCGCCGTAGCCGGTGAAGGCCTGGAGGTAACCGCGCAAAGGGCCGAGGATGGGCGGTGAGGTCCAGGTGAACTGGGCCGCGCCCTTGCCGGTATCGAGATTGCCGCGGGCCATGAGGGTGAAGCTGTTGCCGCGCCACTTGTAGATGGCCGTGACGTCGCCATAGCCGTAATAGTCGGTAATATCCGGATTGTCGTCCTTGTTTTGGTCTTTCTTGAGGGGATACCAGGGCCGGACCAGGAGTGCGAAGTCGCCCCGCTCGACCCCGAACTCGGCGACAATGCGGTCCCAACTGCGCGAGATGGGGTCGGCGCGGCCGTTGGATTGGTGGGTGTAGCCGATATTGAACAACCGCCAGTGGAAGCCGCCGAAGGCATAATCGGGGCGCATGCTCACCAGCACCTCGGGCATATAGTTGTTCTCGCGGAAGGGGCGCGAGAGCTCGGTGTTGTAGACCTGCCACTGGCTCTGTTGGGTATAGGCCGCCCAGACCCCGAAGCGGCGATCGTCGGTCGCCCACAGGCGCGCCTTGAAGCTGAACTGGAACCGTGCCTCGGTCGGGTCCAACTGCGCGTTCGACGTCTGCGCCGCATTGAACAGCGCCTGGAACGGCACCTTGTTCGGCCGGTCGGAATAGCGCGCGACCTGCAGGTAGTTGGGGCGATACAGTGCGATGGTGTAGCGTTCGGCGCCGGGGTTGAAGCCCCAGGCGGTGTCGATCATGGACCCCGGGGCGGGGTCGAAGACGGTCGCCGGTGCGGCGGTCAGCGCGCGGGCCCTGGGGGCCGCCGCGGGCGCAGTCAGCGCGGTGCGCGCGGACGGCCCCGAGGGCGCCGGTTGCGCGGCAGTGCTCCGTCCGCTGGCCCGGTCGTAACAGCCGAGTCGCTCCCGGTCCGCCGCGATGGCCGCACAATCGGCGATGCCGGACACCGCGGCCTGGGTGAGGCCGGGGCCGCCGATGAGCAAGGAGGTCACCAGCAGCGCACTAGCGCGGCTGTGATGGGAAGGATGGGCCATAGGTGCGTCTCCGCAGGTCCTTTCGCAGGACCCGAATAGGGTGCCGAGTACGATAGTCACCGCCGGCGCGATGGTGATGCCGACCAGACTAAGTCGAAGGCGCCGGCGTCGTCGGTACGTTATCGCACCGTCCCGAGTCCCGGGGCAGGATCAGGCACCGCGATAGATCCGTGACCCTAAATCCGGCAGTTGCTCAGGTGCTGACCTATCTCGCCGCGCTCCCCCTGGAGCGAGTCGGGGAGATCCACCTCGCCGGTTTTCATCGCGAGACCGACAGCCTTGGGGACCCCTTGCTCATCGACAGTCACGGCAGCGCGGTGGATGCGGCCGTCTGCCGTCCTTGCGGCTGGCGCTGCATCCATCGCTGACCGCCCTGACCTCACCCCATGCCGTGGTCTCCCTCTGGGCCGCCCATCAGGAGGACGGCGCCGTCCCCGCCGTGAATCCAAGCGTCCCTGAGAACGCCTGGGTATTGCGCAGCGATCGGTCGGTACGGGTGCTGTCCATGTCCCTCGGCGACTGCCGTTTCGTCGGCGCCCTGCAGACCGGCGCCACGCTGGGCGCGGCCACCGCGATGGCCGCCGACCCCGGCGACGGGACTGATGCGGGCTTCGATCTGACCCGCTGCCTGGCCGTCCTGCTGCGCGAGCAGGTCGTGACCGGGATCACCATCGCCACCCGGACTTGAGGCAACTGCCATGACCGAGCCCAAAGCGGGCCTCGATCATAACCCCGGCCACCCTGCCGGGCGCGCGGTCGCCGGTCCGCACAGCGGACCGTAGGGTCCGCTGTGCGGACCACCGGCCCCGCAGTCGGCGCGGCAGCCCGCTCAGTCGCCCCCCGATCGCGAGCGCAACGCCTTGCGCAAAAAAGCCATTTGTTCGCGGTACTGGTGGCAGCCGCCGCACATCAGGGTGTGCAGGCGCACCGCCAGGCGCTCACGCCAAGTGAGCCGACGGTCGAGTTCCTCCGACATCAGTCGGGTGGCCTGTCTGCAGTTCATCATCGACATGGACTCCGTGCGCTCAGCGAGCGAACCAGGTTGCCTCGAGGCAAACACGCAGTCCCATGCGGGCGCGGTGCAGGATGACCCAACAGTTGGACGTGGCAATGGCCAGATCTTGACAGATTTGCGCGGTTTCCAGTTCCAACAACTCCCGCATCATGAAGACCCGGGCGATACGCGGCGGCAGACGATCCAGACAGAGTTCTTGAGATAGCGGTCGAAGGGACTGTCGATCGCCCGGAAGGCGCGGTCCTCGTAGGCGGCGATCGCGTTGGCGGCCTTGACGTAGTCGACCTCGGCGGCACCTGAAACCTCGCCTGGATAAGCGGCAATAAACAGGTCCACATACTCCGGAATGTCGCGCAGGCGTTGCGCCAGGAGTGCCCATGGCGCAATGGGTCACATCCGGCCACGCGCCTTGCGGCAACCCGTCGCGGCCTGGGGGCCGCTCCTACGCCGTAGGAGCGGCCCCCAGACCGCGACGGATGCCACCCTCGAGGTTTCTCGCTCCCACACTCCAGCGTCACTGCCATTAAGTTAAGGCGCACTGGCCGACCGCGTCGCCTCTGCCTGGAGTCCAAGGCTTCAGCCTTGGCGCGCGCCAAGGCTGAAGCCTTGGACTCCAGGCGCTTGGGCTGCGGCGCTTAGCTCAACGGCAGTGACGCCAAATCTGCGGGTCTATCGCGTCCCGGGGCCAGACGGCGCGGACTTGTCCGCGACGCTCGGCGATGGCCATCACGGGTATCCTTGATCGACACGCGCGAACGGCGCGGCCTCGGTCGTCAGGGTCGCAGCCCGCGGCTGTTAAACAAGCACAAGCCCAATCAGGAGCCTGGCAATGACCTGGCAAGACTTTCTGACCACGCTGGCTGGCGGCCTCGAGCGACTGGACGCGCGGCTGCGGGCGGCGGAGTCCGCCCGCGGAACCGGCACCAGTCCTGACCCCGCCAACCCGCTACCTCCACCCGTCTGCCTCGCCAACGGCCACCAGCGCGCCGGGGACGCGCAGTGCCTGATCGACGTCGGCGCCCACTGGACCCGGGCCGACGGGGAGTACGTTCCGGTGGACCACCGCGGTATCTGTCTGCGCGACAAGGGCCTCGCGCGGCCGGGCTCGACGGCGCCCAAGCGCCCGACCGGGGTCACCGCGCTGGCCCTGGACCCGCCGCCGGACCTGTTCGCACAGTGGCAGCGCGCGGTCGGCGCCCAGGCCGCGCCGGAGCAGTTCTTCGCGCGCTTCACACTGGTGGTGGAGGACGCCTCCCCCGACAGCGTGCTGGGGCTGATCGTGCTGCTGGCGCGCCTCAACGGCGTGCCGGCGGACGCGGTGCCGCGCGCCTGGGTCGCCACGGTGGCGGCCTGGGAGCAGGGGCAGAGCCGGGTCGCCGAGCCGTTCGCGCACTGGCCGACGCTGCTGGCGGCCTTGGGGCACGGCTACTGGGACAGCGAACTGTTCCGGCCACCGCCGACGGACGGGACGGCGTCCGGGCGGGCCACCCGAGCGCAAGAGGTCAACGCCGTGGTCGGTGCGGCCTGGCTCGCCTGCCTGCGCTTCACCGTCGCGCTGCTGGCGGCGGACTCCCCGCCGACGCCGCTCATTGACCTGTCGTCGGTCTGCCCCGAGGCCGCGCGCGCCGCCGCCTTTCTGCGCTACGAGGCCGAGCAGTATCGCCACGCCCTCGACCACGCCGAGACCCTGCAACTGCGCCTGCCCATGCAGGGGCCGGGCGGGCGCTCGCGGATCGTCGATGCCTGTCTGATCGAGGAGCAGGCCTTGGCCGGCGCGATGAAGGTGTTGCTGCGCAACGATCGCGTCCATCCCTGGCTCGGCGACGGCTTCGGCCTGATCGGGCTCTATCGTCCGGCGCTCGCCGGCAGCGGCGCCGACATGACCCTGTCGGTCGATCCCGCGCTGGGCGTGCATCTGCCCGAACTCTGGCGGGCCTTGGAACGACTGGAAGACAATGCCTGGGGCGGGGAGCGCCCCAGCGACCAACCCCGGATCGGCCTGGCCGGCTATCCCGACGGTCGACGCCCGGATACCGGCGCGCCCAGCCCGAACCAACCCTGGTGGGACGATCGCGGCAGTTACACCCTGATCGCCGCCCCCGGTCGGCTGCCGGACGGGTCGCCCGGCTCTCGGCTCGACTGGCGGCAGGACGTGCTCGAGGCCCTGTGGACCTGCTACAAGCCCAGCGGTGCACTGCGGTTTCGCTGCGCCGATGGGGTGGTGCGCCCGTTCGAGGCGTGCCCGCCGGCACTGATCGAGACGGCCCCAGCGGCGCCCGACGGGACCACCCCGACGCCGCCCGCCGCTGACCGCCCCAAGTACCGCCTGGCCCTGCGTTGGCCGCGCCCGCCGCGCGATCCTGATGCCACCGGGTCAGCCGCGCCGAACGAACCGGCCTTGCTGACACCGACCCTGCAACGCTGCCTGATCGCGCCGATCGCCAACGCCGGGCTGGCCCCGGACCAGCGCCACCGTCTCGCCCAGCTGCCGGACCCGGAGTGCTTCGACTGCATCGCGCTCGCCGGCGGCGTCGTACTCGTCCATCCCAACGGCGTCGTGCTGTTCGACGACTGGCACCGCACCCCGTTGGACCACGGGGCCATCGAGACCGCAGTGGACCAGGTCGGTCGGCGGCTCGCGCTGCTCGCACAGACCGGCGCTGAGGCCAGCGCCCTGTTGGACCGGATGGACCAGCACATCAGGCACCGCCGGTGGGTGAGTCTCACGGCGGCCGGCAACCTCGACCGCCTGACCGGCATCAAGGTCGCGCTGCGCCGGGGTCTCGACCAGACCGCCAACGCCGCCGCCGACCCGCGCCTGGCCGCCCTGCGCGTCAGCCTGGAGCGGCGTTGGGGCATCGGCGATCGACTGGAGCAATTGGAGCGCACCATCGACGAACTGGAGCGGACTCTACGCGCCTACGCCGAACAGCGCGCCGCCCGCCTGGTCACCTTCCTCACCGTCTTCGGCTTCCCGCTGGTGCTGTTCGCCGGGTTCTTCGACTTTGCGCTCAACGGGATGCCGCGGGACTGGGGCGCACTGTCGGGCTGGCTGCTCGGGCAGGCGGCGCCGGCCGCCGCCAACAATGGTCCCAACTGGCCCGCCCTCGCGCTCTTCGCCGGTACCGCCGTGCTCGGCATGGCATTGATGGCCCTGGGCCTGGCCCTGGTCCGCCGACTGCGCGGGCGCTAACCGTAGGGTCCGCTGCGCGGACCGAACCCCGCGCGAACCCGACCAGTGAAGGTCCGCGCAGCGGACCCTACCTCCTGCTCCGCCATCGGCCGCCGGACAAGCCACCCGCCGCCAGCCGGCGACGAGTATTAACGATTTGCTTGACGTCCGCCATTATTTGTTAATACAATTTGCCCACATGGTTACCTGGGACGAAGACAAACGCCTGCGCAACATTCGTGAAATCAGATACTTTGCCAGAGGGCTTTCCGGTGAATCCTGAAGCATGGGAAAAACTGATTGCCGGCGCCCCCGGCGAGGATCGCCCGCCGACCCCAGCGGACGAGGCCGCGTGGAGCAACGCGGTCGTCGTGCGCGGGGGAGGCATTCCAGCGGTCCGCGCCGCCTTGGCGGCACGGCGCCGCGGACCGCAGCGGGCGCCGACCAAGGTCCCGACCACGATCCGCTTTGACGCTGATGTATTGGCCGCCTTGAAGACCACCGGCCGCGGCTGGCAGACGCGCGTCAATGACGCCATGCGGGAATGGCTCAAAGAGCATTCACCGCCCGACACCGGTACCCATCGCTAAGGGTACGGACGCTGTCTCACGGACCGGACGTCGTTGTCGTTGTCGTTGTCGTAATCGTGGTCGGATTATTCGATTACGACAACGACAACAGCGTACCCGGGATCTCGGTCACCACATCAGATTCCCCCCACCGCCGCCGCGGGCTACCATAACCGCCTCCCCCCGCGCCCAGCCCCAGGCCCGCCCCATGGACACCCCCGCACTCCTCCAGGACCTGCGCCGCCACTGCGGCACCGACCGCCCCGCCGGCCGCGTGATCGACACCCAGGCTGGGCTTGCGGCCTTCGAGTCGCGGGTGTGCGACTGGTTCGCGCACCGCCTGCCGGAGGCGGCACCCGACGCCTCCCCAACGCAGCACCTGGCCCTGCTCGCCCGGCTCTTCCGGGACGCTCCGGGGGGCAAGTCCGCGCTTGATCCGCTCGCGATCATCCAGTTCGAGCTCGGCCTGTTGGCCGCGCTGCCGCCCTTCCTGCCCGCGGATCTGGGCCCGGCCGATTGGCCGGTGACCATCCAGCAGCCGCTCGATGAACTTTTTGCCGTCGAGGGGCGCACCGGGCAGATCGAGTTGCACTGCCTGGTGACGGTAATGGAGTCCTTCCTGCACACCCATTTCGTGGTGCAGGCCAGTCAATGCTGCTGGGGCGCCCTGCGGCACGCGGGCGACTCGGGCGACCGGGGCGACGCCCGGCTGGGGGCCAGCACGGCCCTGCTCCAATGCCTGCGCACCAAAAAGTGCTTCGGCCTCACCGACTGGCTCGACTGGGCCGCGCTGCTCTCCACGGCCAACGCCGAGCACGCGGCCGTGGGCGCCCCGTCCGCCTTCCCGGCGCTCGACGCCATCCTGGAGCCGACGCTCATCACGGCGCAACGCCCGCCCCAGGTCGCCGGGCGCTGGCGCCTGCGCCCGGACGACCGGGGGACGCGCTGGGTCAAGTCCGGGGGCGCGGTCTACGACGGCCTGCGCTTCTGGTGCGTCGACCTGGTGCGCAACCTGCTGCACGCCCATCAGCGCCGGCTCGAGCTGCCGCCGATCGCGCCGGGGCTCCTCACCCTGCTGTGCTATCTGATTTGGCTCTTTGATCCCTACCGCGGCCTCCACCTGGCCCTCATCGGCATCACCCGGTCCGGCACCACCCCGGACGCCGCCGGACCGGTCCCCGACGTGCGCAGCTGGAGTGCGTGCGCTGGCAGGACGACCGGGTGGTGGCGGTGATGCAGCGCCCCAGCGATGCCGCCTGGCCGCTCGACCCCGCGTGGCGCGACCAGGCGCACCAGTCCGAGCCGCACGCCGAGGAGGCCGCCCGCAACGGCGCCCTGCGCGACAGCGTCGATGCCCTGGCGCACGACCTGGAGCGGCGCTTCGGCTTCGACCTGGGCGCCCCTGGGCCGACCGTCGCGCCGACCGCCGCGCCGGCCGCGGCGCCCAGCCGCTACCTGGACCAGAGCGCCTCCTGACCGCCAGCGTCCCGCGCGCCGACGCGCTCGCGGGCATCCGCCGCGCTGCGCTTGCCAGCCCCCACCGGCGCCTGCTCCTCACCGGCTGCTCCGGCATCGGCAAGAGCGTGCTGCTCGCCCAACTCTACCGGGCGCTTGCCGGGCGGGCGGTCTATTTCAGCATGGACCAGCCGCCGCCCCTGGCCGCCGAGCCCGCGGCCCTCACCGGCCCGGGTGCCGGTGCCGAGTCCCTGGGGCCGCCGGTGCGCACCCATACCCTGGCCGGGTTCTGCCGCCTGGCCGACCGGCCCGGGCCGAGCGGGCTGCGCGGCCGGGAGGACGCCTGCCGGGAGCTTGCCGACTGCCTGGCCGCGCTCGCGGCGCAGGACCCGGCCCCGGTCTGGCTGCTGCTGGACGGGCTCAACCAGGCCGCCGACGCCAATGAACTGCTCGACGGACTGCCCGAACCGCTGCCCGCCAACCTGCGCCTGGTGGCAAGCACCCAGGACATCCCCTTCGTCATCGCCACCGCCACGGCCGCGGGCGCCCGCCCCTGGACGCCGCTACCCGCCGCCACCTTGGAGGACGACTGCGCCCGCGCCCTGCTCGCCACCGCCTGGGGCGACGCGCCGGCGCCCGCGATCCCGGCGGACCTGCTGCAGGTCCTGCTCGCGCGCAGCCGACGCCTGCCGGTCTTCCTCCAACCCTGGGGCCAGTGGCTGCACGCCCTGTGGGAGATGCAGGGCGGCGACTGGGCCGCGGTCGCCGCGGTGGTCGCCAAGGCCCCCCATGACCCCTTCCCGGACGGCTATCGCGATCGGCTCGATCAGGCACTCGCCGGCCACCGGCCCGCCTGGCTCCCGGCGGCGACCCTGACCGTGCTGGCCCTGGTCGGCCAACCGCTGTCCGCCGCCCAGGTGGCGCGCGGGCTGCGCCTCCTCTACCCGCACCTGGACGCCCTGGCCGATGCCGCGCCCGCCGCCGGACGCCCCCGGCCGGACCCGGACCTGATCCCGGAACCGGACCCGATCCCGGAACCGGCCCCGACCGGACTCGACGCCCAGGACGCCGCCGAGGCCCTGGCGCGGCTGGGCGGCTTCCTGCTGCGCCAGTCCAGCGACGGCACCCCCCGCTGGCGGCCGGTCCACGAGCGGCTCGGGCGCTGGTACCTGGACCGCCGCATCGCCCCCGCCCGGCTGGGCGACCTGCGCGAGGCCCTGGTCCCGATCGGCGCCGACCCGCTGCTCGATACCCCGCCGGAGGACCCGCGCTTCGCCGCCTGGCTCGCCGACCTGCTCGGGGGCGGCGACCGACTCTTGCAGTTGCCGCCGCGCGAGCGCCTGCGGGTGCTGGAACGGCTCTGGGACGGGGCGCCCAAGCCGGCCGACCCGGACGGGCAGGAGCGGCTGCGGGCGGTCTGGCTGGCCCAACGCGGCCGTACACAGGCGGAGGCGATGGCCCTGGCGGCCGCACTGCGCGACAGCGGCGAGTCGGTGGCGATCCTCGAGGCCCTGCGCGAGCGACTCGGCGCGGCCTTCTCCGCCGACTGGGTCAGGGACCTGGCCGTCGCCTACCGCAGTCGCAGCTTCGTCCCCTATTTTCGGGGGGATTGGGATGCGTTCTTCGCCGACTCCGAGCGCTCCAGAGAGTGTCTCGATGACCTGCGCGCGGCACTCGGCGACGCCTTTCCCGCCCCCTGGCTGGACGAACTGGCCATTGCCTACATGAACCGCGGCATCGCCCACCAGCGCAAGGGCGACCAGGACGCGGCCCTCGGCGACTACGGGCGTGCCATCACGCTCTGGGACGACCTGCGCGGCACCCTGGCGCCCTCCTGCTATCCCGGCTGGCAACTCGGCGAGGCACAGGTGCGCTGCGCGGACCAGGACGGCGCCCTCGCCTTCCTGGTCGCGGACGCCGGCGCACTGCTGATCACGGGCGAGGGCGCGGCCATCCACGCCTTCAACCAGACCGTTGGGCTCGCACTCCCCGGCCCCGCGTCGGCCATCGACTATGCGCGCTTCTTTTGCTCCCTGCTGCGCGTGCGAGCCGGCCGTTTCCAGGTCATCGAATCCGCCGACCAGCTCGCCTGGCGCGCGGACGCCGACCCGGCCCTGGTCCAGCGGGTCGCCTCCGCCCTCCACCCGATCCGCCACACCGGCACCGACGGCGACGCCTTCGCCCTGGAGGCCTGCATCCTCCATGGCGCCAACCTGTGCTGCGCCCGCCTCAAGGTCCACCCCGGCGGCCAGGTGGAGATGCCCGAGGACACCCCCATCGCCGACGACCTGCCGGTCGACCCGGAGCGCTTTGAAGGCCCGGTGCGTCTCCAATCCGCTGCGTCCCCGTAGGGTCCGCTGTGCGGACCGAACCCCGCGCAAACCCAACCGGCGAAGGTCCGCACAGGTCCGCACAGCGGACCCTACCGGGCCGGCGCCTTGACGTGAGCAACGGCCCGATCGCGGGATGAATCGCCCCCGCCCGCACCGCTGCGCGACCCCGTAGGGTCCGCTGTGCGGACCGAACCAAGCGCAAACCCGACCGGCGAAGGCCCGCCCAGCGGACCCGAGCCGGCTACAATGAGGCTCAATGATACGGAGCACCCGTGCCGACCCGCAGCGCGCGCCAGCCACCCACCTGAACCCGCCGACACCAGCCATGACCCGACCCCGCCACCCCCGCGGTCCCCGCAAACGGCGCGCCCCGGCCGCCGGGCGCCACGCGCTGGACGGCGCCGACGGAACTTTCCGCGCTGATCGACCCGGCCCCGGGCGGGCTGGCACACTATCGCCCCCACTGGTCCTACCTGCTGCTCGACGAAGGGGCGATCGTGGGCGGGGAGACCTACCCGGCCGAGGTCCAAAACCTGGTCGCGGCCCTGTTCCAGTTGGAAAAGGCGCGCGACGAGCCGACCTGGCTCGCGGTCTATGCCCGATTGGTGGCGCTCCTGGACACCGGCGCCCTGGATAGCCTCAAGCGCGCCTTCGGCCGCTGGATCTACCGCAGCTTCATCCGCAAGAAGCGCCCCGGCATCCGTTTACCGGACATCGATGATTTTCAAAAGGTGCATGTCATGTTGCAACAACGGGTCGAACAGTGGAACGCGGAGATCCTCGAGCGGGGACGCAAGGAGGGGCGCAAGGAAGGGCTCAAGGAGGGGCACAAGGAGGGCCTTGCGCAGGCGCGCCGTGAAATGGCCGCGGCACTCCTTGAGCGCACCGCCCTGGACGACGCGGCCGTTGCCGATCTGACCGGGCTCTCCCACGAGCTGATCCGGGCCCTGCGCACGACACCAACTGAACATTAGGGGTCGAACTCGAGGGAGCGGCGGCGTGGGCTTCCGTGGACTGCGCTATCGCTTCTCCACCCTAAGGCCGGAACGATGCTCATTTGGAGTCCAAGGCTTCAGCCTTGGATGTACCGGACCAAGGCTAACGGTCATGAAGGCTCATCCGTCACCCCGGCACCTGAAAGCTCCCGGTGGGGGCGGTAACAGTTCCGCAACCTTTGGACGCCCGCGGCGGGTTAGGATCGCGGCTGCGTGCCCCGTTCAGTCCTGGAGTTTTTCATGCGCATCCGTGCCCTCTGCGTCGCCCTCGCGTCCGTCTGTACCCCGCCGGCCCTGGCCCTCTGTCCGGGCGGCGCGCCCCCGGCCCGGGTGGAGTTCACCGGGATGCCGGCACCGGTCACCGTTGAGGAGAAGGCGGCGGTCTATACCGGCGCCAGCCTGCGGATGGTCTGCGCCGACGGTGCCACCACCGAACTGCCGCTGCGTTACCACCAGCTCATGGCCACCGGCGAGCGCGTGGGCGAGGCGGTGGTCGGCGGGCTCTTCACGGCGTCCGGGGCGGCACTGACTGATCGCGATGGTCAGTTGGCGTCCGACGGCCCGGACGGGACCTCGCTCATTCAGGTCGAGGGGCTGACCGTGCCCGGGGGCCTTGGTCATCCCCTGGCGCTGGTTACCAACTTCGAGTACCGGGAGTTGCCCCCCAACGACGGCACCAGCACCGGCTCCTTCTGGTCCAAGCTTCCCGCCACCGTCGGCCTGACGCTGCTGGACCAGGACCAGAAAAGCGGCCTGCTGACGGCCAAGGCGTATCGGGCGATCGACTTCTCCGCGGTCCACGGTAATTGGATTCATTGCGGCGCCACCCTCTCCGGTTGGCAGACCCATGTGGCCTCCGAAGAATACGAGCCCGACGCCAAGGTCCGCGGCGGGGCCGCCCGCGCGGCCGACTCCGACGACAAGGCCGACCTTGCGAGCTTCAGCCGCTATTCGTTCGGTGACCCGGCCGCCGCCAATCCCTACCACTATGGGCTGCTGCCCGAGGTCACCGTCGCGGCCGACGGCAAGACCGGCGTGGTCAAGCACTATGCGGCCGGCCGTTACGCCCGCGAGATGCAGATCATGGCCGCGGATGAGCGCACCGCGATCGGCGGGGACGACGGCAAGAACACCGGGCTCTTCATGTTCGTCGCCGATCGTGCGCAGGACCTCTCCGCCGGTACCCTCTACGCCGCCCGGCTCACCCCGGCCGGCGCGGTGAACGGGGAGCGCTTCAACCTGCACTGGATCAGGCTCGGCCATGCGAGCGATGCGCAGATCAAGGCCCTGGTGGATCGCGGTATCCGGTTCAGCGACATCTTCGACGTCGTCCTGACGGACCCCAATGATCCCAGCTTTACCAAGGTCGTCACCTATACGGGCACCGAGTGGCTCCGGCTCAAGCCGAGTGCCGCGTTCGATACGGCACTGGCGGCCGCCTTCCTCGAGACCCGCCGCTATGCCGCCCTCCTCGGCGCCACCACCGAGTTCTCCAAGATGGAGTACATCGCCTACAACAAGGCCGACAAGAAGTTCTATCTGGCGATCTCGCGCGTCGAGGCGGGCATGGCCGACGGGGCGGGCGCCATCCAACTGGCACGCAACGACGGCGGCCTGGTGCTGGAGATGGACACCGCGGGCGGCCAACAGGACAGCAGCGGCGCCGCAATCGACAGCCCCTTTGTCGGCACCGCCTTGAGTCCGATTCCCGAACTGACGGGCGGCTGGCAGGGCGAGGATAAGAAGGACGCCGAAGGCAATGCGTGCGCGCAGGACCGGGTCTGCGGTCCGGACAACCTTGTGTATGCCGAGACGATCCGCACCCTCTTCATCGGCGAGGACACGGGTCGGCGCAACAATAACTATCTGTGGGCCTTCAACCTCGACACCCGCAAGCTCGCACGGATCCTCTCGGCGCCCATGGGCGCGGAGGTGACCGGACTGGCCGTGGCGCCGAATTACCACGGCCACGCCTATATCATGGCCAACTTCCAGCATCCGGGCGACGAGGATATCAAGGGCTACAAGGGCGCCGACCGGGCTGAGGTACAAGCCAGGATCAACGCGCTCTGGGACAACCGCAAGAAGGCCGCGATCGGGTATCTCGGCACCGATCGAGGCGCCCTGCCCGCTTGGCAGTAAGCTGGAAGCAGAAAGGTTGGGCAACGCCCGCCCAACCGAGTAACGAGTCAAGGGCACGTTAAACACAAGCGCAATCGTTGTCGTAATCGTAGTCGGAGGGGCGATGCAATTTTGGGGTGCGAGAGGGCCTTGATCATCACTCGGGCCGCCGGGAGCGCCGCACCCCAGTGCGGCGCGGCCTATCCGCAGAACGCTACGCTGCGGTCGCTCGCGAGGCCGCGCCGCACTGGGGTGCGGCGCTCCCATCGTCCGAGCGGGTTCAAGCGCGTGCGCTTGTCGGTAGCGAACTATGCCTAAGACCGCCTTCGGTGCCGAACGACGCCGATGGTATAGTGTGACCACTTGGCCCTCTGGCACCCCGACCGGCACGGCGGTCGCGCGCCTTGGGGCACACGCTACCCTCCCCAGAACGGAGCCAATACGATGACCCGCGACGACCACCCACCCGCCGCCAAGGACTGGCTCGCCGCCGAGCTCGAGGATGAACTCGACGAAGACTATGAACTGGAGATGTCCGAGCCTGAACTGTCGCTGGAGCTGCGCGCGATCTTCAAGCGCAAGCACCCGCCGACCCTCGATCGGGCGACCTACTTCAAGGCCCTGCTCAGTCTCCAGGCGGAGCTGATCAAACTCCAGGACTGGGTGGAGCATACCGGCGAGAAGGTCCTGGTCATCTTCGAGGGGCGCGATTCGGCCGGCAAGGGCGGCGTCATCAAGCGGATCACCCAGCGGCTCAACCCGCGGGTCTGCCGGGTCGTGGCCCTGGTCAAGCCGACCGAGCGCGAGCGCTCCCAGTGGTACTTCCAGCGCTATGTGCCGCATCTGCCGTCGGGCGGTGAGATCGTGCTGTTCGACCGCTCCTGGTACAACCGCTCGGGGGTAGAGCGGGTCATGGGCTTCGCCAGCCCCGATCAGGTCGAGCAGTTCTTCCAGGACGTGCCCGAGTTCGAGCGGATGCTGGTGCGCTCCGGCATCCGGCTGATCAAGTATTGGTTCTCCATCACCGACGAGGAACAGCAACTGCGCTTCCTGATGCGTATCCATGACCCGCTCAAGCAATGGAAGCTCAGCCCCATGGACCTGCAATCGCGCGTGCGCTGGGAGCAATACACCAAGGCCAAGGAAGAGACCTTCGCCCGGACCAACATCCCCGAGGCGCCCTGGTACATCGTCGAGGCCAACGACAAAAAGCGCGCCCGGCTCAACTGCATTCACCACCTGATCGAGCAGATCCCCTACGCGCCGGTGCCCCACGAGGAGATTACGCTGCCCGAGCGCGTCTTCAACCCGGACTACGAGCGCGAGCCGCTGCCGCAGGAATTGCACGTCCCGAAGCTTTACTGACCTCCGGCCCGTCGCGGCCTGGGGGCCGCTCCTACGGCGTAGGAGCGGCCCCCAGGCCGCGACGGGTTGCCGCCAGGGCGCGTGGTCGGCGTTATGATCAATGCCTGATCCGTGCCCATCGAGGCCTCCATCGATGCACTTCACCCACGAATACCCGTTCGATCCCAGCTACGGCTATAGTCTGGATGACCTGCGCGCCGTGGCGCCCCCGCCCGAGCCCGCCGATTTCGCGGCCTTCTGGACGGCGCGTTACCATCGCGCGCTGGGGGTCGTACCGAACCCGCGCTTGCGGTCTTCGAGTGACGCCCATCCGCGCTTTCTGGTCCATGACCTGGAATACGCTTCCACTGACGGCTTCCCCATTCGCGGCTGGCTCCTGACGCCGCGCGACGGGCCGCCGCGGCGCGGCTTCGTGCTGGGTCACGGCTATGGCGGGATCGAGTGCCCGCCGCTGAACCTGCCCCGCGCCGACGGGGCCTATCTGGTGCCCTGCTTTCGGGGTCTGAGCCGCAGTCGGCGCCCGCCGATCTCCCCGGACCCCAACTGGCATGTGCTCCACGACCTCGACCAGCGCGATCGTTACATCCTGGGCGGCTGCGTCGACGATGTCTGGACCGGGGTCTCGGCCCTGCTCGGGATCTTCCCCGAGTTGGCGGGGCACCTGGGCTATCTGGGTATCAGCCTGGGCGGCGGCATCGGGGCCCTGGCCCTGGCCTGGGACGCGCGGATCGCTCGGGGCCATCTCAATGTACCGAGCTTCGGCCACCAGCCCCTGCGGCTGCGCCTGCCCAGCACCGGCAGTGCCGCCGCGCTCCAGCGCTACGCCCGCACCACGGGCGGGGTCCTCGACACCCTGGCGTACTACGATTCCGCCATTGCCGCCAGGCATATCCGCAGTCCCATGCAGGTGGCGGCCGCCGTCTTCGACCCGGCCGTGGCCCCGCCCGGTCAGTTCTCGGTCTACAACGCCATCCCGGGCGACAAACGGCTGTTCGTACTTGAGGCCGGACACTTCGACTATCCCGGCCGGGCCCGTCAGGAGCAGCAATTGCTGGCCGAGCTCTGGGCCTTCTTCGCGCCGCTGTGAGGGTGAGATTTCAACCCACGTAACTCGTTGTCGTTGTCGTAATCGTAATCGGAGAAGCGATGCACTTTGGGGTGCGAGAGAATCCCGGACGCTACGATAATCTCGACAACGACAACGACAACGAAAATGGCGCTCTAGGGCCGTAGGGTCCGCTGTACGGACCATGGCGCCAACCGAAACCCTGGCCGCAGCGAGCCACCGCAGCCTCTCAAGGTGCGCACGGCGCGCGCTTGATCAATACTGCGGCCACCTTTCTGCACGGGAGATCGCTGGTCCGCACAGCGGACCCTGCGCCAATCGGTCCGGGCTATTGCGTCAGGCGCCACCAGGTTCAATCAGCACGACCCCGGCGCCCGGCGCGCTGTGGATCACGAGTCCCCCCGTCCCCCCGATGAAGTCCGTCGGCAACGCGAAGTCGTGTGGGATCGTGGCCGGGACTACGACCAGCTCGAGCACCACGTCTTTACGCTGGCGGCTGACATTGCCGACCCACAGCGGCGTGCCGTCGTCCAGCCGGAACCGCGCGGGCCAGAGACGCAGCACCTCGCGCCGGTCAGGCCCGGCGGCCCTGGTCAGGATCAGGGCCTCGTGCCGGCCGTCGTGGACCTGAGGGATCACCGGCAATTCGTCCAGCGGCAGGGAGGGCGACAGGAGCCGCATGGCGTTCCCCCAGTCGAGCACCAGCGCCGGCGCCCAACCGGCGGCGGCGAGGGCGGCGGTGAGGGCCGCGGGGTCGCCGGCGTATTGAATGCTCAGGGGGTGGCGGTTGCGTCGGCTCAGGTCCTCGCGGTGGTGCGGCAGGCGGGCCCCGCCGGTGTCGTGCCAGGTGTTGCGTGCGACGATCGAGGTGCGCTCGGCCGGGGTCAGCCGGGCCAGTTGCCGGTCACCGGCGATCCAACTGTGCAGCGCGAGTCCGCCGACCAACCCGAGCGCGGCGACCGCGGCGAGCATCCCGGAGCGCCGCCGCAAGTGGACATGACGATGCAGCGCGAGCCCCAGCGCGGCGACCCACACCAACCCCAGCGCGCTGCTGTCGACCACGGCGGTCAACCATTCGGCCCCGAAATAGACCCGCGCCACGGCGACCGCCGCGATCGTCGTCGTCGCCAGGGCATAGGGCGCCCACCGGTACCGCTCGGGCAGGCTGCGGGCGATGGAAACGGCGAGGAACCCGTAGACACAGGTCGCGAGCAGCACGGGCCCGCTGGGGAAGGACCATGGCAGCGCCAGTTGCAGGCCGAGATCGGGGCGCGGCACCGCCAGCACGGCGCCGAGCAGCGGGGTGGCGACCAGGGGAAAGGCGGCGGCGGCCAGCCAGTAATGGCCATGGCGCACCTGGCCCTGCCGACGCAGCCAGACGAACACCAGCACCACCAGCGGCAGGACCACGGCGGGCGCCCCCAGGGCGGCGAGGCGCACCATCAAGCGGTCGCCCAGCGGGTCGCGCAGGCTCTGGCCCAGGTCCAGGGCCGCACGATCGAGCGCCAGTTCCGGCGCGGCGAACAGGGTCAGGCCGGTGATGGTCCCGACCAGCGGGGCGCCCAGGATCAGCACGAAGGCGAAACCGGTCAGGGCGCGGGCGTCCGGGTGCCCGGGGTCCGCCAGGGCGTGGGCGAGCCGGCCCATGGTCGGGTGCAGGTCCGACCAGCGCAGCAGCGCCTGGAGCCAGGCGCTGGCGTGCGGGGCGAGCAGGCGATAGACCCGGCGGGCGAGCCAGAAGGCGAGCACCAGGGCGCCGAGCAGGAGCACCGCGAGGATGACCAGCCGCCACGCCGCCTCCGCGGCCAGCTTCAGCGAGGCCCCTAGGACCATGCCCGGCAGGAAGAAGGCGAGGGTCTGGGCGATCGCCGAGGCGACGTTGGCGACATAGAAGCGCCGCGGCGGCATCTGCAGCATCCCGGCGACCAGCGGGACTATGGCCCGGCCGGGTCCGGCGAAGCGGCCGATGGCGACACTCCAACCGCCGTACCGGTGAAAGAATTCCACGCCCCAGTCGAGTTGCCGCGGGTAGCGGGAAAAGGGCCAGAGGTCGCGCAGGTGCGCACGGTAGTGTCGGCCCACCGCGTAACTCAGGCCATCGCCGACGATCGCGCCCGCGGACGCGGCGACGAAGGCCGGCCAGAATGAGATGGCCCCGGTGGCGACCAGGGCGCCGGCCCCGATCAGCGACACCACCCCCGGCACCACCACCCCGATCACCGCCATGGATTCCCCCATGGCGATCAGGAACACGGTGACATAGGTCCAGTTTGGATGACCGACCACCCAGGCGTCGATGCCTTGGAACAGGTCTTCCATCGGCCTAACAGCCCCGCCGCGTCGCCTGACCGGGATCGGTCCGGGCGGTGGCGACGGCCGCGCGCCTGGCCGTTGCGCCGCCCTTAACCATCGTTCCGGCCAGTGGCGTTGCGTCCGCAACCGGAGGTCGCGGCTTCAGCCGGTGGCGGCTCCCGAGATATCCAAGAGAAATCAGTGACGCCTGCACGCCGGACCGGCTAAAGCCTCGACCTCCAGCGGCCGGAACGACGATCAAGGCCGTTGCGCCCGCCGGGCGGACCTTGGCCGGCGCGTCCGCCAGGCGCGCCTTACCCGCCGTAGCCATCGCGATCGGCCGGCCCTTGGGCGTCAGACGGGAATACTGGTGGAGCGGCCGTAATGATGACAGGCGCATAGACCTTGGCGACGAATTCGCGGACCTGGGGGCCGGACGGATGCCGCACGGCCATGGACCGAGCCTAGCAGGGAGATATGGCCGCCGTGTGACGGTCGGCCTCGATCAGGCCCCCGGCCACCAGGCACCGGACCGCGCCTCGGAGTCCAAGGCTTCAGGCGAGAAATAGTGGGTGGGCCAAGAGCGTCCAACCGGCCTTGATCATAAATCCGGCCAAGACCTAGCGTAGGGCTTGGTTAACCCCCACTGGAGAGCGGCAGGACCCGCGAAATTGTGTACCCTTGGAAGTGCAAACAAACCGAGGGAGAAGCACGATGTTCGAAGGTCCTGCCGGGATCGACTTTAGCGCAGACATCGGGTCGACGCCATCGGGCGTGGTCCGGCGGTCGGCCGGCGGTGGGTCGTGAAGCACCGCTCGCGCCTGGAGCGAGCCGAACAGCGCGGGGCGGCCGTGGCCCGCTTGGCGACGGGGCAGCCGCAACGCCACGTCGCCGCCGAACTGGGCGTGGCGCGCAGCACCTTGCAGGACTGGTGCAAGCCGACCCCGGTCGGCGCGGCCCCGGCGGTGTTGGCAGCCTTCGTGGCGACCCCTGAGGGCGTGCAGTGGCTGCACCAAGTGGTGGTGGCGGCGCACTTCGTCATCACGCTGCACGGCGGTGCCGGGGTGCGGATGGTGTGTGAATTCTTGAAGTTGAGTGGGTTGTCGGCGTTCGTCGGCGCGAGCTATGGCACCCACCAGGCCCTCAATGCGGCCTTGGAGGAGATGGTGGTCGCCGTGGCGCGTGAGCAACGGGCGGCGTTGGCGGTGGGCATGCCGCACCGCGCGATCACGGCGTGCGAGGATGAGACCTTTCATCCGCAGATTTTGTTGGTCATGTTGGAGCCGGTGTCGAACTTTCTGCTGCGCGAACAGTACGCCGCCGATCGCACGGCGGCCACCTGGACGCAGGCGTTGCGCGCGGGTCTGGACGGCTTGAACGTGACCGTGATCCAGGGCACCAGCGACGAGGCCACAGCGTTGCGCCGCCATATCCAGACGGATTGTGCGGCCCATCATTCCCCGGACCTGTTTCATGTGCAACAGGAGGTGTCCAAGGGCACCAGCCTACACTTGGTCCGCCACGTGAAACAGGCGGGCGCCAGCGTCGCGGCCGCCCAGACGTCGCTGGACGCTGAGCGGGCGACCGCGCAGGCCTATGACGCCCAATCCCCGCGTCCGCGCGGGCGCCCACCGGCGTTCGCGCCCCGCATTGAAGCCGCCCTGGCGGTCGTGGTGCAGGCCGAAGCCGATCAGGTACAGGCGCAAGCGCGTCAGGCCGAGGCCCGTGAACTGGTGCGTGAGTTGGGGACCCTCTATCACCCCTATGAGTTGGAGCAGGGACAGGCGCAGCCCGTGGCGCGCATCGCGCAACGCTTTGCCGACGTGTGGACGCGGCTGCAACAGCTGGCCGACGCGGCCGATCTGCCAACGCGCGCCCGTGAGCGCCTGGCCAAGGCGCAGCGCCTGACGATTCAGTTCCTTGCCACCATTACCTTTTTCTTTGCGACCGTGCAGGCCAAGGTCGAGGCGCTGAATCTGCCGCCCGCCGTGGAACTGGCGTTGCTCACGCAGCTGATTCCGGCGCTCTACCTCGAGCGCGTCGCCAATCGCAGCACGCTCGCTGAACCGCGCCACCGTCTGCACGCCCTGAGCCGGCAGTTGCTCGAACCGCTGCGCCAACGCGATCATCCGCTCCAGGCCCTCCCAGAGGCCGAGCGCGCGCGCCTCGAACAGGTGGCCGGTGACTGCGCCGACCTGTTCCAGCGCAGCAGTTCCAGCGTGGAGGGGCGCAACGGCCAACTGTCCCTACATCACCATGGCCGACATCGCCTGAGCGACCGCAAGCTCGAGGCACTGACCGCCGTACATAACTTCCACCTCCGTCGCCCCGACGGGACCACTGCCGCTGAGCGCTTCTTCGGCCGGGCCCACGAAACGCTGTTCGCGCAGGTGCTCCAGCGCATGCCGTTGCCCCCGCCGCCAGCGCGCCGACGACCGCGCCCGCCCAAGCCGCCCGCGCTCCTGCCGGTAGCGGCGTAACGGGGGTGGCCGGAACGATGATCAAGGCCGTCCAACCGCCCACCACCAACGGCGCTGGTGTCTCGCCACTCATTCATCGTCCGCCGTCAGGGGGGCATCGAGATCGACCGCGACTGCACCGACGAGCGACTGGATACGCCGCGGGAGATCGGCGTCCACCGCGCGCAGGCGCCCCGGATGGTCGGCAAGGTCCTGGGCGAGAAAACCAAGGAACTGACCGATCAGCGGATCATCCGCCGCGTCGGTGCCGACGCGCGTCAGCACGACCTCAAGGGTGGCGGGCATGACAGGCTCCGATGACAGACAGCGTTTGCGGCTACATATCGTAATGCGCGTGCATTATCTGATCAACGGTGGGTGCCGACCGCGCGGCCCGCGATGCCCCAGCCGTCACGCCGCAGTTGTTCGGTGTAACGGACAACCCGGCGACCTGGAGTCCAAGGCTTCAGCCTTGGACAGATTGCGCCAAGGCGCAAGCCCCGGCCGGCCACCTCGAAGGTGACATTCGTCGCGGCCTGGGGGCCGCTCCTACGGCGTAGGAGCGGCCCCCAGGCCGCGACGGGTTGCCGCAAGGGTACGTGGCCGGAGTCCTTGATCAAGGCCCCGCAACCGCTTGGCCTCGCATCGTAGCGCCCCGGCGCCGACGCATCGCGATCCGCAAAGGCCGTCGGCAGGACCCGCGGCACCGCCGGCGGCCGGTCGTTGCGCGATCGTCCGATGCGCCGCCTCCGGAACCTTACCGCCGGGTTCGTGCCGGCGACAAACTATATTTCCTATAGACTTGACCTGACCTGGATCAACGAATCGCAGTTGCAACGCATCGACCCTTTGATTAATCTACTTCCCCGCAAGTCGGAATTGTCCGGACGGCCCCCAAATCCGGGGCTGGCCTCTCAGCGGACAGCCGGCGCAGGGATTGCGCGCCCCGTGCGTGCGGGAATGCCTCGACCTCGTGCATCGACCGACAATGCCACGTCTCGACCAGGTTCAGGTGGGCGAGTTGGTCCAGGGGCCGTCCCACTTAGAGGGGATACAGTCTTGGCGGCGGGGCGAGGTAGCCATCACCAGGGTGGCTGGAATACTTGGGTGCGGGACTGGATTTAGTACTTTAGTATCCTAATCCGATCTAGAGTACAAGCAGCCCATGCCAGTCGAGGCCAACTGCGGCCGTCTCGAGCTAGAACACGTTAGTTTTGAAAAGAGGGACCATGAATTTATCGAATGAATTGGCTGACTATTGGATTGAAGCGGCTCGCACAGCCGCGGGTGAGTTCATTCATAATGCTGAATGTATATCTGAGAATCCGGCTGTCAAGGCGTATTTCAAGAAGAACAAACACGGCGGTAGTTATTGGCTGGAAATAAGAGAGCCGCGTCCAATTGTTAGGCTTGTAGATATCGAAATTCAAAAAGCAATCAACCCTATTACCTTAAGGGCCCGGATTTGGTATTATAGCGGAGAACCTAGTCTTCCCCGGCGACATAAAGAGTTGGGGTTAGTGTCTCTTGGAAATGAAGAGATTCGCTGTAGCGAGATAGATCCGAGAGAATCGTGGTTACGGCAGTTGGCCGTTAATGGCGTTGCAGTCGAAGGGGTGGAGTACCCTCTGAGAAAAGTAGAGTTCTTAAACAGCGAATCGGAAATAGGTTCCGGACTCGCGGCTATATTAAATGATCTATGGTCGGTTTCGCTGCAAATTGAGAATGGAAATGTAGTAGCTGCGAAAAACTTTTTCCCTGAAGAAATTGGCGAATTGGAGTCGATGCTTTATGAGGGAGCAATCTCGAAGGTCAATGTTAATAAGTTTGAGCGAAACAGAAGGGCGCGAGAGCAATGTATAGATCACTTCGGATCAGAATGTCAGGTTTGCCATATCGAGTTTGGCGAGCTATATGGCGAGATTGGAGCAGGTTTCATTCACGTTCACCATTTGGTTCAGCTGTCATCAATCGGCGAAACTTACGCGGTGAATCCAATTCAAGACTTGGTGCCGGTCTGTCCAAATTGCCACGCTATGCTTCACCAGCGAAACCCGCCATTATCAATCGAAGAACTTAGGGCGAGGTGTAAGTGCGTCAACATAATGGATTGTAAGAAATCAGATAATCACGAAAACGCTAAGCGTCAAAAAACAGTAGTTTAGTATAATTGACGCTCATAAATAAATCTGTTGAAGTACTTAGCCGCTCAGACCCCCACTCTAGACTCTGCGTCCCCGAACGATGAGTCAGTACGCTTGCGATGGGATTGAATCGTCGAAATGGGCGTCGAACTGTATGATGACGGGGGACTGATCTGCGGCTTTCAACTTCAGCCGCAGGGACCAGCCATCGCCCTCGATCTTAGCGCGCTCGATGCGCTGCAACCACCCGGGCAGTGCCTCTGGCTGCATTTCAACCTCAACGATCGGCGTGCCATCGAGTGGGTCAAGGCGTGCGCCTGGCTCAGCCCGGAAAGCCGGGACTTGCTGCTGTCGGGCGAACACAATACGCGCATTGAAGTGACCGGTAGCACCATCGCCGGAGTCCTGTCTGACGTCCTTGCCGACGATCCGGACGAATTCGGCATGTTCCACTTCTACGCCGATCAGTCCTACCTGTTGACTGGCCGGCACCATACGATCTCAGCGGCGGGTCTGTTACGCGCGGACCTGCGTCGCGGCGTGCCGATCGCGAACACCGCCGCCTTGCTGAACCGCCTGTGGGGCCATGTGCTCGCGACGTTTAAGAAGATGGTCGCCGCCTATGGGGAGATTATCGATGATGCCGAGGATCGGGTATTCGCCGGCCGCGATTGCGAGATGAATTTCGGGCAGCATCGCCTGGCGATGGCACGCTTGCGACGCCAGGTGGCCGCCAACGGCCATGCCTTGCGCGACCTTCCCGGGCATCTTCCGCCATGGTGGGACGGGCCGGCGTCCAAGGAGTTGATGAGGTTGGGGCGGACGCTGTCGTCGGTCACCCAGGACCTCGAACTCGTGCAGGAGCGGGCGCGGCTGCTGAACGAGGAGATCGATCGACGCCTCACCGAACGAACGAACCGCAATCTCTATTTCGTTTCCGTTGCGGCGACGGTGTTTCTGCCCATCACCCTGCTGTCCAGCATCTTCGGCATGAATGTCGGCGGCCTGCCGTGGCTTGATGATCCCAACGGGTTCGCCTGGGTCATGGGGTGCATGCTGGCCGCCGTCATCATCGCCGTCGTCTTGATTTACCGGCGCCGCATGCTTTAGCGGTCCAAGCGTCGATCCTCAAGGTCGGGCAACGCTGGGGCCTTGCCCGACCTCGCCGCCGCCGCGCGGTGGCGGTTTACTTCTTGATCATTTCGTCTTTCATGCCGGCGTCGAAGAAGTCCTTGTGTGCCTTCTCGAAGTCAGCACAGGCGGCCCCGCCCTTGGCCAGATTCATCCGCGTGCACTTTCTGGTCCCCTTGGCCAGGTCGGCACAGGCGCCGCCCGGCGCAAACAGCGGGGCGCAATCCTTATGCATTTGCGCCTTCAGGGCCGCCTCGTCCTCTGCGGCCATCGCCACCGCACCGAAAAGAAATAACATGCAGAACACTGGAAGTTTCATATCTTGTCTCCCGATCAGCAAAGGCGTTGCGATACTGCTTGTCGGCAGTATCGACTCGTTGAGCATCGCTGCCCGCGGCGACGCGGCGAATACGATGCGGTTGAACTCTAGCAGCGGCGCAAGGAGATATCAAGGTTCGACAATACTCAGTCATGAAGCCGCAACATTACTTATGCGCATACCGGTCGCGCCGCCCGCAACGCTGGAATGAAAGCGCACTCCGATGTCCTCTCCCCGGGACTTCATGGCTATTTATTCCTCAACCATGGTTCGTGGACGTCACGACCTTGATCATCGTTCCGGCCAGCGGCCACCCTCTGGAGTCCAAGGCTTCAGCCTTGGTCCTGTAAATCCAAGGCTGAAGCCTTGGAATCCGGCCCGCGGCGGCCGGAACGATGATCAAGGCCCGCTCGCCCCGCTCAGTGACCGCGCCGCGACCGTAGGGTGCGCCGTGCGCACCATGGCGCCGACCGAGACCCTGGCCCCGGCGATCAACCGGGGCCTCTCAAGGTGCGCACGGCGCACCCTACGCCAATGGCTCGAGCAATTGCGTCTGGTGGTCCTAGCGTATGTTGGGGATCTCCGCTTGAACGCGCTCGATGACGGGCTTGGGCATCGGGATATAGCCAAGATCGGAGGCCATCGCCTGACCATCCGCGAGCGCCCAGGTGACGAAGTCGCGCAGGGCCGCACCGATCCGCTCGTTGCCGTGCGCGCGGAAGAAGAGCATCCAGGTAAAGGTGACGATCGGGTAGGCCGCCGGGTCAGCGGGGTCAGTCACCCAGATGCGCAGGTCCTTGCCCGTGAGGTCCGCGCCGGCCAGGGCCGCCTGTCCGGACTCGTCGCTGGGGGCGACGAACTGACCGGCGGCATTCTCCAACATCGCCACCTGGGCGTTGGTCGAGGTGGCGAAGAAATATTCGATGTAACCGATCGAACCAACCGTCTGGTTGACGGTGGCGGTGACGCCATCGTTGCGCGGTGCGCCGATGATATTCGGCTGGTTCGGCCAGGACACCGAGGTGCCGGTACCGACCCGATTGCGGAAGGACTCGTTGATGGCGCTCAGGTGTTGGGTGAAGACGAAGGTGGTACCCGAGGAATCGGACCGGCGCACGACCCGGATCCGCCGGTCGGGGATGGTCAGGCCCGGATTGGCGGCGACGATCCGCGGATCGGTCCAGTTGGTGATCTCACCGGAGAAGATCAGCGGGTAGACGGCACGCGGCAGGCGCAGGTTGTCGATACCCGGCAGGTTGTAGGCGAGCACGATCTCACCGGCCGTCATCGGCAGCACCAGCACCCCGCCGCGCACCTGGGCCATCTCCTCGTCGGTCATGGCCGCGTCGCTGGCGCCGAAATCGAAGGTGCGGTTGATGACGTTGCGCACCCCGGTGCCGCTGCCGACCGACTGGTAGTTGATCCGTATCCCCCGGTTGTCCCGGTTGAAGTGACGAAACCAAGCCGAGTAGAGCGGGAACGGGAAGCTCGCCCCGCCGCCGTTGATCCGGACCTGCTGGGCCTGCGCCGGCAGGCTGAGCAGTAAGGTAAGGGCCACGGCGAGCGCGGCGGCGCCGATACGGTGCATAGGCATGCGAGTGCTCCTGACTGAGGTTACGGGGTGGGCCGGCATCGCCCGGGGGGCCTGGATCAGGGTCCCGGCCCCGCGGTGTCGTAGGGTGGACAAGCGCAGCGCAGTCCACCAGCGGCGGCTACGGCCGAACTGCCGAATTGCTGATCGAGGCCGCACGTGGGCCTCGATCATCGCTCCGGCCACCGCGGTGTGTCGGTCGGCCTTCAGGCCGACCGACTGGGAGCGCCGCACCCCAGTGCGGCCCGCCCTGTCCGCAGCACGCAAGGCCGCGGTCGCTAGCGAGATCGCGCCGCACTGGGGTGCGGCGCTCCCAATGGCCGGGATTATGATCGAGGCCCGCACGTGGCACTCGCGGCGCCGCATGACGATCATCGCACCGCGCTGTGACAGGACCATGAACCCAAGCGTTGCACTGGGTTGAGCTGAGCGCACGCCGGGGCAGTCGGGGACCGGCGGCGCGACCGGGCTCAGTCCTCCAGGTCGGCCACGGCCAGGCGCCGCAGGGTGGCGCGCTGTTTGCGGTAGTGCTCATCCATGCGGTCGATGATGCCGGCGAGAAAACGGACGGTCTCGACGATCCTGGGTCCTTTGTTGAGCATGGCGCACTCGGCCATGATGCTCATGCCGGCGTCCGATACCTCGGCGCGCGAGGGGGCGCCGGTCTTGGCCATGCCCTCCAGGATCTGGGTCGCCCAGATCACCGGTACGTGGGCGGCCTCGCACAGCCACAGGATCTCCTGCTGGACCTCCGACAGCCGCTCGAAACCCACTTCCACCGCCAGATCGCCGCGCGCGATCATCACCCCGACCGGGGGCCGGTGCAGGCTCGCCAGCAGCAGGCGCGGCAGGTTCTCGAAGGCCCGCCGGTTCTCGATCTTGAGCACCACCCCCATCCGCTGCGCGCCCAAGCGGTCGAGTTCGGCGTGCAACTGGGCGAGGTCCTGGGGTTCGCGCACAAAGGACAGTTGGACCATGTCGGCCAGCCGGACGATCGCGGGGAGGTCGGCCAGGTCCTTGTCGGTCAGGGCGGACATTGCGAGCGGCGTGTCAGGGAAGTTGATGCCCTTCTCGGCGCGCAGCCTGGCCCCTTTGGGTCCGGTCTGGGTGATGCTGACGGTGATCCGCTCGCCATCGTTGGCGGCGACCACCCCGCCGATCTTGCCATCGTCGAACCAGACGGTGTGTCCGGGACGGGCGAACTCGAAGGCGGTCGCGAGGGTGCAATGGACCTGCGCGGGGGTGACGACCGTGCCGTCCGCGGCGCGTTCGGCACCCTGGCCGGGCGCATCGCAGCGGGTCAGAATCAGCAGCTCGCCGACGGCCAGCGCGATCGGTTCGATGACTTCCGGCACATTGATGAAAGCGCCGCTGCCGACGGTTTCGCCGTCGCGCCGGGCGGTGACCCTGGTGGCTTCCTCCACATAGGCGGTCTGCTCGATCTCGGCCACCCAGGAGGCACCCCGCGCCTCGCGCACCAGCAGGCGGTGTTCCTGGCCGCGGGCGTCGGTGAATTCGAGCTGGTCGCCCATGGCGAGCTGGCCGAGCAGCCCGCCGCTGATCTCCAGGCGCAGGCGCAGGCCCGGGGGCCGCGGCTCGGCCGCCTCGGCGGGGGTCAGCCAGACCCGGCCCGGGCGCGTCAGCCGACCGAAGCAATCGCGCTGCGGGGCGAGCCGCTGCACCCGCCCGCTGGCCCGCAAGGCCCCGGTGCGCAGCTTGGGGCCGGCGAGATCCATGGCGACCCGGCAGCTGCGCCCGCGTGACTGTTCGGCGCGGCGCAGGTTCTCGACCATCGCCGCCCACTCCGCGGGGCCATCGTGGGCGCAGTTGATGCGCATCACGTCCATGCCGGCATCCAGCAGGTCTTGGACGAGTTGGGCATCGGTCGCCGCCTCGCTGGGCATGGTAACCATGATGCGCACGAGGCGGCCCTGGGGTTCGGGTCCCAACAGGGCCAGCGCGTGCTCGCGCAGCCGCTGCGGGCCGGACCTGAAGTCCACCGGGGGCGGCGGCAGGGGCGGGTGCCCGCCGCCGGGCGCCGCGTCCTGAAGCTGCGCAAGGACGCCGATTACGGCGTTGAGGCTCGCCAGGGCATGCGGCTCCAGCACCCCGAGCGAGGACAGACCGAGTGCGCTGAGGTCCTGTTGCAGGGCGCGGATGTCGTGCCGCCGCACGCTGAGATAATGCAGCAGGTTGCGGGCACTGGCGCGCTGCTGCGGCGCGATGGCGGCGAGCTCGTCGCCAAAGCGTTGTTCCAGGGCCAGGGCGCCGTCGCGCAGGGCGACGAGCTGGGCGGCGAGTGCGGCCACTTGGGCGGGGGTGGGAGGCATAATCGCTGGCGCTCTTAGAATGGTGGACGGGGCGGCGCGGCGCACGGTTGGGTCATTAAGATACGACCTTTTCATTGCGGTTCGACGACCCCCGGCACCATCGCGTCCCGCGGCAGGTCAGCGGCGGGGGGTGCCGCCTGCGCCTTGTTCATTCATCCCGATCGTCATGTCGAGCGCCGGCAATGCCGGCATCCAGGCATCCACCGTGGCGGTGCAGGGGCTCTCGACCGGCGCGGCCCCTGCCCAGAGCCGGCCGCTCCTGTCAGGCCGCAGGGGCACGCTTCCTGGTCTTGCGGGCGAAGCGGCGACCGAGGTCATCAAGGCTGTCTTCCAGGGCACTGGTGGTGACATTGTGCAGCTTGGCGTACTGATAGGCCAACAACGCGGCGGCATAGGCCTCGCTGCCGGCGGCGAGGTAGGTATCGTCGATCTTCCCAAACAATGCCTCGATGCTGTGACGCAGCGGATAGAGGGCCTCGACGAGTTGCACGTCGGCGCGGAACTCGGCGAGGCTGAAGCTGGCCGGGAAGATCTCCGGCTGTTCCTCGGCGACCGTCAGCGCCTGGCTGACGAAGGAGCGCTTCTTTTCGCCGAACTTGGGGCTGTCGGCGCGCTCGTCAGGGTTCAGGTCGATCAGGAACGGTAGGGCCTCGGCCAGGGCCGCCAGGGCGGCCTTCGCCTGGTCGCGCTGTTCGTCGGTCAAGGTCGCATCAATCCGGTTCGAGGGCATGGGTCTTCTCCTGCATGCATCCACTGGTTAAACGTTTCGCCCACGGGGCAAAATCAGTATAGGAGTCTTGCGAGGGTGTCAGGCGACAGCTTGGCTGCGGACCGGGCCAGGTCGAGGGGTCGGTGCGACCATCAGGCCCCGGTTGGTGCGGTTTCAGGCTCAGGAAAAAAGGAACACCGCCGCACTGACCGCGCAGGTCCACCGCCCATGGGCGTCGCCTTCGGTGGCCGCGGTGATCGACAGACTCTCGATCACCAGGTTGCTGTGCTCGTAGATGCTGCGGCGCTCGTTCCAGGCGACCTCCGGGTCCAGTTCGAGCCCGAGCGTGCTGGCGAGCATACTGGCGGCGAGGTCTTCGGCATGGTCCCCGCTCTGTGCCGCCGTTTGGCCGAATCCGTGGTGTTCGGAGATGTATCCATAGCCATCGGGGTCCGCGGGTCGGGCGAGTCCGACGCTGGCATGGATGCGGCGGCCGGGCTCGTTGGTCTCGATCCGGGCCATCACACAGAAGGTGATGTCGCCGGGCTTGAGGGTCTCCACCCCGACCTCGCGTGGGATCGACAGGCAATGGGGCGGGACGATCGAAGAGACATAGACCAGGTTCTGCTGCTCGATGTCGGCATCGCGCAGCGCCAGCTCGAAGGCGGTCAGGGCGTGGCGGTGCACGCCGATGCCCCTGGTCAAGAACACGCGCGCGGGTGTCGGAAACACTCTCGATTCCTCTTGGCAATAAGGGACCTGTGCTATGTTCCGGGTGATCTTAGCGACCGGCGTTTACCGAATCATGACACCCACCTTTGCCATCCCGCCCACCTTTCTCGGCAGCACCCTGGACCCCGCGGCGGCGCGCATCTGCGTGGCGGGCGTGCCCTTGGACCTCGGCACCACGAACCGCGCCGGGGCCCGCGAGGGGCCGCCGGCGGTGCGTCGTGCCAGCCGTATGCTGGTCGACGGCGACAACCCGGCGAATTGGCGGGACCCGCGCACGCTGGGGCTCGCGGATGTCGGCGACTTCGCCATTGCCTTAGGCGACCTCCCCGGCTCCCTATCACTGATCGCCGAACAGGCGGCGGCCTACGCCCACCTGGTCACCATCGGCGGCGACCACAGTATCACCTTGGGGCTGCTGCGGGCGCTGGCGCGGCGGTGCGGGCCGGTCGGAATGGTCCACTTCGACGCGCATGTCGATACCTGGCCCGACAGCTTCGGTCAGCCGCTCGGCCACGGCTCGGTGTTCTACCGGGCGATCGTCGAGGGATTGGTCGATCCGCGGCGGATGATCCAGATCGGCATCCGTTCGCCCTGCGAGCGCGCCGTTTACGACTGGACCCTGGCCCAGGGCGTGCGCATCGTCACGGCCGAGGAGGTCCACGAGAGCGGACCGCGGGTCGTCGCCGAGCAGGTACACGCGGTCCTTAAGTCCGGCCCGGCCTATCTCTCCTTCGACATCGATGCCATCGATCCCGGCCAGGCGCCCGGCACCGGCACCCCCGAGGTCGGGGGGCTGTTCACCTGGCAGGTCATGGCGATCCTCAAACGGTTGGCGGGGATCGACTTCCGCGGCATGGACTTAGTCGAGGTCGCCCCCGCCTACGACCAGGCCGAGATCACCGCGTTGGCCGGGTCAGCGGTGATTTGGCAGTACCTCTGTCTGCAGCCGTTCTCTTAGACCTATCCAAACGGAGGTCGAGGCTTCAGCCGGATGCGGCGCCGCTGCCCGCTAAAGCGTCGGCCTCCGGTCGCGTCGCCCCGGCGGCCTTGGTCATGATCCCGGCCACCCGGCACCGGCGAGCGCATGCGCGCAGCCTTAGCCGAACGCTGGGAGCGCCGCATCCCAGTGCGGCGCGGCCTCGCGGGCGACCGCGACGCTGCGTGCTGTGGGTAGGCCGCGCCGCACTGGGGTGCGGCGCTCCCAGTGGGCCGAGCCTTCCCTCGTGACACCGCTCCAGAGATTGGGCAAGTATTCGCCGTCGGCCCGATCCGCGCGCGGGTCGTAGGCTGGGTAGAGCGCAGCGAAACCCAGCAATCAACGCCTTAGGCGCGCGCACACGATGGGTTTCGCTGCGCTCTACCCATCCTACGGGAATACTTGCCCAATCTCTCCAGCGGCGTCACGCCGGTCTTGGGCGCTCTGCGCCCCGAGGGCCAGCCGAATCGGGAAGTCATCAATGTCGACCCCGATGCGGTTACGTGACGCGCCCGTGAGCCCTTGCGGGCTGGGCGCCCGGCGTCGCGGCCAAGGTCCCGACGCCGACCGTTACCCTTCATGCAATCGACACACAATCGACACGTTAGCGGCCTAGCATCTGCTGCAATGCAACACTGCCCTAGTCCGCCGGTTTACCCTGCCCGTGAGCCGGCCCCAGCGAGGACCCAGCGTGGAATCCATGACCGCCGAATTCATCGAGAACCGGACCTTCGACGAGATCCAGATCGGACAGACCGCGGAGCTTGAGCGCACCCTGACCCGGGACGACGTGGCCCTGTTCAGCCAGGTGTCGGGGGACCTGAACCCGACCCACACGGACGAGGCCTATGCCCTGGGCAGCGGGGCCAAGGGGGTGGTCGGTCACAGTTTGTGGGCCACCAGCCTGGTCTCCAGTCTGTTGGGGAATGTGCTGCCCGGGCCCGGTACCGTCTATCTCAGCCAGGAGTCGAACTTCCACCGGCCGGTGGACCTGGGCGACACCCTCATCGCCCGCATCCGGGTGCGCGAGCGCCGCGCGGGCCGCGTCGTCCTGTTCGACTGCGAGGTCCGTAACCAGCGCCACGAGCCGGTCATGGACGGGGCGGCGCAGGTGGTGGCACCGGCCGAGCGCATCCGTCTGCGCCGCCTGGAGGCCCCGGAGGTCTCGGTGCGTCACCACGACAGCTTCGGCCTCCTGTTCGAGGCGGTCACGGCCCTGGAGCCGGTCCCGACGGCCGTGGTCCACCCGGTCGACCAGGTCTCGCTCGCCGGCGCGATCGAGGCGGCACAGGACGGCTTCATCCGGCCCATCCTGGTGGGGCCGCTGGGGCGCATCCGGGCGGTCGCCGACGAATTCGGGATCGACCTGGGCGCCACCGAGATCATCGATGTGGAGCACAGTCATGCCGCCGCCGAGCGCGCCGTGGCCCTGATCCGCGAGGGCCGCGCCGAGATCCTGATGAAGGGCAGCCTGCACACCGACGAGGTGCTCGCCGCCGTGCTGGACAAGGTCAAGGGCATCCGCACCGCCCGGCGCATCAGCCACGTCTTCGTCATGGACGTGCCGACCTATCCCAAGCTGCTGCTGGTCTCGGACGCGGCGGTCAACATCGCCCCGGACCTGGAGGCCAAGGCCGATATCTGCCAGAACGCCATCGACCTGGCCCATACCCTGGGGGTGGCGCGGCCCAAGGTCGCGATCCTCTCCGCGGTCGAGACCATCCGGCCCAAGATCCAATCCACGCTGGACGCCGCCGCCCTGTGCAAGATGGCCGAGCGCGGCCAGATCCAAGGGGGGGTGCTGGACGGGCCGCTCGCCATGGACAACGCGATCAACCCGGAGGCGGCGCGGATCAAGAAGATCGAGTCCGAGGTCGCCGGGGTGGCCGACGTGCTGATCGTGCCGGATTTGGAGTCCGGCAACATCCTCGCCAAGCAACTCATCTTCCTCGCCAACGCGGAGGCCGCCGGAGTGGTGCTGGGGGCACGGGTGCCGATCGTGCTGACCTCGCGCGCCGACAGTGTGCGCACGCGCCGCGCCAGCGCCGCCGTCGCCGTGCTCCATGCCCATGCGGTGCGCCAGGGGCTCATCCTGAAGGACCTGCCCAGGGACCTGGTCAAGGGCGCTTGAGGAGGCCGCCATGAACGAGCTGATCCTCACGCTGAATGCCGGGTCCTCGAGCATCAAGTTCGCGCTCTATGAGATTGTCGATGACGCGCCGACGGTGCGCGTCAAGGGCCAGGTGGAGGGCATCGGCACCGCCCCGCACTTCGTCGCCAAGGACACGCAAGGCCGGCTGCTGGCCGAAAGCTACTGGGAGCCCGGGCCGGCCGGGGCCGGCGGGGGTCAGGGCCACGCCCGCGCCTTCAAGCGGATCTGGGGCTGGCTGGCGGATGCGGCCGGGGGCGGGTCGATCCTGGCCGTGGGTCACCGGGTCGGCCACGGGGGCGAGACCTACGCCGAGCCGGTCCTGGTGGACGCCCAGGTGCTGGAGGTCCTGACCGGCCTGATCCCGCTGGTGCCTCTGCACCAGCCCAACAACCTGGCGGCCATCCGGGCGGTGGCGGCGGACCATCCCGACCTGCCCCAGGTCGCCTGCTTCGACACCGGCTTTCACCGCGGGCGGGCCAAGGTCACCGAGCAGCTCGGCCTGCCGCGGGCGCTGCTTGCGCGCGGGGTCAAGCGCTACGGCTTCCACGGACTCTCCTATGAATACATCGCCGGGCGCCTGCATGAATTGGCCCCGGAGGTGGCGCAGGGCCGCGTGGTGGTGGCCCACCTGGGCAGCGGGGCGAGCATGACGGCCATGGTCGGCGGGCGCAGTGTGGATACCACCATGAGCTTCTCGGCCCTGGACGGCCTGCCGATGGGCACCCGCTGCGGGGTCCTGGACGCCGGGGTGATCCTGTACCTGATGCGCGAGGATGGCCTGGGGGTCGCGGAACTGGAGGACCTGCTCTACAAGCGCTCCGGGCTGCTGGGCCTGTCCGGGGTCAGCAACGACCTGCGCGACCTGCACGCCAGCGAAGACCCGGCCGCCGCGGAGGCCATCGACTACTTCTGTTATCGGATCGGCCAGACCCTGGGCGCCCTGTGCGCCGCCGGCGGCGGGCTCGACGCCCTGGTCTTCACCGCCGGGGTGGGTGAGAACGATGCCGAGATCCGCGCCCGCGTCTGTCGCGACGCCGCCTGGCTCGGCATCCGGCTCGACGACGCCGCCAATCAACGACGCGGCCCGCGGATCAGCCCGGTCGGCGCCACCCCCTCGGTGTGGGTCATCCCCACCGACGAGGAGGCCATGATCGCGCGACACACCCTGCGCGTCGTGCGCGGACGCTGACATCCAACCTTTCAGCCAAACGGGGAGCCACCATGATCGATTCGGACTATTTCAACCTCGAGGGCAAGAGGGGCCTGGTGATCGGGGTCGCCAACATGGACTCGATCGCCTACGGCTGCGCGCGCGCCTTTCGTACCCTGGGTGCGGACCTGGCGATCACCTATCTCAACGAGAAGGCCCGTCCCTTCGTGGAGCCCGCCGCCCGGGCGGTCGGTGCCGAGCTCTTTCTGCCCTGCGATGTGATGGTGCCGGGGGAGTTGGAGGCCGTCTTCGCCGCCATCGGCGAGCGCTGGGGTCGGCTCGACTTCGTGCTGCATTCGATCGCCTTCGCCCCGCGGGCGGACCTGCAGGGTCGGCTGGTGGACTCCTCCGCCGAAGGGTTCGGCCTGGCGGTGAACATCTCGGTCCACTCCTTCCTGCGGGTGGCCCATCTCGCCGAGCCGCTGATGCCCCAAGGCGGTTCACTCTTTGCCATGACCTTCTACGGGGCGGACAAGGTGCTGTCCACCTACAACCTGATGGGCCCGGTCAAGGCCGCGCTGGAATCGGCGGTGCGCTACACCGCGGCCGAGTTGGGGCCCCAAGGTATCCGTGCCTATGCCATCTCCCCCGGTCCCATGCTGACCCGCGCCGCCACCGGGCTCAAGGACTTCGATGAATTGAGGGACGCCGCCGAGGAGCGCGCGCCGCTCGGGCGGCTGGCCGAGATCGACGACGTGGGGGCGGTCGTGGCCATGCTGGCGACCCGCACCGGCACCATGCTGACCGGCCAAATCATCTATGTGGACGGCGGTTACCACATCACTGGTTAGGATCTGTCGTCCTTGCCAATACCCCGAAGACCCGGAGAAACCCCATGTTCACCCCCAACGATCCTTCGCAACCGCCCAAGGTTGCGGATACCGGCGCCGGGCTCGGCCAGTCCATCAACGGGCACGCCGAGGACTACGATCGCTATGCCCGGGACCTGGCCGCCATCGCCCAGACCCACGGCGAGCGGGCGGCGCAGACGGCCAAGGGCAACGAGGAGCGCAACCAGGAGGCCTGGACCAGGGTCGTGCAGGCCCTGCTGACGCCCCAACTGGCCGAGCAGTGGGGCGACTATCTCACCGACGCGGCCCAGCGCGCCGTCCTCTTCACCGATGCCATGCGCCAGCGCGGCAACTATTTCAACGAGCACGAGGAGGGCTCCGACAAGACGGTCCTGAGCTGGGACCATGACCTGGTGATCGACGGGACCAAACTCGCGCGCCCGGTCAACTATTCGCTGGTGCGCATCCGCGCCCCCGCGGGTGTGCTGGTGCGCGAGAACGGCCGCCCCTATATCATCATCGACCCGCGCGCCGGCCACGGCTCCGGGATCGGCGGCTTCAAGCACGAGAGCGAGGTCGGCGTCGCCATCCATCAAGGCCACCCGGTCTATTTCGTCACCTTCACCCGGCTCCCCCAGCCGGACCAGACCATCGCCGACGTGACCGCCGCGGAGGCCGATTTCGTGCGCGAGGTGCGCCGCCGTCACCCGGACGCGCCGCGGCCGATCGTCATCGGCAACTGCCAGGGCGGCTGGGCCGCCATGCTGCTGGCCGCCACCAACCCGGACATCACCGGTCCCATCGTCGCCAACGGGGCGCCCCTGTCGTATTGGGCCGGTCAGAAGGGCAAGAACCCGATGCGCTATATGGGCGGCCTGGTGGGCGGTGCCATGTCCATCAAGCTCATGAGCGACCTGGGCAACGGGCTCTTCGACGGCTCCAACCTGGTATCCAACTTCGAGCGCCTGAGCCCCGGCAACACCTGGTGGAGCAAGTATTACGACCTGTGGCGCGACGTGGATACGGAGGTCGAGCGTTTCGTCGGCTTCGAGCGCTGGTGGAGCAGCTTCTATTACATGACCGAGCAGGAGATCCGCTGGATCGTCGAGAACCTGTTCGTCGGTAACCGCCTGGCGCGCGGCTGTGCCAACCTCGATGCGCGCACCCATGTGGACCTGCGCAATATCAATTCGCCGATCATTGTCTTTGCCTCGCACGGGGACAACATCACCCCGCCCCAGCAGGCCCTGGGCTGGATTGCCGATCACTACCAGGATGTCGATGAGATCAAGGCGCGCGGTCAGCGTATCCTCTACACCCTGCACGAGAACGTCGGGCATCTGGGGATCTTCGTCTCATCCACCATCGCCAAGAAGGAGCACCAGGAGATCGTCTCCACCCTGAAGGCGATCGAGGCCCTGTCCCCCGGGCTCTACGAGATGGTCATCGCCGACGCCACCGGCGAGGGATTGGACCGGCGCTACCACGTCATCTTCCAGGAGCGCACCATCCCGGAGTTGATCGCCGGGTGCGGCGGGGACGACTCCGACCGCCCCTTCGCCGCCGTGGCCCGCTACTCGGAGCTGGTGACCCAGCTCTACGACCTGACCTTGAGTCCCGTGGTGCGGGCGATGAGCACCCAGACGAGCGCTGACCTGCTCGCCAAGACCAACCCGATGCGCGTGCAGCGCGCGGGCCTGAGCGACCGCAACCCGCTGATGAAGAACGTGGAAGCTCTGGCCGAGCAGGTGCGCGGGCAGCGCCGGGCGGCGCCCGCGGACAACCCCTTCCGCCAACTGGAGCAGTTCGGTGCCAACCTGGTGACCCAGGGGTGGGACCAGGTGCGGGACCTGCAGAACGCCATGATCGAGCTGAGCTTCCATCTGCTGTGGTCGCTGCCCCCGGTGGCGGCCCTGGGCGAGCCCCTGTCCCAACGGATCAGCGAGGCGCCGCAGGAGGACCTGCGCACCCTGGTGCAGGTTCAGGATGCACTGGACCGGATCGAGCAGGGCGGATTCGCCGAGGGCGTGATCCGCATGCTGATCCTCATGGCCCACTCGCGCCGGGAGGTACGCCGCTCGCGGTTGGAGCGCTCCAACCAGATGCTGATGACCACCGAACCCTTCGCGAGCATGAAGCCGAAGGCGCGGACCCGGCTGATCCATCGCGAGTCACTGATCGTCGGCTTCGAACCGGAGGCGGCGATCGCCGCCCTGCCCAAACTGCTCCCGGGCGAGGAGGACCGGCGCCGCGCGCTCGCCCTGTGCTGGGAAATCGCCGGCCCGCGCGAGGAGATGAGCCCCGAGACCCTGGTGTTGATGGGGCGCCTCGCCGCGGTACTGGGCCGATCGGCGGCGCTCGGGCATCTCGAACCGCCCGCCCGGCCCGCGTCGCCTGAGCAAACCGATCAGGCGGATCAGGCCGATCAGGCCGATCAGTCCGCGAAGACCAACAAGGTCCGCAAGGTCGCATAGCCCGCAGGAGCGGCCCGAAGAGCCCCGTCGGCGTAACCGCAACAGTCGCGCAGCGACGCGGTGGGAGCGGCTTCAGCCGCGACGGGGCCTCGCTGGTCACCGCGGCCCCGCATCACGGCCAGAGGCCGCTCCCACGCACGACTTTCATCTCCTACCCACTGAAAAAGCGAGTTACAAAGTGAAAGTTCACTACGACGATGAAGTAGATGCTTTGTATTTTGGTCTTAGTGACCAGGAGCCGGACGGAGTAATCGAAATGGCTGAAGGAGTCAATCTCGATACGACTGAAGACGGAAAAATCACTGGAATAGAGATACTCAAGGCATCGACGAGGTTTAACATCGATACGATATTGTCTTACACTCTTGAATTAGACAAGAGCATATTGAAAACAAAGGCGGCCTGACAAGCCGCCTCGATAATTGAGTATTTTGGCGGTTCCAATTGAAACCCCTACGGCTCAGGCCGTATCGGTAACCGACGACACACTCACTATTCCGTTCTAAGGTTCTACGAGAAATGCCGGATGATACACCACCTCGCCGGTGGGCATCTCACCGGCCATCAATAGGCAGACCACGTTTTCGTCAGGTACGCCATGCCAGGCCACGCCCGGATACTGCCTGAATCCGAAACGGCCATAGAAGGCCGGATCGCCGACCAGAACACACCCGTGGGCGCCCCGCGAGCGCAGTACCGCGAGACCGGCTTCGACCAGTGCGCGTCCAATCCCCGCGCCTTGGCGGGCTGGCTGGACTGCTACCGGCCCGAGCAGAAACCAGCCCGGCGACGAGTCGCCGATCGCCGCGGCTGAGAATGCGATATGGCCCACGACCTCGCCGTCACACTCGGCGACCAGCGACAACGCCAGGGCCTCGGCCGCCCGTAATGCCTCCACAATCAGATGTTCTGTCTGCCGACTGTAGGGGTGATCCTGGAAGGCGACGATGTTGATCTCGCGGATGGCATCGACATCGCGATTGGTCTCTGGGCGTACTATCACGTAAATCTCCGCTGAGGGCGACAAACGACAAGGCTGAAGTTGGCGCGCCTCGCACGCTGCCCGCGTCCTGCGACGGCAGTGAAGGCGCGCCGCGCATTGTAGCAAATGGATCGGCCAGGTTCAGTGCCGGAGCGGAAACCTCGGACTGTCCGTGGTGCCCCCTCTGCTTCCACCCTTCCAGAGAAGCCATGGCATCGCGGCGAAAACGCCGAGCAGCGCATAATAGACAGTGCCGGACACCGGATCATGTTTAGTAAAAACCTCGACCGGTGACAAGCCACGGAGGGTAATGCCCATAGTGACTTCCGCCGCGAGCAGCAGCGCGAGCGCAATCATTCCGACCGCCACCCGACTCGATTCTCCACTTGCCGTACCAACGCGACGGCTGATCCAACCCGCTGCGAGCACAATGGCAACGAGCATGAAAAGCGCCTCTACGAGTTCGGCAGTTCTGACCCCGAGTAGCGGGACAACCCAAAGAGTCCGGATAATGCCCAGCACAAATCCCGTGCCGAACACCAGCGCAAAGTACACTGCTCCTGCTTTCAACACATGCATGATGCTCGATGACCTGTCAGTAGCCATGTTGACCGACACCAGGGACAGACCGATTCATCCGCTGTTTCTCAGTCAAGCCCCTGATCTTCTTCTGCGGCCAGTGCAGTGGCCTTGATCATAACTCCGGCCACGCGCCCTTGCGGCAACCCGTCGCGGCCTGGGGGCCGCTCCGACGCCGTAGGAGCGGCCCCCAGGCCGCGACGGATGTCCCCACGAGGTGGCCGGAGTTATGATCGAGGCCCCGCGGTCTGGGGATGTCACGCCCTTTCAGGGCTGGGCTCCTTTACAACAGGCCATCCAGGGCGTTGCCCTGGGCTGGTATGTCGCGCCCCTTCGGGGCTTGAGGGTCGCGGCGACGGGAGGCGCCCCCGTGCGGGATCAAGGCGTCCGGGCGGGAGGATTGACCCCAAACGGGGTCACATATACCAGCCCTGGGCAAGGCCCTGGGTTGTCCGCAGAGATGATCTTAGCCCTGAAAGGGCGTGACAGATCGCGGCCTTGAGCATCGTTCCGGCCGCCCCGGGCCGGAGTCCAAGGCTTCAGCCTTGGATGTACCAGACCAAGGCTGAAGCCCTGGACTCCAGAAGATGGCCGCTGGCCGGAACGATGATCGAGACCCGATCCGTACTTGAGGCCAACCGTGGCGCCTTAAAGCCGGGATCACCAGCCGCGGCGACGGGGCATCCTTACGGGGTCACGCTTGCCCCTTCCCGCCGCGCCGCCGCAGGCCGCCGCGAACGCCGCGCCCCAGGCCCAGCAGGCCGGCACCGATCAGCCACAGGGTCGGGGCCGCGGGGACCAGTTGCTCCTGGTAGCCCGGCAGGTCGCTGAACGGGATGCCCACGACATAGAACTGGTTGGGTCCGGCCTCGGTCGGCAGAAAATCATTGTCGTTGGCGATGAACAGGGTGTGATAGTCGGTGGCGTCGAACACCAGATCGGGGCCAAAGGCCAGGCCCTCGATCTTGGCCGGGATGTCGGTGCTCGCGATCCCGGCGGCATTGAGCAGTGTCACCAGGTCCACCACCGGCAGGGCGCTCTTGGCGACGGCGGTCTTGCCCACCATCGTGAGGTTGGACAATACCGGCTCATTCATCACGTCCGTGGCCCCGGTGATATCGATCTTGAAGACCTGCTTGATGACCGCCGCGCTCCCGTCGCCGAGACCCTTGCCGTCACGCTCATCGACCAGGAATTCGTGATCGTTGACGGCCACCAGATCGCTCACCCCGGACCCGGTAGTCAACTGATACGCATACTCATGGGTCGCCTGCCCGCTCGCAATGTCGAAGGTCACGATCCGCAGGTACTTGTTCTTGTCCTGAAGCGCCGCCGCCTGGACGATACCGACCAGTGTCTTGCCGTCGGGCGTGATGGCCAGGCCCTCCATCCCCTTGTTTGCGACCCGCCCACTGCTATTGTTGGGGTCGTCCTCGGCGGCCGTGGTCGGGCCGAGAGTGGTGACGGCCAGGTTGCCCGGGACCGCGAAGGTGCGGATGCGCTCGCCGGTGGCGCGGTCGAATTGGTAGACGTAGGGCCCGTATTCATCCGAGACGAAGAGGCTGCGGCCATCGCGCGACACGCGCACCGCCTCGGGATCGAAGCGGGCATTGGCGGCGTTGGTGGACCCGGTGCCAACGAAGTTGTCCGAGCGCCCGGTGAAATAGTTGACACCCGGCGAGTTCTGCGACGGCACGCCGCTGCCCAGCGTGTAGCCCGAGCCGGTCCCCAGGGAGCCGTCCCCGTAGTTCAGCGCGGTCGCGCTCCACATCAGCGTGGTCGCATTCAAGGTCGGGTTCAGCAGATAGGGTTGATTGGAACCCGCCACGTAGTTCGGGTTCGTCGCCAGGCCCATGCCGATGGTCTGAAACCGGTCGATATAGGAGCTGGTATTATCGACCAGGGGGTTATAGACGGTGGCGTTGGGGCCGCGGTCCGGGGTGGCGATGAAGGTGTTGCCGCCCGCATAGGCGAGGCCGGACCCGATACCGCCCAGCAGGTCCCCGCGTACCCCGTTCTCCATCGGTGCGGTCAATCCGGACAGGTCCGCATCCGGCCCGGCGGCACTCTGCGTGAGTGTGCCGATGGCGAGCAATACCGGCGAGGCGTGCGTCATGGGCGCGATCAAGGCCGACGCCATCAGGGTCGGCAAGAGTAGGGTCTTGTTCATGGGGGGGCTCAGTTCAAGTCGGGGATTTCACCGGTCGCGAGATAGACCACGCGCTCGGCGATATTGGTCGCGCGGTCGGCGACGCGCTCGTAATAGTGGGCGATCCAGGACAGGGCCAGGGCCGGCGCGGCCACGGCCGGGTTGTCCCGGATCAGGTCGACGACGGCGTCGATGGCCGCACGCTGGAGGGCGTCTACCTGATCGTCCCGGGCCGCCACGGCCCGCGCCAGGGCCTCGTCACCGCCCTCGCGCGTGAAGGCGCGCAGCGCGTCCCGGAACATGCCCAAGGCGGCATCGCCCATCTGGGCGATGCCGGCCGTCAGGTTCCCCGGCAGTTGATCCCACTCCTCACGCAGCAGGATGCGGGCCACATCGGCCGCGTAATCGCCGATGCGCTCCAGTTCCGCCACCAGTTCCAGCGAGGCGGCGATCCTGCGCAGGTCCGACCCGGCGGGTTGGTACGCGGCCAGCGCCAGCAGGGCCTCCTGCTCCAGGATGCGGCGGGCGAGGTTGATGGAGGCATCGCCATCGACCACCTCGCGGGCCAGGGCCAGGTCCTGGGTGCGCAGGGCCTCCAGCGACTTCGCCAAGGCCGTCGCGACCTCCTCCCCGAGGGCAAGCAGCCCCTGTGTCAGCGCCTCGCGTTTCTTCTCGACCAACAGGGGGGATTGGATCATGGTGCGCACCTCTGGGGTAAGCGCCGTCCACCTGCGGCCGACGCTTCGCTATACCGTGAACGTCGCGCAGCGGCGCGGTGGGAGCGGCTTCAGCCGCGACGGGCCGCGTGGGGAACGCGCGGCGGCGTTCGGCGCCGCGCCGCAGCGCGGCCGAGGCCACTCCCACCGGGCATTATCAGGTTCCGGGGTGGCCGACGACCCTTCCGGGCCCTTAGCTTATCGGCATCGTCTTACGGTTTGGTTACCGTAGGCACACCCCTACAGGTTACCGTGAAAGGCGCGCGGCGACGCTGTGGGAGCGGCTTCAGCCGCGACGGGGTGTCGCAGCTGACCGCGGCCTCAGATCGCCGCTGCAAGCCGCTCCCACAAGAGGACTGTCATCGTCCGGGGTGGCTGATGTCCCTGCCATGGCCGTTAGCCCGCAGAGGTCAGTTCGCGGATTGTTGCATGACACGAATGCGGAACTGATCCCATCCCTGCGCACCGAGGTTAGCGCTGGCCGGATATCCGACGCTCCAGCAAATCCTTGAGCCGGACAAGTTCCTATGAATTCCTCTCCGCCGGACCGGAGGCCTTTCGCGTGCTCACGGCGGGGCTGACGCTGGTCGGCGAATACTCCTTCGGGTCGTTGACCTTCAAGGCACTGGAGCGCCGGGCCGACGGGGTCTTTGAGCCGGTAGGGCACGACGGCCCCGTCTACCTGGTCGAGTTTCAGGCCCAGCCGGTTGCGCACGCCTGGTACAACCTGCTGACCAAAATGGGACTCTATGGCGAGACCCACCCATTGGCCGACGTGCGTGCGATTCTGATTTTTCTCGACGAGCGCGATGACCCGGGCCTGCCGCGCGGTATCGGCAACGCCGATCACCCGTTCAAGGCCGTCTATCTCGACCGCTTCCTGCCGGACTGGCTGGAACGTGAGCCGGACAACCCTTTTGTCGCCGTTTTCGCACCCCTGGTGCTCAAGCGCGACGAGGACCTGTGGGCGCTGCCCCGCGCCTGTGGCGGACCATTCAGGACGCCCCGCTGCCGGAGCCCATCCGCAATAGCCTGTCTCAGGTCTTGGCATTTTGGCTCTTCGAGCGTTTTCGTACCAACACCGCGGAGGAGATTTGGACCATGCTGCAACACCTGACACCCTTGGAGGAAACGCAAGCCTACCAGTCGATCTTTGTCAAAGGGGAGGCCAAGGGCAAGATCGAAGGTAAGGCCGAAGGCATCAAGCGCCTGCTCGCCCGCCGCTTCGGACCACTGCCGCGCTGGGCCGAGCAACGCATCGCGGCGGCCTCCGTCGCACAGTTGGACGCCTGGATCGACGGCCTGCTCGATGCCGAGAGCTTAGCGGCCCTGATCGCTCCCAAGGGCGGTGCTGAACCCACCGGGCCAAACTGAGAGACCCCGCCCACTGCGCTGACGCAGAGATCGCCGGTCCGCACAGCGGACCCTACGACGATCGAGCCGACCCAAATCAGCTTGGTCGATGCGGCGCGGTTGCCGATGTCGGCCAGCCTCAGGGCGTCTTCGGCGCCGGCCAGATGCCGATGATGTCGTAGGTCGTGTCGCGCCGGGCGGGGTTGCGGATCAGGCTTTGTCGGTAGTTCACCCGCACGCGCAGGCCGCTCTTGAGAAACTCGAGGGCGCACGCGGCGATCTGGTCTTCGAGGATCGACATGGCCTGGAACTGATTGCCGGCGTTGCCGAGTTGCACGATCACCTCGTCGCTCTTGAGTACGTTGCCGCGGTGGCTGACCTTGGTGATGTAGCCGATGCGTTCGCCGTCCGAGCGGGTGGCGCCGGCGGACCCCGCGGCCCCGCAGCCGCGCGGGGCGGCCTCCGGGTTGACCCGTTTGACCTCGACCACCCGATAATCGGTATCGCCGTTGATGCGGGTCACTTGGAACCAGAGCTGGCGATAATGGATGGCGACGGTGCGGCCGGTGAACGCCTGGATCTTGGGCAGGTCGGAGCGCGGGGCGGAGAAGGCCCAGGGGTTGGTGAACAGCACCTGGTCGCCGTCGCTGACGGAAGCGGCGCTGCTGTCGTTGCCCATCAGCAACTCGCCTTCGACCGATTTGAACAGCGGATTGCCGCGCACGCTGACCTTGGACAGGGTGCCCATGCGCCAGCCCTCGGAATAGGTGTTGAAGGACAGGTAGTCGGACCAGCTCATGGCGACGGCGAGCAGGTAGAAAAGCCCTGCCAGTGCCAGCAGGAGCAGCGGTAGCGACCACCGCCAGCCGAGTTTCGAGAAGATGCGGAACATGGATGCGTGCTCCCGAATGGGTACGGATGCAGGGCGAGTCCGTTGGCCTCAACGCGGGCTGTCGATCAGCTCGATCTTGAGACGCTTGCCGACGATGGCCGCTGCCCGGTTCAGTGTGTCGAGTTGTACCTTGTCGTTGTCGGGGTCAAGCAGGCGGTCCAGTTGCGAGCGGCTGGTCTGCATCCGCTTGGCCATTTTCACCTTATTGAGATGCTGACTTTCCATTGCCTGCTGGAGTTGCCACGCTAAGACCCGCTTGGCCGCGACCTGGTGCGCGTCTTCAAGGCGGCTTTCCTCCTTGAGGAAGTCTTCGAGGCTGGAACCGATGTTTTTTTCATCAATCATCTTTTTCACCTTTCATACGTTTGGCAGCGACGTTCAGTTCATGGTCCGGGGTCTTCTGCGTCTTCTTGATGAAGGCATGGAGCAAGACCATCCGTCCTCCCACCATGCAAAACAGGACGCGGGCGATCCGCCCCGACGACAAGTTGCTGCGCACTTCCCAGAGGCCCTTGTGAGAGCGGATGGCCCGGCACAGCGGCATTCCGAGCGGCCAGCCATACTCCAGAGTTTGCAGATCATCCCCGACAATCTTGCGGTCCGCAGGATCGAGCGCCTTTAGCCACTCCCTGACGGGCTCCCTCCCAAGGTTCGTGCGGTAGAACGCGACCGTGACCCGTTTTTGATCGTCCATCATGGAATGTACCTCATGTAGTACAACGTATCATGAAAGGTACACTCCGAACAACAAAAAGGCTGAAGCCTTGGACTCCAGGCGTCAGTCGTCCAAGCCCTTCTGCTCGGCCATCCGCTGCGCGTCCTCGATCGCCTGCGCGGGCGGCAGGGGCCAGAGGCCGTCCGCGGCAACCGGGTTGGGGCCGAAGCCGGGCAGATCGTCGGCGGCCTCCAGGGCGCCGTCGCGCTGCACGAAGAAGAGGCCCTCCGGGCCGCCGGCGGCGCTGCGCACGATGATCCGGGCGGTTTCCAGCTCTTCGCCGTAGTCCGCCTCAAAGACGTAAATCTGACCGTCAATCACGGATTCGTAAGCCATGTCGTTCGGTTCTCGTTGAGTGGTGGGTGGGTGGAGGCCCAATGCCGTCAAGTTAAGCCCTTCTGGCTCCCACGCTCCCGCGTAGGGGCAAGTGCGGGCGCTGCGCGTCCAGTGCCAAGACCGGACGCGGAGCGCCCGCATGGCATTCCCACGCGGGAGCGTGGGAACGAGAAGCCCCGCCGTCGGCGCTTTACTTTAGGGCATTGGGTTGGGACCACGGGCGCGGGGCGCCGGGACTGTCTTGTCGGCACCCCGTCCCGCGTCCGGGGCGAGACTATACACCGCCACGGAGCGGTTTCTCCCGCGCGCGGACCGTCACACAACCGTCACGAAATATTCATCAAAGCACCCGTTCGGTCCGCGATACTGGCGCCCAACGGGTCTGTCGGCCCCCGGACGATCCACAGCTTGAGGAATAGTAATGCGCAAATCGCCCTTTCTGAAGACCGCGCTCGCCGCCGGCTTCGCCGCCCTGTTCGCCGTCTCCGCCCAGGCCAGCGCCGAGGTCAAGCTCAACGGCTCCGGCGCGAGCTTCCCCTTCCCGATTTATTCAAAGTGGTTCAAGGACTTCAGCGCCGCCACCAAGGGCGTGCGGATCGACTACCAGTCCAAGGGCAGCGGCGCCGGTATCCAGGACCTGATCAACGGGACCGTCGACTTCGCCGCCTCCGACGCCGCCATGAGTCCCGAGGAGCAGGCCAAGGTCAAGCAGGGCGTGGTGCTGCTGCCCATGACCGCCGGCGAGATCGTGCTGATCTATAACCTCAAAGGCGTGAAGGATCTGAAGCTGTCGCGCGAGGCCTATGCCGGCATCTTCAGCGGCAAGATCACCAAGTGGAACGACCCGCTGATCGCCGCCGCCAACCCGGGCGTCGCCCTGCCCGACAAACTCATCACCGTCGTGACCCGCTCCGACTCCTCCGGCACCTCCTACGTCTTCACCGGGCACCTGGCCGCCATCAGCGACAGCTTCAAGACCACCGTGGGCCACAGCAAGTCCCCCCAGTGGCCGAACACCGGCAAGTTCGTCGCCGCCCCCAAGAACGACGGGGTAACCGCGCAGGTCCAGCAGAACGAGGGCGCCATCGGTTATGTCGAGTACGGCTACGCCAAGCTGACCGGCTGGAAGCAGATCGCGGAACTGGAGAACCAGTCCGGTAAGTTCATCGCCGCCGGACCCGCGGGCGGTGCCGCGGCCCTGGCCGCCGCCGAATTTCCGCAGGGCACCCTGCCGGGGAGCGACGTGCCCGACCTGATCGCCTGGGTCTGGGACCCGGCCGGGGACCAGTCCTATCCCATCGCCACCTTCACCTGGATGCTGTTCTATAAGGACCAGGACGACGCCAAGGCCGATGCCCTGCGCCAGATGGTGAAGTACGGCGCCACCGAGGGCCAGAAGATCGCCGACTCCATGGGCTATATCCCGCTGCCCGCGAATGTGGTGGAGAAGGTCCTGTCCGCATCCGCCTTCATCAAGTAGTACGCGACCATGGCCAATATGTTTGAAGCGGCGGACGCCGTAAGCCCGATCTCAGGTCCGCCCAGCGCGCTGGAATACGCCAACGACCGCATCTTCCGCGGGATCGCCTGGGCCAGCGCCTTTATGGTCATCGCCCTGACGGCCTTCATCCTGTGGGAGGTCGGGCGCCAGGCGGCCCCCGCCGTCTACGCCTATGGGCTCGACTTCATTACCGGCACCGAGTGGAACGTCAACAAGGGCGCCTTCGGGGTGCTGCCCGAGATCTGGGGCACCCTCTACTCCTCCCTGCTGGCCCTGGCCCTGGGTGGGCTCTTCGGCATCGCTATCGCCATCTTCCTGACCCAGGACTTCATCCATCACCGCCTCGCGCTGGTCTTTCGCACCGTGATCGAGATGCTGGCGGCGATCCCCTCGGTGGTCTTCGGCCTCTGGGGCATCTATGTCCTGATCCCGCTGCTCAAGCCCGGCGCCGAGTGGCTGCACGACCAATTGGGCTGGTTCCCGCTCTTCAGCACCGACTTGGCCGGTCCGGGCATGGCCCCGGCCGCCCTGGTGCTGGCGATCATGATCCTGCCGACGGTCGCCGCGATCACGGTGGACGCCTTCCACCGCATCCCCTACAAGGTCAAGGAGGCCGCCTACGGCATGGGGACCACCCGCTGGGAGGCGATCCTCAAGGTCATGGTGCCGACCGCCTCGTCCGGCATCCTGGCGGCCCTGGTCCTGGGCTTCGGCCGCGCCCTGGGGGAGACCATGGCGCTCGCCATGCTGATCGGCAACGCCAATCAGATCAGCCTGTCGCTCTTCTCGCCGGCCAATACCCTGGCGTCGCTGCTGGCCTCGACCTTCCCGGAGGCCGGACAGCTCGAGGTGCAGGCCCTGATGTATGCCGCCCTGGTCCTGCTGGCCATCACCTTCCTGGTCAATGTGCTGGGTCAACTGGTCCAGCAATACACCATCCGTAAGTTCGAGGGCAAGTGATGAGCACCATCGACCTATCGGCGGACACCGCCGAGCGCCCGCTTCCCCAATTGAGCCGACAGGGCCTGGAGGCGCGGGCGCTGAAGAGCGGCATCCTCACCGGACTCACCTGGCTCGCCGCGGTGCTTGCCGCGGTGCCGCTGATCTCGGTCATCTATATGCTGATGGTGCAGGGCGGGGCGCGGCTGTTCGGGTCCGGGTTCGTGGAGGTCCTGACCGGACTGCCCCCCGCCGGTTTCGAGCAGGGCGGCGGCATCGGGCCCGCGATCGTCGGGACCCTGGCGATGGTGGGCGTCGCCTCGCTCATCAGCATCCCCATCGGCATCCTGGCCGCCATCTACAACGGCGTGCTGGAGCCGCGCAGTTGGACCGCCAACACCTCGCGCTTTCTGGCCAAGGTACTGACCGGGGTCCCGTCCATCATGGCGGGCGTCTTCGTCTACGCGGTGTTGGTCATCCACTGGGGCTACTCCGCCTGGGCGGGCGGCATCGCGCTCTCCGTCTTGATGCTGCGCACCGTGGTCCTGGCCGCCGAGGAGGCCATGGCCCAGGTGCCCCAGCGCATGAAGGACGCCGCCTACGGCATGGGCTGCACCCGCACCCAGGTGATCTGGAAGGTGGTGCTGCCCACCGGGCTGCCGGGCATCCTGACGGGTGTCCTGCTGGCGGTGGCCGGGGCCGCGGGGGAGTCCGCACCGCTCTTGTTCACCGCGCTCTTCAGCAATTATTTCATCTCGCAGTTGTCGGAGCCGACCGCGTCGCTGTCGATCCTCATCTACAACTTCTCCGGGATGCCGTTCCCGAATCAGATCGAACTCGCCTGGACGGCGTCGCTGGTGCTGGTACTGATGGTGCTGGGATTCAACATCCTGGCGCGCCTGATCGGCCAGCCCAAGGTCTGATTTCAATTGAATTTCGCAAGGTAAACGATCCATGAACGCAGCAGCAGAGACGATGTTCATTGCCGAGCCATACCAGGTCGCGGGCGAGGTCGTCATCGAGTGCAACGTCGCCAAGATCTTCTACGGTGACTTCCTCGCGGTGCGCGACAGCGTGGTGCCGATCGAGAAGAAGAAGATCACCGGCTTCATCGGCCCCTCGGGCTGCGGCAAGTCGACGGTGCTGCGCAGTCTCAACCGGATGAACGACCTGATCTCGGTCTTCCGCTTCGAGGGCAGCGTGTTGTACCACGGCCAGGACGTCTATGCGACGAAGGTAGACCCGGTGCTGGTGCGCCGCTATATCGGCATGGTCTTCCAGCAGCCCAACCCCTTCTCGATGAGCGTCTATGACAATGTCGCCTTCGGCCTGCGGCTCAACCGCTACAAGGGCGATATGGATGAGCGCGTGCAGAAGGCCCTGGAGCGGGCCGCCCTCTGGAAGGAGGTCAAGGACAAGCTCAAGAACAGCGGGCTCTCGCTCTCCGGCGGCCAGCAGCAGCGCCTGTGCATCGCGCGGGCCATCGCCACCGAACCCGACGTGCTCCTGATGGACGAGCCCTGTTCGGCGCTCGACCCCATCGCCACCCGCCAGGTGGAGGAATTGATGCTGGAGCTCAAGGAGCGCTATACCCTGGCGCTCGTGACCCACAACATGCAGCAGGCGACCCGGGTCGCCGACACCACCGCCTTCTTCTCGGTGGACATCTCCAAGGGCGGGCGCACCGGCTATCTGGTCGAGATGGGCCCCACCGGGCAGGTCTTCCAGAGCCCCAGGGAGCAGCTCACCAAGGAATACATCTCCGGTGAGTTCAGTTGATCCGGTCCGGAGCCTGGGAGCCGACATGAAGACCATCGAACAATTGACGGGCATCACGGTGACGCTGGTGCTGGCGACCCTGCTCTGCGCCTGTGGCGAGCAGACACCCCAGGGCGTGGCTCAGACGGGAGGCGCCGGTGTGGAGAGCAAAGGCCTGGCGCTCAAAGGGGCGGGATCGACCTTCATCGCACCACTGCTGACCAAATGGATCGAGGAGTATCGGCGGACCGACCCAGGGGTCGCCTTCACCTATGACGCGGTCGGCAGCGGCGAGGGGGTCAAGCGCTTCCTCGCCGGTACGGTCGATTTCGGGGCCACCGATGCCGCCCTGAGCGACAAGGACCTGGCCCAGGGCGATAACCGGCGTGGGGCGGTGATGATCCCGATGACGGCCGGGATGGTGGTCCTGGCCTATAACGTCCCGGGAATCACGGGCGGACTCACGCTCGCGCGCGATGTCTATCTGGACATCTTTGCCGGGCGCATCCGCACCTGGAATGACCCGCGGATCGGCGCCACCAACCCGGGGGTCGAACTGCCGGCCACCGCCATCGTGCCGGTGGTGCGCCGCGACTCCAGCGGGACCACCTTCATCATGACCAACCACTTGGGCGCCGCCGACCCCTGGTGGGCCGCGCAGGGGCCCGGGGTGGGCAAGCTGGTGGACTGGCCCGGCGCCATGACCGCCGTCGGCAACGAAGGGGTCGCCCAGCGGGTGAAGATCACCAGCGGGGCCATCGGCTACATGGGGTATGAGTTCGCCGCCCGCCTGGGGCTGCCGGTCGCCACCCTGCAGAACAAGGCCGGGACCATGGTGACCCCCAATCCACAGGACGCCCAGTTGGCCCTGGCCTCGGTCGGCGACCAGGTCCCCGCGGACCTGCGGCTGTTCGTGCCGGACCCGGACGGTACCGGCTCCTATCCGATCGTCGGGTACACCTGGATCCTGCTCGACCCCCACTACGCCGACCCGGCCAAGGCCCAGGCGCTCAAGGAGGCCCTGGGGTGGGGGCTCGGGGAGGGCCAGTCCTTCGCCGGCGCCTTGGGCTATGTGCCACTGCCGCCGGCCATCGTCGCCAAGGCCAGGGCCGCGCTCGCCGCGGTCCGCTAGGGATCGGTGCGGCCGCGCGGGACGACCGGGATGGACGACAGTCTTGGTCCGCTCGGGGATGCGAGCCCGGGGCGCTCGCGCCTCACGCAGCGACGCCCGGGGCCGGCCAAGACCTCGGCGAAGGCCGGGGTGCGTCTCGACCTCGCCGCCATCGAGCGGTCGCTGCGGGCGGTGCAGCGCGACTTCGCGCGGATCAACGCGACCCTGGAGATACCCCGCGACCCGCTGAGCGACCGGGTCATCGCCAACCTGCTGGCCGGCTACGCCTATCTGGACAGCTTGCTGGCGCTTGGTCGCAACCCGCTCGCCCTGGGCAACTCCGCCGACCTGCTGCAACTCAATCACCTGGTGCTGTGCGGGACGGACGAGGCGGACATCAAAGACGCCGCCAAACACCTGGCGGAGACCGTGGCGCGCTTCTACGACAGGTCCGGCCCCGGCGGGGTCGGGGAACTGATGGACACCCTGGCCGCCTACCGTGACGAACCCGTCTGGCGGCGCGCGGCGCGCGCCTACATCCAGGTCATGAGCCGGCCGCAACTCTTCATCGAGGGCAATCACCGCACCGGCGCCCTGATCATGAGCGCCCTGCTGGCGGGTGAGGGCAAGCCCCCCTTCGTCCTCACGGTGAACAACGCCAAGGCCTATTTCGACCCCTCCACGCTCGCCAAGGACTCGCGCAAGCGCAGCCTGCAACTCTTCCTGCGCCGGCCCAAGCTGTGCAAGCGCTTCGCTGAACTCCTCAAGAGCGAGGCGGATCGGGGCTTTCTGAGGCCTTAGGCGGTGCCTGTTCTTCATGCGCAAACCCCTTCTTGACCGATCGCAATCCGAGCCAGGCCAGACCGATGACCAAGGGCACCGCGATGCCGATGCCGAGGGTGGCGTCGATGGGGGCGCCGCCATGCTCCAGACCCTTGAGCGCGTAGCCGACGAGCCCCACCCCGTAGTAGCCGATCGCAATCACCGACAGACCTTCGACCGTCTCCTGGAGACGCAGTTGGAGATGCGCGCGCCGATCCATGGATTCGAGCAGCCGCCGATTCTGCTCTTGCAGGGAGACATCCACGCGGGCGCGCAGGAGGCTGGTGAGCCTGGCCGCACGCTCCGCCAGGTCGGTCTGACGCTGCTGGGTCGAGGCACAGGTGGCGATCGCCGGCGCCAGACGGGCGTCGAGAAACTCGGTAAAGGTCTGCAGGCCCTCGATACGTTGTTGGCGCAGTTGCTCGAGCCGCTGCCGGACCATCCCGTAGTAGGCACGCGAGGCGTCGAAGCGATAGGTGGTGCGCGCCGAAACCTCCTCGATCTCGGCGGCGAGGGCGGTCAACTCGGCCAGCAGTTCGCTCTCGAAACCGGGGTCACCCGCGGTCCCTTGAGTGGCCATGCGCGCGGCCAACATCGCCAGGCGACGATCGGCATCGCTCAAGGTGGGGGCCACCTCGCGCGCCAGCGGAAACCCGATCATGGCCAGGGCCCGGTAACAGTTGATCTCCAGGATCCGTTTAGCGAGTCGCCCGGCCTGATTCTCCGACAGGCTGCAGTCGCGCACCAGGATGCGCACGAAGCCGTCGGCATTGATCCGCAGATCCGACCAGATGCGGGCCAACCCACCGACCGCCTCGGAGCCGATGACCGGATAGCCGTCGAACAGCGCGGCCAGTTCGGCGTTGCCTCGCTCCGACATCGCGCAGGCATCAATGGCCATCGCGACCGCGACGATGACCGCGCCGGGCAACTCCCGCAGCCACTCCGCGGGGAGTTCATGCAGCACGGGTTCGGCGAAGGGGTGCGCGTAGGCGCCCTGTTTGCTGAAGGTGTAGGTGACGAACTCGGTGTGACGCTCCCAGCGCACGCGCAGCGGCCCCAAATCCAGCGAGTAGTGGTGACCGATGGTCTCGGGGAGCGGTCGATCATAGTACGCCAGCAGCCGCCTGAGATGCTCCACCTGGCGGTCGGTTTCGTGCTCGCCGCACACCACGGCGAGATACGAAAGTCGTTCCGGGGCGTGCAGCGGCTCGAAGGTGCGGGCGTGAAGCTCGGCCGTGACGGCGTGGCGCAGCGGATGCTCTTGAAAGACAGTGGGCATGATTTGGATACTCCGTTCTTGGACGCGCGAGCGTCACCGGGCTGGCTGACGCAAGGCCGTCATGCGATAGCCGCGAGCGGCATCGCGGCCATCGGTCCACCCGGCCCGGGTGGCGTCGTAGAAGATGTCTGCTCAGGCCGCGAAACACTCTTAGGTCTTGGACCAGCTTGGCGGATCGAAATCCGCAAGTCGCATGATGATTTCAGATAACTATCAGAGCGATTCTGATTTGGCATACCTGCGGGGGGTTGACGCCGCACTGGCGGCGGCGTGCAATCGACGGGGGATCAGTCGCGCGCAACGCGGGTTCCATGGCGCTCTTGCTGCTCCTGACAGGGTGCGCAACGGGTCGCGTTCGGCACATACCGCAAGCGTTTCGCGGGAATCACGTCACCACAGTCACGGCACGATTCGCGGCCGACGGCAACGCTCGCGTGTTTGCGTATTGCCGCAATCGCCAGTTCGGTCACCTGGTCGATACGAAACTGCGCCAGATCGAGTTCGTCAGCGAAGCGTTCCACTGGTGTTGCCTCCGGATGAGTCGTTGCAGTTCAGAATCATCGCAGACGGATGTGACACCGGGATGACGTGGCCGGGTGCGATCAGAACCGATGTGGTGACCGAGATCCCGGGTACGCTGTCGTTGTCGTTGTCGTTGTCGTAATCGAATAATCCGACCACGATTACGACAACGACAACGACGCCCCGTCCGTGAGAACTTTAGCCCGTAGGGTCCGCTGTGCGGACCACCGCTGTGCGGACCATCGCCGTGCGGACCGATGCCGCTGACCGGGGCGCTGACCGGGGCGCTGACCAAGGCCCACTCGAGGGACACTGATCCACTCCGGCGGCATCGCCGCCGGCCGTACAACCAAGGTGATCGACATCGAAATCGTTTATTGGATCTCAAACCCGGCGGGGATCGCGGCCATCGCGCCCCTGGTACAAGGGCGCTGGCGGCTGACGGAGGGTTCCGCCGAGACCCTGAACCGCGGCTACCTCGACACCTTCGACTGGTCGGTCTACCTGGCCGGCGCCACCCTGGAGTGGCGCAGCGCGGCGCCGCCGCCGGTGCTCATCTGGAGCGGCCTGGGGCGTGGCGCTGAGACACTGGTGCAGGTCGCACCCGAGGAGCCGGGTTTCCCCGGGGACCTGCCCCCCGGACCGGTCCAGTCCCGGCTGAGCGAAATCGCGGGGATTCGCCGCCTGGTGCCCGTCATGGGCATCCACACGCGCGTACGGCACCTGAACCTGTGCAACCCGCGCGACCAGACGGTCGCACGCCTGGGGCTTGAGGAATCCCGCTTCCGGGACCCGCGCAGCGGCGCCACCGGTGACCTGCGACCGCGGCTGCGCATCCTGCCGGTGCGCGGTCATGCGCGCGAGGCCGAGGCCTTGCGGGACGCACTGGCGGGCCTTTCGGAACTTGAACCCGCCGATTCGCCCCTCTTGCTGGAGGCCCTGGCCGCCGCCGGGCGGCAACCCGCGGACTACAGTTCCAAGCCCGCGTACAGCCTCGAGCCGCAGGCCCGTGCCGACCTCGCCACCGGGGAGATCCTGCTCGCACTGCTCAACACCCTGGAGGCCAACCTGGACGGGACCCGGGCCAACCTGGATTCGGAGTTCCTGCACGACCTGCGGGTGGCGACCCGGCGCACCCGTTCGGCGCTCGGCCAGGTCCGCGGGGTCTTTCCCGAGGACCAGGTAACGCACTTCAAGGAGGAGTTCGCCTGGCTCCAGCAGGTGACCGGACCAGTGCGCGATCTCGACGTCTACCTGCTTGCCTTCGACAGTTATCGGCAGGCCCTCCCCGCCCCGTTAGGCGCCGACCTGGAGCCGCTGCGGGAGTTTCTCCAGTCCAGCTATGCGGGCGAGCAGGAGCGCCTTGTCCAGGCGCTCGACTCGGACCGCTTCACCCGCTTACAGACTGATTGGCGGGCCTTTCTGGAGGCGCCCGCGGCGGCACCGGATACGCCGAACGGCGCGCGCCCGATCAAGGAGGTGGCCGATCGGCGGATCTGGGCACTGGTCCGGCGGGTGCGTCGGGAGGGCCGCGCGATCCGGCCCGAATCACCGCCGCAAGACCTGCACGAATTGCGCAAGAGTTGCAAGAAGCTCCGCTACCTCATCGAGTTCTTCCAGAGTCTCTATCCCAAGGAGCAATCCCGCGCCCTGATCGCGCTGATGAAGGACCTGCTCGACAACCTGGGCGGTTACCAGGACCTGGCGGTGCAGGCCGCCCATCTCCGTGACCTGGCCCAGCGCATGAGCGACGCAGGCGCGGCGTCCCCCCCTACCCTGCTGGCCATGGGCGCCCTGATCGGCAACCTGCTCGAGCGCCAACAGCAGGCACGGGAGGCGTTCGACCCCGTGTTCGCCGAATACCAGGACAGGGCCAACCAACGCGCCTTCCGGAGCCTGTTTCGGCCAGTGCGCACGCCGGTGCGGACCGCTTCCAAGTGAATCGGGCGGGACGGGTTGGGTCGCCCGTCGGCACCTTGATCATCCTTCCGGCCGGCCCGCGCCGGAGTCCAAGGCTTCAGCCCTGGATATACCGGACCAAGACTGAAGCCTAGAGATACAGCAAGATCGCAAAGTAGTGGCTGACGCTCCCCGCCAGCACGAACAGGTGCCAGATCCCATGGCACCAGGGCCAGCGGTTGTCGAGGACGTAGAAGGTCACCCCCACGGTGTAGAAGAGCCCGCCCGCCACCAGCCAGGCGAAACCGGCCGGCGGCAGGGCGGCGATGAGGTCATCCAGGGCGAACAGGATCAACCAGCCCATCAGCAGATAGATGCAGACCGACAGCAGGCCTCCTCCCCCACCGCGCAGGGTGTCGGTGACCATACCGACGAGGGCCAGCCCCCAGACGGCGCCGAAGAGCCAGATGCCGGTGCTTCCCTTGAGGGCGATCAGGGTGAATGGGGTATAGGTGCCGGCGATCAACAGATAGATCGCGTGGTGGTCGAGGATCAGGAAGAGCGCCTTTGCGCGCCCGCGCAGGCTGTGGTAGAGGGTCGATGACAGGTAGAGCAGGAACAGCGTCACCCCATAGACGGTGAAGCTGAGGATCCGCAGGGTCCCGCCCGCGACACCGGCCAGGGTCACCATCACGGTGACCCCGATCAGGGCCAGCACGGCGCCGACCAGGTGGGTGATGCTGTTGAAACGCTCGCCTGGGTACATCGAGGTGAGGTTCTCTCAAGGGCGGAGCGGCCGACGAAGTGACCGTGCCGCAACGGCGGCATCCTAGTACGGCAAGGTTGCGAGAACGTTACCGCAAGAACGCTGGACGGCGCCGCCGTTACAATGCTGTCACATTCTCCTGTCACACTTGTGAAAAGTTGCGCGGAACCCGTGCGGCCCCCCATCGATCGGCTTCGGAGGTCTCATGTTCACGGACCTGTCGCGATTCCCAGCCGCCGCCCTGGCGGTCTCGCTCCTTGGTCTCGCCCCCGGTGCCGCGTCCGCGGCGGAGGTGGAGAATCTGTGTATCCCGACGGCGAACCAAGTCGTCGTTCGCTTCACCTACGGCTCCGAGAAGGCACCCTGGATCCACGAGGTCACCGACGCCTTCAACCGGCAGGGCGAGAAGACCGCCTCGGGCAAGACCATCTGCGTCCACGCCATCCCCAAGGGGTCGGGCGACGCGGTCAACGAGATCAAGGACGGTAAGGCCGGTCCCAACGAGGTCCACGCGACCAGCCCGGCCTCGGACCTCTATGTCAACCTAATCAATTACGAGTCGACCGAGAAGCAGGGCAAGGACCTGCTGAAGGTCGAGGGCTTTCTGGTCTCGTCCCCGGTGGTGATCGCCATGTGGGAGCCGGTGCTCGCCATGCTCGGCCCGGCCGATCAGGTGGGTTGGGCGGAGGTCTTCAAGCGCTCCAGTGCGGGCGGTTTCCGCTATGGTCAGACCAGTCCGGAGAGTTCCAACAGTGGGCTGTCGGCCCTGGTCGCCCAGTTCTACGCGGGGGCGGAGGCGCAGGCGGGGCGGCCGGTGCCGCGCCTGTCGCTCGCCAAGGTCGAGGACCCCAAGGTCCGCGAATTCGTCGCCAAGGTCCATGAGAGCGTCATCCATTATGGCCGCTCCACCGGCTTCTATGCCGAGAAGATGCGGGCCGGCGGCCCCCAGTACGCGGACGCGGTGGTGCTCTATGAGAGCGACGTGATCCAGGCCAACCAGTACATCCGCGACCAGGGACTCAAGTTCCCCACGCTGGTGGCGGTCTATCCCAAGGAGGGTACCTTCGCCACCAATCACCCCTTCGCCATCGTCAAGCGCGACTGGGTCGACGCGGACGAGGAGGATGGGGCCAAGCGCTACTTCGCCTTCCTGATGTCCCCGCAGACCCAGGCCAAGGCCTTGCAATACGGGTTCCGTCCGAGCGTCGCCCTCGACATGGACCCGAAGATCTATGCCATGGTTTGGAAACCGGACCATGGGGTGCAGCCGTTCGAGACGGTGCACAACTTCCTCGCCACCCCGGGCGGCAACGTCGTCAAGGCCGCCCGCGATGCCTTCCGCGCAATCAAGAACAAGTCCCAGGTGGTACTGGTGATCGACCGCTCCGGCAGCATGGACACCAAGTTGCGCGACAACGAGCGCGGGGTGGAGCGCTCGCGCATCGAGATGGCGGTGGAGAGTGCGAATCTGCTCGCCGGAACCCTCCAGGACAAGGACCGCCTCTCCCTGCTGCTCTATGACTATCAGGTCCAGTATTCCGAGCTGACGCCCAAGGGCCAGCCGATCGCCATGGATGCGGCCGGTAAGGCGCGCCTGGCGGAGACGCTCGCCAAGATTCACCCGGCGGGCGGGACCGCCATGCGCTCGGCCATCGCCACCGCCTGGACCGACCTCTGCCAAGCGATCAAAGCGGACCCGGCGGACCGGTCGATCCGCGTCCTGGTGGTCCTGACCGATGGAATCGACAATGCCTCCAAGGTTTCGGATGCCGACCTGATCCGACAGCTCGGCTTCGCCCAATCCGACGGCGGCGGCGGTTATTTGGGCGATCCGGCCTGCAAGATCCCGGTCTTCGGCGTCGCCTTCGGCAGTCAGGCCGACGACGCGCCCCTCAAGGCTATCAGTGCCGCGGCCGGCGGCGAGACGCGCCGCGGAGACTCCGCGGAGATTCGCGAGATCTTCAAGCGCTTCAGCGAACTCCTGTAATCACTGCACAGGCGAGGATAACCCCGATGTCAGGTTCCGCTAATTCCGCGCCAACTGAACGCCGATCCAGGTCCCCATTCGTAATGCTCGGCCGTACGGCAGCCCGCACCTTGCTGGTGCTCGGTATCGCACTCGCCGCGCCCGCGCTCCCGGCGGCCGAGAAGCTGTTCGATTTCGGTAGCCTCAACGTCGACCTGTCTAAGGTCCAGGCCAAACCCGGCGCGACCCCCGGTCAAGCCGGGACCCCATCGGGCGCCGCCGTGAAGGAGGCGCCGGCCCAACAATTGCCGAGCACCCCGGAGAGCCCGGCCCCGGTCGTCCTGCCGCGCGACGGTCAGGAATCGATCGGAGCGACCGTCAAGACCCAGGCGGTCACCGTCAAACCGGTGGAGGTCGCCGCGGCCAAGACCGGGCAGCAGCAGGTGGTCTATCCGGTAGCGGAGGACCGGCAGGTGATCGAGGTCAAGATCGCTGCCGGCTCCGAAAAGAAGGACTGGTTCGAGGAGGCCGCCCGGCGCTTCATGGCCGACCCGGCGCGCAACAGCATCGACGGCAAGCCCATCCGGCTCACCATCGACAAGATCGGCTCAGCCGAGTCCGCGGCCCTGCTCGCCGACGGCAAGACCATGCACGGCGGGCGCAACGAGTATCAGGTCTGGGCCCCCGCCTCCAGCATCTTCCGCACCGTCGTGGAGGACGCCTTCACCGGCGGCAAGCTGTTCGAGACCGATGAGTCGGTGGCGCGCAGCCCCATGATCTTCATCACCTGGGAGCCGGTGCAGCAGGCGATCGACCAGAAGGTCCAAAAGTCGATGAGCTTCGATACCATAACCGAGGTCTTCTCCCGCGAGTTGGGCGGCGAGAAAATCGACCCGAACGGGCGCAACTTCCAATTCGGCTTCACCCGCCCGCAAGACTCCAACAGCGGCGCCGTCGCCCTGATCACCATGGCCTACGAGTTCTTCGCCAAGGACCGGACGCGCTACAGGATCCGTCTGGAAGATCTCAAGAACCCCGACTTCCAGGCCTATCTGGCCTTTATGAAATACATGTCGGACCAGACCAAGGACAGCACCGGCAAGCTCGCCGAGCCGCTGATGCAGGCGGGCTATGGGGGTCAGCCGCTGTCCAGCGTCTATGTCTACGAGAACCTGGGCGTGAAGCTCGCCTTCATCCGCAAGGCCAATGACCCGGGCGGGGCCAAGCCGATGATTCGCTATCCCAAGTATAATCTGATCTCGGACCACCCCTATTACACCTTGCGTCACGGCAATTCCCCGGCCCAGGTCGAGGCCGCTCGGCGCTTCAAGGATTTCCTGCTGACGCGCGACATCCAACTCCTGGCCCTGCAAAAGGAGGGCTTCCGCCCGGTCAGTACCCAAATCTCCAACCAGGAGATGAACGACGTGCTGGGCGATTTCGTGACCGAGAACGGACTGGTGCCGGACCTGATCAAGGCCTCCCAGATCCTCATCCCGGCCCAGAGCGGCGACGTCATCATGGCCCTGATCCGCACCTACCAGGGGCTTGGCGACCCGATCGGACCCAATCTCTGAATCATCGAGGACCAGCAACATGAGGACACAACGGCCGCCGCCGGGCACGCGGCTACGCGCGCTTTTGCTCGGCACGCTGATGGCGACCACGGTGGCCCAGGCGGCCAGCTTCGGCGATTACCTCAAGCAGTTGGGCAGCTTCTCCTTCGGCGGGAGCGAGTTCAACCCGGCCGATATGGCAGGCAACCAGAAGCAATGGGAGGATCGCGAGCGCTGGGTGAAGGAGGCCTTGGACCAGGCCTATCTGGCCTTGGCGCGCTCCGATAAGGACGTGAACCTGTTCGACTTCCAGAACTATTACAACGTGCTGTCCATCCAATGGACCCCGGAGTATCTGACCGACCCGGCCCATATCGGCAATCTCAACGCCTATGCCACCTTCACCGAGTACCTGTCGCGCTATCTCCAGGTGAAGCAGACGTTGATTTCCAAGATCGCCGAACTCAACCGCCACTATGCAGTATTGAAGCAGATCGACCCGCGCCAACTCACCGGTCCCTTCCAACTGGACACCGGCGGCCAGGTCCAGTCCTATACCCAACAGGCCGCCGGATCAGTGGACGCCACCGCCCACCAGGCGGCCCTGGCCACCGCCGCCGGGGCGGTGGAGAAATACACCGTGGAACTGAATCGCGCCATCGACTATGGGCTCAAGCTGGAAGGCCACTTCAAGCAGGCGGCAGGGATTCAGTAACGGTGATCCAGGTCCCCGGGGCTTGGTGGCTCCGCCGCCAGGTCAAGCGGCACCGTTGCGCCACCGCGCACGGCAGGGCCGCCAGGACTGCCTGCCGGGGACCAGCACAGGGGCGTCGTTGCCCCCCGATCCTACACATACAACGGCGCCATCCGCCGCCAGGATGAGCCGCGATGCGCGCGTCCGTCCCATTCGTGCAGGCTATGCCGAATGCCCTTCTCCCAGAGCAGCCGGCTGAGGTAGCGATTATTGTCGAGAAAGGGGTCCTCATTGCCGACGACCAGCACGATGTCCATCCGCCGCAGCGCCGCGAGACGCTCCGGACAGTAGAGGTTGGCGAGATACTGGACCGGGGTATGGTAATAGACCAAGGCGTCCCGATGGCCGCTGAACAGGTCGCGGAAGTCGTCGACATTCAGGGTCAGGTCATAGCGCCCGGAGAAGGCCGCGACCTTCTGGAACAGTTGGGGGTGGCGCAATGCGATATTGACGGCATGGAAGGCCCCCAGACTGCACCCGTGCGCGATGGTGCAGGGATGCGGGTTCTTCATCGCCATCAGGGGCAGCACCTCGTTCAGGATATACTCCTCGAAGGCGCAATGGCGGCGCAGACGATCGGCGGGGTGGCACCAATCGCAATAGAGCGACTCCCAATCGATACTGTCCACACAATAGAGTTGGAGTTGGCCGGCCCGGATCTTGTGATCCAACGCCGCGACCACGCGCAGGTCCTCGTACTCATGGAAGCGCCCGTCGCGGGTTGGGAATACCAGTACCTTGGCCCCGGCATGGCCGAAGACCAGCAGTTCCATGGTGCGGCCGAGCCGCTCGCTGTACCAGCGGTGGTATTCGCGGTTCATTCTGGGTTGCAGGACCTTACGGAGGTGCCGACGGCTATGTCGGGCGGCTGCGCCGAGCGGCGACGAGGGGATTCTAGCCCGCCAAGGTTACGCTGACGTGACCCGCGGTTCGGCCCCGCGGGCCCTTGGTCATCCTGCGGGCCTCAAAGCGGCGCGAAGAAGGCCCACAATTCGGCCAGCAGGGCCTGTTGCTGATGCGCCTGGTTGGGGTAATCGAAGTGTCCGGCCCCGAGCGATCCGCTCGTCCCAGGCCAGGGCCATGGCCCCGATGCCCCCGCCCAGGCTGATGCCCAGATAACCGAGGTGCCCCGTCAGTGCGGGGACCAGCTCAAGCAGGGCCGAGACTCCGGTCCAGACATCCTCGACGCAGCCGCCCAGGATGTAGCGACTGCGCTGGTCGATGTCCGAGAGTCATCGGCGACGCGGGGGCAGTCACCACGACGTGATCCAGACCGCCACTGGTCCGACGACGGCGGCCACGGCCAGCGGCAGGGCGACGCTCGCCCCGAGTCGCCCGCCGCTGATGGTGGTCGCCATGCCGCCTTTGACCAGTGAGTTGGTCGCCGCCGCGATGACGATGCCGGTGACGACGGTTTGCCGGTCCAACCCGGTCCGGGCCATTCCGGCCAGGGACAGGGTGATGGCATCGACGTCGGCAATGCCCGAGGCGGCTGCCAGGGCCAGGACGCCGACCTGGCCAAGCCAGATCTCGACCCCCTTGGCCAGGACCATGACCAGGGCCAGGAAGGCGCCGAAACCGATGGCTGCCGACAGTTCCAAGGGATTGGTCAGGCCGGTGGCGGCGGCGCCTTGGGCGTCGCCCAAGGTCCACCATTGGTAGAAGGTGGCTTGTGCGGGGGACATGGCAGGGACTCGGAGGATCAGGAAGACCTGCTTTGCGCGTCCCCGCAGGCTATGGTACCAAAGGCGCGGTGACGCTCGAGCGGCCGGGATCAGCCGACACTCAAGGGCGTATCGGCCACGGCGCCGGCGCCGGCCCGACCGTGCTGTTTGCTGAGGACGCCCTGGGATCGCCAAGCGGGTGGGCAGCGGGGTCCATGGCATACCAAATGCCCGAGACGACGCTGACGGCGACCCAGAGGATGAATTTCGGACCTATGATAGTGCTCCTGCCGGAACAAGCACTGCCAAATATGCCGGACGGTTGCGGCGGAATTCTAAACCGTCAAGGTTGCCATGAAGTGACGCCGTCGTGGCCTTGATCATCATTGCACAGGACATCGGCTTTGCCGTCGCGATGTCCTACCATAGAGGTAAGATATACGAGGTCACGGACGCTTCATAGCGCTGGGATATTAAGGTAATAGCCGGATCGGTCGTCGCGGTGCCCGACCGAACCGACCAGTCGAGGTCTCTGACCACAGGCTTGAGATCGCTCGCGACTCACGCCTAGGACTCCGGGAAGTCGAGCACCATCAGCGTGCGCCCCGCGGCCTCGTCTTCCCGTAAGGGTCTGAATCCGTACCCGGCAAAACGCTTCTTGTGCGTGGTTGAAACGAGTATGCACCCGGCGGTAAAACCCGCCCGCACCCAGTCGATACGGGCCTGGACCAGGGCCTTGGCGACACCCTTCCCACGCGCCGCCGGCGCAACCGCGGACAGGTACAGAATATGCGTATTCGAGGCCCAATCCGCGCTTTTGACACCCCCGACGCCGACCACCTCATCGCCATGATAGGCGACGAAGAACTTGCGATAGAACAGGGTGGGCGCCGGCGCCAGTTCCACCCGAATGCGCTGCTCATCGTAACGGACGGGATTATCGAACGCCTCGACGAGCAGCCTGACCGCCGTCTCATGGGTCCGCTCGTCCCCGTGAAGCAGATCTTCAATCCGTGGTTCGTATTTCATTACTAAGGGCCTGGTCAGTTCGCACTGACGACGAACACGCCCGCGCAGATCAGCAGTACCCCCACCGCGCGCATCACGGTGACCTCTTCGCCGATCGCAAAGCCGACCATCAGGGCCAGGGCGAAGCCCAGACCTTCCAGCGGGTACGCCTTGCTGACATCCCAGCGCGCCAATACGGCCAGCCACAGGACCGCCCCCAGCGTATAGAACAGGAAGCCGATGACGATCGACGGACTCAGCATGACGGCCCCGGCGGTGTGCAGTCCGGCGGGCTGCGCCAGCGCCGTCTTGACCGCGACGCTCGACATGCCGGCCTTGATCAGGAATTGCGCCGTCACTGACAGCAGCACGCAGCCGATCGCGGCGATCAGGGTATTCATTTGTTCACCCCTCGGCTGCCCACGCCGCGACTGGACGCCCGCCGGCGAGAACGGTATTGCAACCGCACTGCAGGATCAACGGGGTGTCGGGCGGGCGCCTGGCGATCGGCAACATCGCAGACGGGGCGCGAAAGATTACAAAAGGAGTTACAAGAGGAGTCACCAGGCGAGATTCCAATTGACCGGGGCAGACTGACAGGGTTGTCACGATTATCCGTGGTCTTGATGACACCCTGGTTACCATCGGGGCGGTGCGCGGCGGGGCCTCGCTCATCGCTGCGGCCCGCGCGCGCGGTGCGGACCAGCGGCCTCGGCGTGACCGAAGTGCCCAAAACGGTGAAATGATCAAGGTCCGCGGCGGGATTCCAGGATCTCCCGATAGAACCCCAGCAGCCGCTGCGCGAGCACCGGGGCCGACCAGGACTGGGCATAGGCCCGGGCCTCGCGGGCCAGGGACTCGCGCAGCACCGGGTCGGTGAGGACCTGGACGCAGCGAGCGGCAAAGGCCTGCTCATCCTCCGGTGCGATCAGGCTGCCGCGACCCTCCGCCAGTACCTCCCGCGTCCCCATGACGGCCGTGGAGACGACCGGGACGCCGAGGGCCATCGCCTCCAGGAGCACCAGGCCCTGGGTCTCGGTGCGGGAGGCGAAGACGAAGGCCGCCCCGGCGCTGTAGCAATCCTCCAGGGGACCGTCGCGGCCCAGATAGCCGACGAACAGGATATTGTCGGCGAGCCCGAGCTTGCGGGCCTGGTCCGTCAGGGCATGGCGTGCCGGCCCCTCGCCGGCGACCACCAACAGCACTTCGGGGAGGCGCGCCTTCACCAGAACCAGCATCCGGAGCAAAAAGGCGATGTTTTTCTCGAACGCCAGCCGGCCCACATGCACCAGCACCGGGCGCAACGCGGGGATGCCATAGCGCTGCCGGAAACGGGGTCCGTCCCCGTGGCCGAACTGTCCCAACTCGATCCCGGTGGGGATGACCCGTGCCAAGGTACGCACCCCGTACCCGTGCAGCACCTCGAGCATCGCCTCGGAGGGCACCACCAAGGCGTCCACGGCGTTGCATTGGGCGGTGGAGAAGCGGCGGGCCAGGGCGCGCAGCCAGGCGGCCGGGACCAGGGGGACATAATGGTCGAGGTAATGCTCGAAGAAGGTGTGGTAGCTCTCCACCGCCGGGATGCCCAGCCGCCGGGCCAGCCCCAGCCCGCTGTAGTGGGCGACGAAGGGGGTATGGATGTGCAACAGGTCGAACCCCCGCCGCGCCAGGTCCGGGCGCCGCCGCCGCAACGCACCCACTCGCAGGAGGCGGTCCTCCGGGTCCAGCGGCAGGTAGCGCGACGGGATGCGGATGACCTCGAACGGCTCGGGCGCGGTGGGTCCGTAGTCCGGGGCCAGCAGGGTCACTGCGCACCCCTGGGCGACGAGTTCCCGGGCAAAGGTCTGGATCGAGGTGGAGACCCCGTTGATCCGCGGAAAATACACGTCCGAGATCATCAACACACGCATCAAAGTCACCCGCGGCTCGCAGAAAAAATCCCGTCATGGTAGCGACCGGGTCCCGCCCGCGCCGTGAACGAATGATGACAGAAGCGCCGCAGGTCACGCCGGGCGTACGACTTCACGCCATCTTCATCATTCCTCCATGGTGCGGCAACAGAGATTGCCGACCATGCGCCGAACTCATCGTCGAGGATCCTACCGCGATGTCCGAGATCACGCGCATCAACCCCCTGCGATATCGCAGCATCTTCATCTCCGATGTCCACCTGGGCTTTCGTGGTTGCCAGGCCGGGTATCTGCTGGATTTTCTCCAGTCCACCCACTGCAAACACCTCTATCTGGTGGGGGACATCGTCGACCTGTGGGAGATGCGCCACGGGGTCTACTGGCCCGAGGCCCACAACGCGGTGGTGCGCGCGGTGCTGGAGAAGGCCCGCACCGATACCCAGGTGATCTTCTGCCCCGGTAACCACGACGAACCCCTGCGCGCCCACCTGGGGGCCGACTTCGGCAACGTCCTGATCCGGGACGAGGTGGTCCACGAGACCGCAGACGGTCGGCGGTTCCTGGTACTGCACGGGGATCGCTTCGACAGCGTGGTCCAGTGCGGCCCCTGGCTGGCCCGCCTGGGCTCCCGCGTCTATGGTCACCTGCTGGCCCTGAACGGGTTGGTGAGCCGGGTGCGGCGCCACTTCGGGCTGCGCTACTGGTCACTGGCCGGCTATCTGAAACACAAGGTCAAGAACGCGGTGAGCTATATCGGCAGCTTCGAGCAGGCGGTGGCGGCCGAGGCGCGCCTGCGCGAGGTCGACGGCATGATCTGCGGCCACATCCACCACGCCGAGGTGCGGGAACTGGACGGGACGCTCTACTGCAACTGCGGTGACTGGGTGGAGAGTTGCACCGCGCTGGTGGAGCACCACGACGGCCGTTTGGAACTGCTGCGCTGGACCGATGCCGTTCCCGAGAGCCTCAGCGGACCGCTGCCCGCGTTGGCCCTGGCCGGGGTCGGTTGACCGACCGCGCTGCGCGCAACATCACGCCCCCTTCCCCGCTCGCTTCGTCAGCCCCGGTTCGGGCCAAGGCGCAGTTTACGTAGCCAACGCTCGACCTTGCCATCAGGGATGACGGCACGATGCCGCGACTCGTGCGGATCACCACCTTCCCTATCCTATGTTGTCACGTGACACTTAGTTGCGTCACCCTCAATCCCCATTGAACACATCTACCGCAGCGGCACTGGTTCAGTTTAATTCCTGTTTACAAGACATTGAAATATATGTAATATATCTAGTTCGGCGCGGGTTTCCGTCACTTTTTGAATAAGTGAGAACTTCTTGAACGGACAATGGACATGCCCTCATTGCAATTCACAGAATTGTCGGCATCACAAGACGTATCAAACCGGTCATAACGGTACGCGTTTGCTGTGGCGATGTCAAAGTTGCAATAGGCTCTTTTCCGAGACCAAAGCCACCCTTATCGAGGGGCTCAGGAAACCGACCAGCTTCATCATTCAAGTGCTCAAAACGCGCACTGAGGGGATCGGCTTGAACGCCGCCTGCCGGGCCTTCGCGATTGCGAAGAATACGTTGCTCCTATGGGAGCGTCGCCTGGCCGATTGCAAGGATGTGCTGGTCATATATGCCCTGACGCACACCTTTATTGAGCAACTGATCGAAGGTGATGAGCTTTATACGAAAGTGAATAGGAATGTCCCCCCGGAGGATTGTGAAGGCTGGACGATCGTACTGATGGAAAGGGCAAGTCGATTTATCTGGGCGCTTCAGTGCGGGAAAAAGGATCGCAGCCTATTTTCATATGCCATACAAATACTTAGAGATGTCATCCTGCGTACTGGCGATGTCACTCTAGTCACCGACGGGGAACGTCGGTATGGCAATCTCCTGTTTGAAATTTGCCACGAAGTATTGCGAACCGGAAAACGCGGCCGCCCACCGAAAGTGCTTCGTCGCGGTGTGAAGGTGCGCCTTAAGAATAAAGGGAAAGGAACTGATAGAACGGGGCACTCGCGTCCCAAATACGAAACCCCTCATCCGGAGCATCCAGAAACCGATCAAGATGTGACGCCAGCCGATATTCATGCTAATCATTTGGAAGCATCGAACGCTTCATTTCGGCGAAAGAATTCTGCTTATCGCCGCCGAACGAATACGTACGCGAAGAGCATTTCTGGTTTGCAAAGAACATTGGATATGTTGTGGATTGTCCATAACTTTATTCGCAGCCACTTCACGACAAAACAGGTTCCTGCGGTGGCTCTGGGGATTCTCCAGCAGGGACTCTCGTGGGATGAGGTCCTTAGAGTTCGACAGCCCAGGTTATAAAAATACTACAAAAACATAAGGATAAGGAAGAACCAAACTGAACCAGTGCCACCGCAGCAGACCTGATCATTAACCCCTGCCGCCGAGTTGTTCAGGCTCTCGTGGGCCGCGGGGGCTCACTATCTGCGGTAGTGAGTGGCCTATCGCTGGGAACCAAGCCCCAGAACAGCGCCTCAGGATCTAGTGCGTCCCGTCTTGAAGCAACGTTTCGGAGGATATTTTATGAAAAATAAAACACGAAGTTTTTATTTAAAAATTAGATAGTTACAGAGCTTTTTCGGCCAGTGGTCAAGTTGACCGCTGAAGCCTCCCGCGGATGGCCGCACGCAGAATCTGTGACTGAACCCCCTCAGCCAAGGGGTCTTGTTTACGGATACGCGCCACCATCTGCTCCAACAAGTCACTGTCGCCGGGACCAAGTATGACCTGATCCGAGCACTCCGGCACAAACGCACTCTCTCCATGCCCCACTGTCGTAAGACAGGGGTCATCCGCATTCAACGCTTCCAATGCCTCCCTCACCCACCGGCTCTTGCCCTTACCCCCGTACGCTTTCGCCGCATTCCGCAAGGACTCACGCATGGCACTGGTCATTCGCACGGTCGTCTTCAAAAACGTTGCTCCATCTCGGCGAGAAATGCCTTCCATGCCTTTCCTACCGCTCGATAATCAGACCATTCCAGCTGCGGGAGCCGCTCCTCACCCAGCACGATCTGCATAATCTCTCGAACGACTCCCACATTCGTTGTCGCACCAAGCGTCACCTTCATCATGGGACGTCCGCGCATCCGCTCCGCAGGCGGATTACGCATCTTCTCTGCCTCCGCGACCGCTCGCTCCCAGTTCAAGCCCTTCGCAAGCAGCGACAGGACCACCCCGCGTTGCACGTCATCTCGGATGGCAGACGCCGAAGCCGCAACCAACAAGTCTCGAATGATCCCAGCCAAGACCGCTTCGCGAACATCTTCTGGTCCACGCGCCACCTGCAGATATCGCCGCGCGCTCCGCTCAGCAATCCCCACGAGGCTCGCCAATCGTTCGCCGGTCGTATCCCCTTCTTCTGCAAGTTCTTCAAGAACGCCCAAGACGTTCCGTAACCGTCCCGCCAGGTCGAGATCATCGCGATGAAGATTTTCGACAAGTTGCAACGTACGCACACGCGCTGGTCTTTGATCTGATATCCACGCCGGGATGTTCTTGATCTCCGCCAAACGAGCCGCCCAATAACGACGCTCTCCATAAGCAATCCGATACAGATTCCCGTGTCGGAACACCCGGATCGGCTGGAGAACGCCACTCTCCAGCATGGAATCAGCCAGATCCCGAAGACGCAACAGCACCTTGATTCGCGCCGACTGAGATTCCGAAACCCTTGCCGCGGCCACCGCCACCGGGTCCAAGAGCCATCCAAACTCGTCTTCGGTAATGCGCAATTGCCTGGGGTTATCACTATCAGGTTCGATCCTCTCCACCTCCAAGGCATCCACATGCATAACCCCAGCCTCGACATTGCCCCGTCGTACTGTCTCGCTGATCGCATCAGTGATCGCAGACCCACCGAATCGGAAGCGCTTGGGAGGGGTAGTCATAGTCCAGCCCCCCCTTCACTTAGCGATCTTGCGACGTACTCGCACATCGCGATCGCCTCCAAGCGCGCGGGATCCTTTTCCGCTAAATCGAATACGCTCTTGGGTCGCGCCTGGGCATGGTCGGACTCTGCAAATGCAATTCGCTGGTGGAGGATGACCGGAGACAGCAGGCTCGCAACGGCCGTGTCTTTGCGAAGCGAATCCAGTAGACCTTCGTGCAATGCCACCCCCTTTCTGAAGAGGTTCGGCTGGATTGCCGCGATTTTCAACGGTGGTCGGCTCGTGTCGCGACTATGCATCTCTTGCCTCCAGAGTTGTAACATGCCAAATAACCCTTCAATTGGCTGCGGCTCGAGCGTCGTTGGGATGATCGCGTGAGTGGCGGCGCGCATCGCGCTGATCGTCAGCGGACCTTTAGCCGGTGCAGTATCAATCAAGGCCAAATCGTAGGCGTCGCGCACCTCTGCGAGGACGAGGAACTCGTACAGACGATTGTGGACCTGCTCACGCACATCGCCGACGCGGACAAGTTCAACTTGACGCAGCCGTGGACCATGGCCCGGCAATACCTCTAACCCTTCAATGCGCGTCGGATAAGGATAGACCTCACCTTGAAAATAGACGTCGGCGCTCGAACTGCGCCCCGACCACCCTCCGTCATCACCCTCTTGAAACAGCGGATGAAGGGGCGGCAAGACCCCGTCCGGATCCGCCTGGTCATATTCCATCTCCAGGAACCGACGGGAAAGGTTGCACTGAGCGTCCAGATCGATCGCCAACACCCGCCGCCCCTTGCGCGAGAAATACTCGGCCAGGACCCGCGTAAGCGTCGTCTTACCTACGCCACCTTTATTCTGCACCACTGCTATCACCTGCACCAAACACCCCCAAAAAGCAATACCGTAGTGTCTTGAGCTAAAATAACACTGTATTGCTTTCCCCGCCAGGGTCCTTTATGCTCTCGTCAAGGTACTCGGTTCGCTTCGTGCGACTATGTCATGAGTTTGCTGGTTTTTCCGCTCGCGGACACCGATGAGACACCTCTGGCGGCATCACCTAACATTGAGGCCCCGCGTAC
>NZ_CP020372.1:300000-484824 GCF_002813775.1 Candidatus Thiodictyon syntrophicum
CAGATGCCGTTCTCGCTCTTCTTGGGGCCTCGCTTGTCGCACAATTACTGGATTGGGGCGACCTCGGCGTACCTTGGTATCCCGTCGTGATCGGATTATTTCTAGCTTGTGGTCCCTGGATCGGTGCAGCGCTTAGCTCGGAATTTAATGACCTGAGAGCGGGCGCCGCCGGCAATTCCACTTAGTCCTGTAGGATGGGCAGAGCGGGAACGATGCCCATCGGGCCTTGATCATTATTCCGGCCACCACGAGGGTGACATCCGTCGCGGCCTGGGGGCGGCTCCTACGGCGTAGGAGCGGCCCCCAGGCCGCGACGGGTTGCCGCAAGGGCGTGTGGCCGGAGTTATGACCAAGGCCGCACATCGCATGGACCGCACGGGCCTGATAGGCATCGCTGCGCCGGGCGGGACGGGGCATTCGCCCCGTCCCAGACGTTTATTCCGTTGCCGCTCCGCCGCGAACCCGCACGCCCGAAGAGAACGTTACGGACGGGGCAAATGCCCCGTCCGGCTCGGTTCACCTGGCTCCTACGCTCCAGCGTGGGAGCAAGTCCCGACGCTCCAGCGTCGCGTCTGGCCTCGGGCCGCTGGAGCGGCCGAACGGCATTCCCACGCTGGAGCGTGGGAACGAGAAAAAGAGAGCGGTTCCCACCGGTGGGAGCGGCTTCAGCCGCGACGGGCTAGCTTTGCAAGGGCGGTCCGTATTGCAGTACCCGGTTCCACCTTTTCTTGCGTACCGACCCCAACGGGGTCGCACATACCAGCCCAGGGCAACGCCCTGGGATAGCATTTTTTTATCCGGCCTAGCCCTGAAAGGGCGTGACATAAGGGTGGGCTCCTTATGTCACGCCCTTTCAGGGCTAGGGGGTCTTTATACCTCATACCCAGGGCGTTGCCCTGGGCTGGTATGTCGCGCCCCTTCGGGGCTTGAGCCGGGTGCGGCCTTGACATGATGTGCCTTTGAGGAGTATTTCGTAACCTTCTGTGACTAGACGAGAAGGTGCAGTCGTGGCGAAGGTAGTCAGGATCTCGGGTGACGAGGTGACGGTCGAGGTAACGGTGCGGCTCAGCGGTAGCCTGCTGGACATGGAAGGAGCCATCCAGGAGGCCACCAACGCGGTGGGGCGCTGCGCCACCGAGGAGGCGCTGCAGCGTTTCGACACCGACGGCAGTGCGATCCGTGTCGGCGCGATCAAGCTGACCGCGCGCGGGCGCGATCCGAAGGAGTACCAGACGCCTTACGGGCCGGTCGAGGTCGAGCGTTATGTCTACCAAAGCTCGCGCGGCGGGCGGATCTACTGTCCGCTCGAGCACCAGGCGCGGATCGTGCGCGGGGCGACCCCCCGATTCGCCAGTCAACTCAGCCACAAGTATGCGCAGCTCAACGTGCGCGCGGTGCAGACTGACCTTGAGCAGAACCACGGTCGGACGATCGCTACCTCGTATATTCAAAATGTTGCGGAGTGGGTAGGCACCATCGCCACGGCCAAAGAGGAGGACTGGGAGTACGCGATGCCGGCGCTTGAGACGCCCATCGCGACCGTCGTGGTCAGCCTCGACGGCGCCATGATCCCCATGGCCGACAGTGCGGGCTGGCGCGAAGCCATGGTCGGAACCCTCTCGCTTTACGACGGCGAGGGCGAGCGCCAGCACACCATCTACCTCGCTGCGGCACCCGAGTACGGCAAGCAGGAGTTCCGGCAACGCATGGAGCGCGAGATCCAACGCGTCAAGCGGCACCTCCCCGAGGCACTGTACCTGGGCATCGCCGACGGGGCGGCAAGCAACTGGCGGTTCCTCGAGCAACACACCGACCGCCAGTTGATCGATTTTTTCCATGCAACGGAATACGTGGGCAAAATCGCCCAAGCGACCCATCCGCAGCGCCACGCCGAGGGCCCGCGCGCGCAGTGGCAGAGCGCGCACTGCACGACGCTCAAGCACGACCCCGCCGCCCTTGACCTGCTCATCGGCGAGGCCGCGCGCCTGTCGCAGCGGCACACCCTCTCGCAGACGCTGCGCGACGACGTTCTCAGCGCTTGGACCTACTTCACCAACCATCGCCATCAAATGGACTACCCGGGCTTCGTCGCCGCGGGACTGCCGATCGGATCGGGCGTCACCGAGGCCGCCTGCAAGACCTTGGTCAAGCAACGGCTATGTGCCTCCGGGATGCGCTGGAAGAACAAAGGGGCCAAGATTGTGCTCAGCCTACGCGCACTGACGCAGACCACCGGACGATGGGCACAGTTCTGGCAGAAGATCGACCAGTTTGGGGCTGAGTGCTACGGTTAGGCACATTATTCGGAGGCCGCACCCCTTGAGCCCAACAAGCAGTGCTCGGGTTGCGGAGTCGACTCAAACGGCCAGCACGTCGCGCACGCGATTGGGAAAGTCGGTGATCAGCCCCGTCACGCCGGCCGTGATCAATTGGCACATCTGGTCCACGTCGTTGCAGGTCCAGACGTTGACGCCGCGGCCGGCGGCGCGGACGGCCGCGATGCCGTGGGGGTCCAATTGACCGGTGACCGAGTTGAAGCCGAGCGAATCGTAATCGCCATAGCAGCCGGGATTGTAGGCGTCGGCATCCAGGAGCCGCAGATAGTCCGCCGGCCGGGCGATCCGGTCACTGGTCAGGACGCCGGTGGGGATCACCTGGCTCAACTCACGCACGATGACCAACTGCTCATGGTCGAAGGAGGAGATCAGGACCTGGGTCTCCAGGTCCATGGCCTGCACCAGTTCGACGGCCTCCTTGGCAAGCCCCGGGTACTGCCGCGGCAGGGTCTTGAGCTCGATATTCACCATCATGCCGGCAGCGGCGGCCAGCTCGAGCGTCTCGCGCAGGGTCGGGAGGCGAATCTCGCCGGAGCCGTACTGTTTACGGTCCTCGGCGCTGACGAATTCGGCGATCTCGGCATCGCTCAGGGTTTGCAGGAAGGGCTGCCGCCGCGGCGGGGGCAGCGCGAGTTCCGCGAGGTACCAACTGCCGGCATCCAGGCGGCGCAATTCGTCAAAGGTGAAATCGGAGAGCAGATAGGGCGCGCGCCTGGGGAATTTCGCCTTGACATCGGTGCAGCGTAGCAAGTTGTCGTCGTGATGCACGATCAACTCGCCATCCCAGGACTTATGGACATCCAGCTCGAACATCGGGCAGCCAAAGCCCTGTGCCTTGGCAAAGGCAGCGAGCGTATTCTCCGGGGCAAAGGCGCGGGCGCCGCGATGGGCGATATTATAGACCTGGGTGGACAGGGCGCCCGTGGCGCGCAACGGATTCGATGGGGCAGTCATGGCGGATCTCCGGCAATAACTCGAAAACGATGGGGATTGGTCTCGGGGTCGTTCAGTAACGAGTCAAGAACAAGTCACGCACAAACGCGTTCGTTGTCGTTGTCGTTGTCGTTGTCGTTGTCGTAATCGTATAAGCGATGCCATTTAGAGTGCGAGAGAATCCGAGGCGCTCCGATAATTTCGACATCGACAACGACAACGACAACGACAACGACGCGAAAGGCATTCCCTAATTGACTTGTTTGAGCTATTGGTGAATCGTTCCTCATCGCCCCGGGCTCTGCGGTTCGGGCGGACTTAGCGGGGCGGGGGAGTGCCCCGTCCGGCTGAAGCCTCGACCTCCGGTCTGCTGGGTGCGTACAACGTTAGCAGGAATTCGCGTGAGGACCCCGCCCGAAACGCTCGAACACATAGCGGCTCATGGCCCTGGCCAGTTCCGCCTCACCCAGAAAGACCTTGCCGCCTGCTTCGCGCTCCAGCAGCCCGGCCTCTTCCTCGTTATGGGTCCGCACGACCGTCTCGATCGTGGGATTGAGTTTACGGGCAACCGCAATCATCTGCCGCACGTAGAAGGTATCGGGGGTGGCTACGACCAGCATGCTCGCCCGCGCGCAATGGGCCTGAATCAATACCGCCGGGTCGGCCGCGTTGCCCGCGACGGCAGCGACGCCGCGGGCGCGCAGCCGCTCGACCGTCTCGCGGTTCTGCTCGGCGACGACATAGGGAATATCCTGCGCCTCGAGCGCGGCGCCGATGCGCCGGCCGACGCGCCCATATCCGACCAGGACGACCTGTCCGGAGAGATACCGGTCCTTGGTCGCCGCGGGTAACTGGGCCAGTGGATCGACCGGCCGTTCCAGCCGTCGGGCCAGCGCGGAGCGGCGCCTGACCCAGGCCTGCAGCGGCTCGACCGCGGCAAAGACCAGCGGATTGATGGCCATGGAGATCAATGCGCCGGCCACGATCAGGCTTTGTCCGGCAAGCGGCAGCAGGCCCAGGCTGACCCCGAGTCCGGCCAGGATGAATGAGAACTCACCGATGACTGAACTCCGACTCACGCATGACCATGCCGGCAAAAAAGGCCCCCAGGGCGAAGGACACGCCGAACAGGGTGGCCGCCCCGAAGGCAATACTGACCGCCGCCGCCACGACACACAGGGTAAAGAGTTCACGCGAACCGGTGCGGGCGACATACCACAGTAGCTTCGGGAAGACCCGGCGCCCGACCACCAGCATCAAAACGACGAAGGCCCCGACCTCGGCCAGCGTGATACCGAGGGTCCACCAGAGATTCCCGTGCCCGCCGCCCGGTGCCGTGCCGCCGAGCCACCCGGCCAGCGGCGGCAGCAGGACCAGCACCAGCACCATGGCCAGGTCCTCGACGATCAGCCAGCCCACGGCGATCCGCCCATTCATCGAGTCCAGGACGCCGCGTGCCTCCAGCGCCCGCAGCAGCACCACGGTACTCGCAACCGAGAGCGCCAGACCGAAGACCAGGGCGGCGCCCCAGCCCCAGCCCCAGGCGTAGGCCGCTCCGGCGCCCAGTGCGGTCGCGACGGCGATTTGCAGGAGGGCACCGGGCAGGGCGATCTTGCGCAGCGCGAGCCCAAGGGCCGTGGCAATGGTCGTGACCAGCGGAAGACTATGGGACATGATTGACCTTTAATTGCGGACGCGCGGTGCCCGCACGGCATTCCTACGCTGGCGCATGGAACAAGAAGGAGGGGCCAGCCGCAACCGGCCGGCGGAGTGAACGCGGTACGCATTGTAGGCTGGGCTGAGGAACGAAGCCCAACGGGCAGTCCTCGGGTTGCCGAGTCGACTCAGGCGGCAAGGGCATCGCGCACCCGGTCGGGAAAGGCCCCCTGGTCGCACCCTGACGTCAGGTTATAGCGCCCTGCCGCACAGGGTGCGATCGGCCGGCTGACCCGCCCGGCGCCCGGCCGACGCCTCGCCCGCCGGGCCCATCCGTCGCGCCGGGATGGAACCTGGTTGACAATAATCATTGCGAAGCGGCGCCGCCTTTATACGCACCTAGTACACTGAAAAATAACAAATATACGGGACAATAGTTTACGAATTTCCAGTTGACTTTTATATCGTTATATACTAATAAAGTGATCTATAACCCGCCCCGACCCGCCACGGGCCCCCGGCCAGGTTTACCCCAAGGCCACGTCCGTCGTGGTCCACAAGTCCCCAACCACAGGTCTGCCGTAATGAATTATCTGACCCATCTGAAAGAACTGAGCCTCGGCGAGATGGTGGCCGTCGCCATCGCGTTCACCGCACCGATCATCATTGCCTATAGCATTCTGAGCTGAGGTCCCGCCGCGCCTCTCCTGGGGACCCATGCGATCGACAGGACCGCGTCTTTCTCGCGTCCGCAGGCGCGAGAGTCGGTGGACTGCGCTGCGCCTGTCCACCCTGCGACCTTGTCCACCCTAAGGCCCGAATCCTGATCGAGACCGGCGGCACCGAGTGCCGCCGCGTCCTAGCCGCGTTGGGTTGCGTTGCCTTGCGGACCTTCCTCTGTCTGACCGCAGGCGTCCGCACCCGCCCCTTGCGCCTTGTCCCCCTCCAGCCGGTCCCCGAGCAGGCGCCGCACCACCACATAGAAGACCGGCACGAACAGCACCCCCAGCAGCGTGGCGCCGACCATTCCGCCCATGACCCCGGTGCCGATGGCGTGGCGGCTGTTGGCCCCGGCGCCGCTGGAGATGACGAGCGGCGTGACGCCCAGGATGAAGGCGATGGAGGTCATGACAATGGGGCGCAGGCGCAGCCGGGCGGCCTCCATGACCGACTCATACAGGCCGCGCCCCGACTGGTGCATGGTGTTGGCGAATTCGATGATGAGGATGGCGTTCTTGGCCGAGAGTCCGATGACCGCAATCAGCCCGACCTTGAAATAGACATCGTTCTCCAGGCCGCGCAGCCAGGTGAATGAGAGTGCCCCCAACACGCCCAGCGGGACCACCAGCATGACCGCCGCCGGCACCGACCAGCTCTCATAGAGCGCGGCGAGCGCCAGGAAGACCACGGCCAGCGACAGGGCGAACAGGATGGGCGCCTGCTTGCCGGAGATGATCTCCTGGAGCGAGGCCCCGGACCACTCGAAGCCGATCCCCGGGGGCAGCTCGGTGGCGACGATCTTCTCCATCGCCGCCATGGCCTGGCCGGAGCTGTGACCGGGGCTGGCGCCGCCGTTGATCTGGATCGCCTCGAAGCCGTTGTAGTGATCGATGGCGGGCGGGGCCAGGGTCCAGTCCGCGCTCACCACTGAACTCAAGGGGACCATATCGTCCAGCCCGCCCCCCTGGCTGGGGATGAAATAGCGCGCCAGGTCCTCGGGGCGGCTGCGGAAGGCGGCATCGGCCTGGAGCAAGACCTTGAGCACCCGCCCCTGGTAATTGAAGTCATTGGCATAGACCGGGGCCAGCATGAGCTTGATGGCGCCATAGATGTCGGCGAGGTCGAGCCCCATGGCCTGGGCCTGGAGGCGGTCCACGGTGAAGCGGACCTGGGGTCCGTCCTCCAATTGATTGGGGCGGACCCCGGCCAAATCCGGGGCCTTGGCCGCGGCGCCGAGCAGCGTATTGCGCGCCTGCATCAACTGGGCGTGGCCCAGACCGGCGCGGTCCTGTAGCCGGAAGTCGAAGCCGCCGAAGCGGCCGAGCCCGCGCACCGTCGGCATGTTGACCACGAAGATACGCGCCCCCTTGACCGCCTGCAGGGCGCCGTTGATGGCCGGGATGAAGGCCTTGATCTGCTCCGCGGGCTTGGTGCGGACATCCCAGTCCTTGAGCCGGATAAAGCCCAGGGCCACGTTCTCCCCTTGGCCGACGAAGCTGAACCCGGCCACCAGCATGGCACGGTCGACCGCCGGGTTCTTCCGCAGGATCTGGTCCATCTCCTGCAAGACCGCGGTCGTGCGCTGCATGGTGGCCCCGGGGGGCAATTGCACGATGGCGAAGGCATAGCCCTGGTCCTCCTCCGGCAGAAAGCCAGACGGCAATTGGGTGAAGAGCCAGCCGGCCAGGACCAGCAGCGCGGTAAACGAGACCATCCAGCGCGGCGTGTGGCGGATCGCCTTGGCGACGCGGCGCAGATAGGCCCCGGCAATCGCGTTGTAGCCGCGGTTGAAGCCGCGCAGGAACCAATTGGGCTCATGGGCGGGCTTGAGCAGGGTGGCGCACAGGGCCGGGGTGAAGCTCAGCGCCATGAGGGCGGAGATGCCCATGGAAATCACGATGGTCAGCGAGAATTGGCGGTAGATGACCCCCACGCTGCCGCCCACCAGGGCCATCGGGATGAAGACCGCCGCCAGCACCAGCGTCATGGCGATCACGGCCCCGGTGATCTGGTCCATCCCCTTGCGTGCCGCCTCCTTGGGCGACAGGCCCTCCTCGGTCATCAGCCGTTCCACGTTCTCCACCACCACGATGGCGTCGTCCACCACCAGACCGATGGCCAGCACCAGGGCGAAGAGGCTCAGCACATTGATCGAGAAACCCGCCAGGAACATGCCGGCAAAGGCCCCGGTGAGCGCCACCGGCACCACCAGGGTCGGAATGAGCGTGGCGCGCAGGTTCTGCAGAAACAGCAGAATCACCAGAAAGACCAGGACGACTGCCTCCACCAGGGTCTTGACGACCTCTTGGATAGAGATACGCACGAATTGGGTGCTGTCATAGGGGCTCAGCCACGACACCCCGGCGGGCAGATAGTGAATCAACTCGTCCATCTTGGCCCGCACCGCCGCGGCCACCTCCAGTGCATTGGCCTCCGGGGCGAGTTGGATGGCGAAGCCGGCCACCGCGTCCGCCCCCAGGTGGACGTCGCGCCCGAAGGACTCGGCCCCGAGCGCGATGCGGGCGACGTCTTTCAATTGAACATTACTGCCGTCCGGATTGGCGTGCAGGATGATCTCGCCGAACTCGTCCGTGGTCGTGAAGCGGTTGGCGGCGGTCACCGAGGCGGTGAAGCCCTGGCCGGGCAGGGCCGGCATAGAGCCGATGTTGCCGGCGGCCACCTGGATGTTCTGGCCGACGACCGCCGCCAGGGCCGTCGCGGCGCTGAGCCCGAAACCGCGCAGCTTGTCGGGGTCGAGCCAGATGCGCATGGCGTAGCCGGAGCCGAACTGGGTGGCCCCGCCCACGCCGGGGAGGCGCCGGATGGGGTCCAGGAGCTGGGCCGCGATCAGGTTATCGAGTGCGTTGCTGTCGAGCGCCGGGTCGCTGGAACGCAGCGCCACCACCATCAGGAAGTCGGCGTTGGCCTTGGCGACCACCAGACCGTTTTGCACCACGTCCCGGGGCAGGCGCGGCTCGGCCACACTCAGGCGATTCTGTACCTGGACCTGGGCGATGTCCGGATTGGTGCCGGTCTCGAAGGTCAGGGTGATCTGAGCCTGGCCGACCCCGCGCGAGACGGAGTCGAAATAGAGCAGGTCATCCACCCCGGTGAGCTGCTGCTCGATGACCGAGGTGACGGTCTTCTCCATGACCTCCGCGCTCGCCCCCGGGTAGGAGGCGGTGATGCTGATCTGCGGCGGGGCGATGGGCGGATAGGCCGAGACCGGCAGGTTGAGTGCGGCCACACCGCCGGCCAGGGTGATGAGGATGGCGATGACCCAGGCGAAGATGGGGCGGTCGATGAAAAAACGGGGCATGAGTTATTTCGACCCTTGAGCGGCGGTCGGCGGTGCGTCCGCCTTGGGTTTGTCGGGACCGGGCGCCGGGGCTGCCGCGGCCGACGGCGCGGGCGGCGCGATGCGCACCGCGTCCCCCGGCTTAATCTTTTGCAGCCCGGCGACGATCACCTGGTCACCGTCCTTGAGGTCGCCGGTCACAATCCACTCCTTGCGGGTCATACCGCGGCTCGTGACCCGGCGCTGGGCGACCTTGCCGGCGTCGTCCACCAGCAGCAGAAAGGCCCCCTGGGCATCCCGCGACAGGGCCGGCTGGGGCAGCAGAAAGGCCTGCTCCAAGGCTCCCGCGGTCAGGCGCAGTGTCACGAACATCCCGGGCAACAGGGCCTTATCGGGGTTGGGCAGGGTGGCGCGCAAGGACAGGGCTCCGGTGTTCGGGTCCACTGCCAGGTCGGAAAAGTCCAGGGTCCCCGGATGGGGATAGGGGGTGCCGTCCGGTGACAGCACCTCGACCTGGGTTTCGGCGGCCGACTTGGCCCCGGCCGCCGCGAGCTTGCGCAGGTCGGCAAGCTCGGCCGGCGACTGGCTGAAGTTGACATAGAGCGGATCGATGCGATCCACCGTGGTCAGCAGGGTCGCGTCCCCCTGCCCCACCAGGGTGCCCTCGGTCACCAGGGCGCGGCCGGCGCGCCCGGCGATGGGGGCGGTGACGGTGGCAAAGCCCAGTTCGAGCCGGGCGGCATCGACATTGGCCCGCGCCTGCTTGACCGCCGCCGCGGTCGTCCGCTCGGCCGCCTGGGCGGTATCCAGGTCTTGTTGCGACGAGGTTTTCTTCTCCCGCAACTCCAGAAAGCGCTTGGCGGTCAGGGCGGCGTTGGCGGCATCCGCCTCGGCGCGGACCAGGGCCGCCTCCTGGGCGTTGAGCGCGGCCTGCAGGCGGGCCGGATCGATGCGGAACAGGACCTGACCCGGCTTGACGTCCGTCCCCTCCGTGTAGACCCGCTCCAGCAGGACCCCCGCGACCCGCGCCCGCACCTGGGCCGAGCGGGTCGCCGCCAGGCGCCCCACCAGTTCCCGGGTGTTCGGCACCGCCTGGGCCTGGGCGGTCACTACGGCCACCTCCGGGACGGGCTTGGCCGCCCCCGGACCCGCGGCGGCCGACCCGGCCGGCTTGTCGCATCCGGCCGCCAGGGCCAGGCCGACAGCGAGCGCTATCCCGCGCAACAACTTAGACCTCATGGGGAAACTCCGAACGCGGGGACTGGTGCCCCCGCCTGAATGGGTGGGACTGCGTTAGGCTCTTTGAAGGATCTGACGCGCGGGCGCGGAGATAACGGATGATTCTGTCTTGGGAGCCGACGGGACCGAGGCGCCTATTCTGCCACTACCGAGACTCGCGCGCAGATTCCCGGAGCATCAAGGGGTGCGATCCAGACTGAGGTGGTCGCCCGAACACCCTGGGACGGGCAAAAGCCCGCGCATGACGGTCCGGACCTGTCGTGCCGTCGAGCGGGCGTGCCCATCCAGGCCGCGTCGAAGTCTGTCTCCTGGGCGCCGCGGGCCTCGCTCGTCGTTCTCGCAAAAGAACCCGGAGGGTGCGCCGCGCGCACCCGTGCCACCGCGATACCGCTGCATCCTCGCGCAAGGTTCGCGCGCCGCACCCAACGCCGCTCGCCGATCGCGGCCGGAAGGACGATCAAGGCCGCGCCGAGGATGCCGCGGTGGTGCCGGTGACCTGCGGGTCGAGGTGAAGGACGGCGCCGGGCGCCGCTTCGAGCAGACCTTTGCCATTGCAGTGACGGGGGGCGGCTAGCCGCAGCTTGGATCACCATTGCGGCCGCTATCCTGGAGTCCAAGGCTTCAGCCTTGGACGTCCTCCGGCGTCCCCGATCCTGCGCCGACCCCAGGAATTCGCTATCCTTACCCGCCTGAACACCCAGCGGGCAGCCTTCATCGTTATTCCGGCTATCTCGAGAATGACGCAGATCGTCTTGAATTTTGATCCAGGTGAGTTCTCCGCCCTACGTCTAAGCCCTACAGGCGTTCTCTGAAGAGTTGAAGATCGCAGCAGTAATTCAGTGGTATGCCGGGCAGCGCATTTCTCAGTCCAAGGCCTGCGAAGTATCGGGTATCACGCCGTCACCCTTTCTGGATGAGTTATACCGCCGCAACCTCCCGGCCATACAGGTGACGCTGGCCTTGATCACAAGTCGGACCTTCGCGTGAGCTGCGAGGTCGTCGGTCCGCACAGCGGACCCTACGGGCCGGCTACGGGCCCGTAGGGTCCGCTGTGCGGACCGAGAGACCGCGAGCCGGACCGGTCACCAAGGCTTTCTTGAGTCCTTCGCCTCTCCAATTAAGTAAACTCTCCCCGGGATTTCTCGAATTAAGTCAGCTGTCCCCGGAGTTCCCGCTGCTGGCGGATGGCAATGGAAAGACCGTTTTGCCCCTTTGTTCCTGGAGGAAGTTCATCTTCGTCAATCCAGGCGGCCAAGCCTCTTTGGGCGAATAGTGACTTAATCGTCCGTGCTGTGTGCTTGTCGTTGCTATTGTGACTTAGGAAACAGTCGAACTTGGCGTCATTTAGCGCAGGCCGCGGGCGGCCTGTCCCGGACGATGGGCGGCGCCTTGATGCCCAGCCACGGGCGGGATTCTCTGGTGCTGAGGGTCCCCCGCGGCACTGCGCGACTTTCACGGTAACCTGTATCTACAATCTTGCGCGCAGACTCCGGGAGCGGACTCAGCCGAACACAGACCGCAGCCGATCGGTCTCCCCGACCAGCGCATCGATCATCCCCGACTCCGCGATCAGGTGCCCGGTCTCCTCGACCACCATCAGACGCGAGCCAGGCACCGCCTGGTGCAGGGCCCAGGCGCCCTCCAATGGGCACACCAGGTCGCGGCGGCCGTGCACGATGGTCAAGGGTACCGCCGGGAGCCGCCCGGCGCGCCGCAGGATCTCATTGTCTTCCAGAAAATAGCCGTACCGCGCATAGTGGGTCTCGATACGCACCTTGCTGAGGACCGGTCCGGCCGCGGCCCCGGTCGCGGGCGCCGCCGCGCGCCCCCAGGAACTCACCTGGTCCGCCCACGCCGACCAGGCCGGGGCGGCGGTCGCCGCCGCGTCCGGGTCCCCGCCGTGCACAGCGGCATGATAGCCGGCGATCAGGTCCGCCCGCGCGGCCGGCGGTACGCCCTCCTGAAAGTCACGCCAAGGCCCCGGCAGCAGCCGCGCCACCCCGTCCGGCCCGAAAAACCAGTTCAGATCCCGCGCCCTTGCCAGGAAGGTACCGCGCAGGACCAGGCCCAGGACCGCCGCGGGGTGGGTCTGCGCATAGACCAGGGCCAGGGTCGCCCCCCAGGAGCCGCCGAACAGCAGCCAGCGCTCGATGCCCAAGGCGGCGCGGACCCGTTCCAGGTCCGCCACCAGGTCGCGGGTCGCGTTGTCCGCGGTGCCGCCGGCCGGGGTCGAGCGACCACTGCCGCGCTGATCGACGAGCAGGATGCGGTAATAGCCGGGGTCGAAATAGCGCCGATGCTCCGGCCGACAACCAGACCCCGGCCCGCCGTGCAGAAAGACGACCGGGACCCCGGCGGGCGCGCCGCACTCCTCCACACAAAGGCGCTGCCCGGCGCCGAGGTCCAGGGCGTGGGCCGCGGCGGGTGCGAGCGGCGGATAGAGCGCATTCATGGTCTTGGCCCCTCCCAATCGGTTGCTCGGACGCAGTGTTTCATCAGTGACACAGTCGTGACACGCCGCGCTCCACGGACCAGTGCCCGGCGCAGCCTCGCGGTCGGGCGCGGTACCAGGTCGGACGCGCCGCACCCGGCACCGATCCCACCCCGAGCGGAGGCAATCTCCTGGCATAACATTTGCGTATTGGCAAGGGCGACGTAACCGCTAACCGCACCCCGACGCCAACGTCAAGGATCTCAAGGTCGCCTGGACCTTCTCCACCGGCGTCCTGCGCGGCCATGAGGGCGGCCCCCTGGTGATCGGCGACGTCATGTATGTCCACACCCCCTTCCCCAATAAGGTCTTCGCACTCGATCTGAACAACGAAGGCAAGATCCTCTGGAAATACGAGCCGCGCCAGGATACCAGCGTCATCCCGGTGATGTGCTGCGACACCGTCAACCGCGGTGTCGCCTATGCCGACGGCAAGCTGGTGTGGCGCGGCTACTCCATGGGCCCGGACGCCGACACCCTGATGGACCCGGAAAAGACCACCCATCTGGGCAAACCGGTGGGCAAGGACTCCGGCACCGCCACCTGGGAGGGCGATCAGTGGAAGATCGGCGGCGGCACCACCTGGGGCTGGTACTCCTATGACCCGGCGCTGAATCTGATCTATTACGGCTCCGGCAACCCCAGCACCTGGAACCCCTCCCAGCGCCCGGGCGACAACCGCTGGTCCATGACCATCTGGGCGCGCGATGCGGACACCGGCATGGCGAAATGGGTCTATCAGATGAACCCCCACGACGAGTGGGACTATGACGGCGTCAATGAGATGATCCTGGTCGACAAGGAGATCCAGGGTAAGCCCCGCAAGGCCCTGGTCCACCTCGACCGCAACGGCTTCGGCTATACCCTCGACCGGGTGACCGGCGAACTGCTGGTCGCCGAGAAGTTCGACCCGGCGGTGAACTGGGCCACCGGTATCGACATGAAGACCGGCCGGCCGCAGACGGTGGCGGAATTCTCCACCGGCCGCAACGGCGAGGACGTCAACACCAAGGGCATCTGCCCGGCCGCCCTGGGCACCAAGGACCAGCAGCCGGCCTCCTACTCCCCGCGCACCGGGCTCTTCTATTGAGCGACATCTATGCCTACCTGAGGGCACGCGCGGACAATGCCATCGGCCACGGCCGCCCGGAGAACTTCCCCAAGGTCAAACCGGCCGCGCCGGCCGCCGCGGCACCCGCTCCCGAACCGGCACCGAAGGGCTAGACCCGATGCCGAGGCACCGCCGACCGGGTCACGCCGGATGAGCCACAGCCCCGGGGCCCGGTGCTTGCCCGGCCTGGCACTGCTGGCCGCCCTCGCCGCGAGCCCGGGTTCCCAGGGGGCGACCGACCACGAGGCGCGCGCCGGCCGCTACCTGACGGTCTGCGGTGACCCCAACAATCTCCCCTTCTCCAACGAACAACTCGAGGGCTTCGAGAACAGGATCGCCGTGCTGATCGCGGGCGACCTCAACCGCACCCTGCATTACCGCTGGTGGCCCCAGAGCGTCGGCTTCATCCGCAATACGCTCCAGACCCGGCTGTGCGATGTGATCATGGGGATCAGCGCGGTCAATGACCTGGTGCAGAACACCAACCCCTATTACAGGTCCGTCTACACCCTGATATATCGGGCCGACGCCGGCCGTAACCGTTTAGCCCCCCCTGTTCTTAGCCCCCTCGCGGACGGCGTGACGTAGTTTCGGCCAGCCACGCCCGGTCCGCACAGCGGACCCTACGGGGAGGCTGCGCGCCCGTAGGGTCCGCTGTGCGGACCAGCGACCGCGCGGCCAGCGGGATGGCCGGGAGTCGGATGAATGCCTCGCCGACGATCATAAGCCTACGCGACAAAGCTCGACGGTCCTGGCAAACTATGGCCCAAGCTTCTATACGAGAGTGCGCCAGCGCCGCCACGCCCCCGCCATGCACCTGAGCGATCACGACCTCAGACAATTCGACGACGCCTACCTGCAGACGCTCACGTCGGCGCAGGCGCGGGTGCTGTTGGGCAAGGCGCTGGCGGACCTGAAGGCGGCGCGCGAGCGGCTGGGGCAGAACCCCTCCAACAGTTCGCGGCCACCGAGCACGCGGCTGCCGTGGGAGGGCACGGGCGGTCAGGACACGCCCGCTGGCCAGCCCGACGTCCCCGCGGGGTCGCAGGACGGGGCCGCTGCGGCAGACACCCCCGGCGACGCTGAGCCGGCGGGGCCGGCGGCGCCCCGGCCGCGCCGTCAGGGCTCGCACCGGACGGTCACCGGCCAGCCCCCCGGTCGGCGCCCGGGCAGCCCGGGGCACAGCCGCACCCAGCACCTGCCGGTGGACGCCGAGCAGCCTCACCGGCCAACCTGCTGTGCGGGGTGCGGCCAGGCGTTGACGGATGCTCATGTGGCGCGGGCACACAACGCCCGCTACGAAATCGAGCTGATCCAGCCCGGTGCCGGCGCGACCGGACTGCTCCTGCGCCAGACCAAGCACATCTATTTTGAATGCTGCTGCGATTGCGGCCACTGGACGCAGGCGCAGCCGGGGCGCGCGGCGGGCGAGGTCGAGTGGACGGTGGCCCTGACCGAGTGGCATTTGGCCGGACCGTTGCTAGTGTCCTTCATCTGCGCCTTGAGCCAGCGCATGCGGTTGTCGCGGGCGCGGGTCCGTGAGTTTCTGTCCGATTGGCTGGGTCTGGAGTTGTCGAGCGCGACCATCAACCAGTGCCTTCACGAAGCCGGACGGGCGGTGGCCCCGGTGGTCGAGGCGGAACTCTACGCGGCGGTGCGCAATGTCGAACTGCGCTATGCCGATGAAACCAGTTGGAAGGAGCATGGTCGGCTGCGGTGGCTGTGGGTGTTCACCTGTGCCACCGCCACGCTGTTCGTCGTTGGCAAGCGCTCGGTGGAGGTCGTGCGCCAGGTGCTCGGCGAGACCTTCAACGGCTGGTTGATGAGCGACGGCTTCTGGGCCTATCGCGACCTGGACCAACGGCTGCGCTGCCTGGCCCACCTGATCCGCAAGGCCCAGGCGCTGGAAGATGGCTTGGAACCGGCGGCCCAGCGCTTTGGCAGCGAGATCCTGACGGTCATCGCGACGGTGATGGCCGCCGTTTACGACGCCCGCGGCGCCCCGCCCCCCGTCGGGGTGTTGCGCGCACGGCATGCGCGGATGCTCAACGCCCTGCTCGACGAGTGCCTGCGTCAGGTCGATGCGCCGCATGAGAAGATGCGCGCGCTGGCGCGCGAGTTGTTCAACGACTGGGACACCTTCTGGGTGGTACTCGACCATCCGGAGTTGCCGTTGACCAACAACGAAGCCGAGCGCGCCCTGCGCCACTGGGTCATCGCCCGCCGCATCGGCATGGGGACCCGCACCGCGCAGGGCACCCGCGCCTTCGCCCACCTGGCCAGCGTCATCGAGACCTGTCGCAAACGCGCCGTCTCGCCCTGGCCGTATCTGGCCGAGGTAGTCCGCCAGCGCCGCCAAGGGCTTCAGGCCCCGCCGTTGCCCTTACCTGCCATCTGACCGATCGCCGCGACCGGCCGTGATCATAATTGCGGCCCGGCCGCGGCTGGCACGCGTCGCAGCCGGGGTCGCTCCTACGGCGTCGGAGCGGTTCCCGGCCGCGACGGGCCGCCGCAAGGGCTGATGGCCGGATTTATGATCAAGGCCGCCGCGACCCGCCGGGACTCCTTGGCACCCAGCACCCAGGGGGGGCTAAACGGTTACCGCCGGCCTCACGCTAAAGGGCCTCGACGACCCCGCCGCCAAGGGTCTGCGGATCGGCGTGGTGGCCGGCACCCCGCCGGTCAGCCTGCTCACCCGCTATGACCTGCTCGGGCAGACGCGCTCCTATGAAAGGGCGGTCGACACCCGCTTGTATGCCCCGGCGCGCGATGCGGTGAACGATGTCGCCCGGGGTGAACTCGATCTGGCCGTCATCTGGGGTCCCATCGCGGGCTATGCGGCGCGCCAACAGCCGGTGCCGCTCACCCTGGTCCCGCTCCCGGCGCAACAGGACGGGGTGCCGCTGGCCTTCAGCGTCTCATTGGGCATCCGCCCCCGCGAGACCGCCTGGAAGCACGAATTGAACACCCTGCTGGAACGCCTCGCGCCGCAGATCCAGACCATCCTGCAGGGCTACGGCGTCCCCTTGCTCGACAACCACGATCAACTGATAGCCCCATGATCATCGTTGCGCAAGCCGCCCAGGCGTCCCACACCGGCGGTCGCAGCTTCACCCTATGTTCGCGCAGCGACGCTGTTTAGCGACCCGCTGCTGCTACTCGCCCGTCGCGCTGACTCATTCTCCTTCCAAGTCGAGATCCGACATGCCATGCCCACCCTCTACCCGCTGTCCGTCTGACCCCAGGCCCCGGCGCCGCATCATTGCCCTGGCCGGTCTCCTCGCCCTCATGGCAAACCCCCGTGCCGAGGAGCCAGCCCCCCTGTTCAACCCCGAAGGCTATCGGATCGACGCCTTCGTCGCGCCGTTACCGCAGGGCGTTCCCGGAGCGGCCACGGTCGGGACCGCAGAGGTCCAGGCGATGATCGCCGCCGGCGACGCCGTCCTGATCGATGTCCTGCCCGCACCCCCCATGCCCGTCGGCCTGGGAGACAACGACCGCTGGCTGCCGCCGCCCCACCGCAACATCCCGGGCTCCACCTGGCTCCCCAATGTCGGCTATGGCAGCATCTCCGACGACCTGACCGAGTACCTGCAGCGAAACCTCCAGCGCCTGACCGGCGGGGACCACACCCGGCGGCTGATCGTCTATTGTCGCGCCGACTGCTGGATGTCCTGGAACGCCGCCAAACGGCTCGCCGCCTTGGGCTACACCGCGGTCTACTGGTACCCCCAGGGCACCACCGGGTGGGAGGAGGCGGGATTGCCGCTGGAGACGCGCAAGCCGCCGCGGCGGCAGTAGTTGCCCTGGACCCGGGACTGGCGCCGCCGGACCCTCTCGGGGCTGGGCGTCCAGCCGACGGCGAACGCGCAATCGGGTCACGGTGAAGGTCCGTGCGACTGTGAGTACAAGGCCGGACGCTGGCGTGCTCCCGCGGCCTTCGGTCAGGCCCGTCGCAACCGGTCGCAGAGTGTCCCACCCCTGACACAGAGCACAGCGCCGCCGCTCCCGCGCAGGTGGCGGGGGCCGCCGAAACCAAGCGTGGACCCGGCGCTTGCCCAATCCGAGCCGGCTGGCACGTCCTTTGCTGAGTGTTGAATCAACCAAACTGTCGCTTCCCCCCGCGCCCGGGAGCAGGCTTTGGTCGGTCGCTGCCCCCCTCGGGTCGGCCGCGGATTACAGCCAACCAACCACCTTTCAGGAGGCGAGTGCCGACATGACCTGGTCAACCCCCGCTTACGAGGATCTGCGTCTGGGCTTCGAGATCAACCTGTATATCAACAACCGGTAGATCGCCCGCGACAACCAGGCCCCGGGGACTCCCGGGGCCTTTCACCGAGCACCGAACTCCCGTCAATCGCCCACGGCACCCTCGGCAGTCCGCCTATGCATATCCGCGTCCTGGGTTCCGGTGCCGGCGGCGGCTTCCCGCAATGGAACTGCAACTGCCCCAACTGTTCAGGGGTCCGCGCCGGACTCATCAGGGCCACGCCGCGCACCCAATCCTCGATCGCGGTCAGTGCCGACGGTGACGACTGGATTCTTTTCAATGCCTCGCCCGACATCCGCGCCCAATTGGCGTCATTTCCGGCCCTGCAGCCGGGCCGCCGGGTGCGCGATACCGCCATCCGCGCCATCCTGCTGGTGGACGCCCAAATCGACCATACTACGGGCCTTTTGATGTTGCGCGAGCACACGGCGCCCTGGGATATCTACTGTACCGCGGCGATCGCACAGGATCTCAGCAGCGGCTTCCCCATCTTCAATATCCTGGCCCACTTTCGCGGGGTCAACTGGCACGAGGTCCTGACCGACCGGTCCGACTTCGCCATCCCCGGGGCGGCGGGGCTGACCTTTACCGCCGTGCCCCTGAAGAGCGAGGCACCCCCCTACTCACCGCACCGTCACAATACGGTCCCGGGCGACAACATTGGGGTGCGGGTGCGCGACGAGCGCACCCACGGGACCCTCTTCTATGCCCCGGGCCTGGGCCGCGTCGACGATGAGGTCTTCGCCTGTATGCAGGAGGCCGATTGCCTGCTGGTGGACGGGACCCTGTGGACCGACGACGAGATGATCCGCTCCGGCATCGGCGACAAGCCCGGCAGCGCCATGGGGCACCTGGATCAATCCGGCCGCGGCGGTATCATGGAGCACCTGGGCCGCCTCACCGGGCCGCGCAAGATATTGATCCACATTAACAACACCAATCCGATCCTGGACGAGGACAGCCCCGAGCGGCACGCCCTGGAGGCGGCCGGGATCGAGGTTGCGTATGATGGCATGACGATCGAGTTGTAGGAACGGTTCACTCATAAGTTAAGCAAGTTCCTTAAGGAAGTCGATTAAGAATTGCTTTCAGCGTCGTTGTCGTTGTCGTTGTCGTTGTCGAGGTTATCGTAGCGCCCCGGATTCTCTCGCACCACGAATTGCATCGCCTCTTCGATTACGACAACGACAACGACAACGATTGTGTCGTGTTTAACTTGTTCTTGACTGGTTACTTAGCGCTTTGCCGCGCCTAATTGCGGAGCACCGATGACTACAGACCTGGACGCGCCCTGGACCAGGGCCGAATTCGAGCAGCGCCTGCGCGACAAGGAGCGCTATTACCATATCCACCATGAGCTCCATGTCCTGATGAACACGGGCCAGGTGGAGAAGCCCGTGATCCAGGGTTGGGTGGCGAATCGCTTCTATTACCAGACCGCCATCCCGCTCAAGGACGCGGCCATCATGGCCAATTGCCCGGACCGCGATGTGCGCCGCCTGTGGGTACAGCGCATCATCGACCATGACGGCACCCAGGGCGACGAGGGCGGGATCGAGGCCTGGCTGCAACTCGGGGAGGCGGTGGGCCTGACCCGTGACGACCTGCTGTCCCACCGGCACCTGCTGCCGGGGGTGCGGTTCGCGGTGGACGCCTATGTCGACTTCGCGCGCCGCCAGCCCTGGGAGGTCGCCGCCAGTTCATCCCTCACCGAACTCTTCGCCCCGACCATCCACCAGGCGCGACTCGACGCCTGGCCGGAACACTACCCCTGGATCGAGCCCAAGGGCTATGCCTACTTCCGCAAGCGCCTCGCCGAGGCCAGGCGGGACGTGGAGCACGGGCTCGCAATCACGCTCGACTATTACCGCACGCGCGCCCAGCAAGAGCGTATGCTCGAGGTGCTCCAGTTCAAGCTCGATGTGCTCTGGACCATGCTGGACTGCATGTGGCTCGCCTATGTCGCCAAGCGTCCGCCCTATCACAATGTCGGGGGTCGGCCATGAGCCCCGCCCAGCAGGCGCCGGGCGGCATAGGTCCGGACGATGTGCCGCGTCTGTCGCCCATGTTTCGCCTCCAGTGGGAGGAGGCTCAGGGGTGCCGGGTCCTGCTCTACCCGGAGGGCATGGTCCGGCTCAACGGGCCGGCCGGCGAGATCCTCAACTGCTGCGACGGGGTACGGCCGGTGGCGGCGATCATCGGTGAACTGGCCGAGCGCTTTCCCGACGCGGCGACCCTGAGCAATGACGTCTACCAATTCCTCGATAAAGCCCATGAAAACCAATGGATCGACTACGCCCCGGCCTAAGCCGCTATGGCTGCTGGCGGAGCTGACCTATCGCTGCCCGCTACAATGCCCCTACTGCTCCAACCCGCTCGATATTGCCCGCTACCGCAATGAGCTCAGTACGGACGAATGGATCAGGGTCTTTCGCGAGGCGCGGGCCATGGGCGCCGTGCAACTCGGCCTCTCCGGCGGCGAGGCCCTGGTGCGTAAGGACCTGGAGGAGTTGATCGCCGCGGCCCACGGCCTCGGCTACTATACCAATCTGCTCACCTCCGGCCTCGGCATGGACGAGCCGCGCATCCGCGCCTTCAAGGAGGCGGGGCTCGACCACATCCAGATCAGCTTCCAGGCGAGCGGTGCGGAACTCAACGACTTCATCGCCGGCACCGCTTCGTTCCAGCACAAGCTGGAGATGGCGCGCCTCGTCAAGCAATACGGCTACCCCATGGTGCTGTGTTTCGTCCTGCACCGCCACAATACCGACCAGGTGGAGCAGATCCTGGATATGGCCCACGCCCTGAAGGCGGACTATGTCGAGCTGGCAACCACCCAGTATTACGGCTGGGCGCTGCTGAACCGCGATCAACTGCTCCCGACCCGCGCCCAGGTAGAACATGCCCAGGCCGTGGCCCACCGCTATCAGAAAGAGCTCAAGGGCCGCATGAAGACACTCTATGTCGTCCCGGACTATTATGAGGAGCGCCCCAAGGCGTGCATGAAGGGCTGGGGCGCCATCTTCCTCACCGTCGCCCCGGACGGCACCGCGCTCCCCTGCCACGCCGCCGGCGGACTGCCGGGTCTCAGCTTCCCCAACGTGCGCGACCACGGCCTGGAATGGATCTGGAACGAGTCCCCGGACTTCAATAAATTCCGTGGTTTCGGGTGGATGAAGGAGCCGTGCCGGACCTGCCCGGAGCAGGCCAGGGATTTCGGCGGCTGCCGCTGCCAGGCCTATCTGCTCACCGGCGATCCCGCCAACGCCGACCCGGTCTGTGCCAAGTCGCCCCATCATGCCGAGTTGACGCAGAAGGTGCAGGCCATCAACGCAGCGGCGCCCTGGCCCGGGCCGGCGGCGCCGCTGATCTATCGCAACTTCCGCAATTCCAAGCGGCAGATGGGCAGCGACTTACCGGACTGACCGACGGGCCTCCACCACCATTGCCGCCGCTGGCGCCGCGGCTGTAGGGTGCACAAGCGCAGCGCAGTCCACCAACACTCCGGCCCCCTTTGAGGGTGACATCCGTCGCGGCCTGGGGGTCGCTCCTACGGCGTAGGAGCGGCCCCCAGGCCGCGACGGGTTGCCGCAAGGACCTGTGGGCGCAGTTATCATCAAGGCCCCCCTCGCCGTTTGCTGATAAGCTGGCATCAAGGTCTGGTTCCCCCCTAGCCCACCAAGACGGCCGAAGTTACAATCAAGCCCGACCGGCCTATTGAACGGAGTTACCGATGAATATTTTCACCCGCTTTCCGGCCATCGACTGCCCGCTGGAACTGCACTGTGAGCCCGGCGGCAAGCACCCGGCCTTTACCGTTTCCTTCACCGCAGACGGCGCGGTCCCCTTTCCCCAGGTCATACTGCGTGCGGCCGGAACGGAGACCTTGTTCAACGGCGACGCCATTCACGCCGACCAAGGCGGACCGGCCGAGTGGACCTATGCCGTCGCCGTGCCCGCGGGGACCGTCATCGGCGACCGTATCGACATCCAGGTCGAGGGCTGTCGCCGCGCCGATATCGGCCTGGCCCAGGGCGGGGACTGGATCAAGGAGGGCCGCGAGCTGCGTCTCATTCATCCGCCGCGCCCGCGGGCGGAGATCCGCGCGACACTTTGCGATGGTGCCGAGGTCAAGCTGTATTTCGGCATCCACAAGCACATGCACCAGCCGTATTACAATACGACTGACCGCAACGCCTGGGACGGCGAGAAAGACCAGATCTTCGGCTCGCGCGGCGGTAGCTATACCGATTACATTCCCATCGCTGTGCAGCAATACATCGATGGCGGGCTCCCGCACGCCGGACTCTCGACCAGTTGGAGCGGCTCGCTGATCGAACAACTCGATCGCTGCGCCGCCGAGGGGCTCTGCGGCGGGCGCTTCGCCAGCTGGAGCGAGGCGCTGCGCCGGCTGGCCGGGGCTCACACCGAACTGGGCAACCCGCGTCTCGCCTTCTCGGCCTTCGGTTTCTTTCATCCGCTGATGCCGCTGATCCCGCACCAGGATATCGTGCGCCAGATCCTCTGGCATCGCGACCTGATCCAGCGTGTCTTCGGGGTCGCGGCCTCGCGGGTCCTGTTTCCACCGGAGACGGCCTTCCATGTACGCATGATCCCGGCCCTGGTGGAGGCCGGGGTGACGGCGGTGATCTATGACTCGATCCACCGCGCCCGCGCCTGCCGCGATTACCCCTATGCCGGCCTCGCGGAGGGCATGCTGCCGCCCAATGCGGCCGAGCAGGTCAATCCGCCGATGGATGATTGGCTGCAATTGCGCAACATCTGGGCCGGCTCGACCATCTCGCCCGGCCTGCTGCGGCCCGAGTATGTCGGCTATGAGGACCCGGACGGCACACTCCACAAGATCATCGCCGTCCCGGCCGAACGCTACATCGGCAACGAGGACGCCCGCGGCGGCTTCGGCGCGCTCCAATATCCGGACGTGCTGGGCCAGGTCTATGAGCGCATCGTTACGACCGGCGGCTTCGACCCCGCCCATCCGCCCTTCTTCCTGCTTCACTCCGACGGCGACAATCACGGCGGCGGGGCGGACAGCTATTACCGGGACAACACCGGCCGGCTGGTCGACTGGCTGCGCCAGGACAGCCGCTTCGAGCTTACCACCGTCGAGGACTATCTCCAGCGCTTCCCGCCCGACCCCGCCCGGGTGATCCATATCGAACCCGGCTCCTGGGCCGGTGCCGACAATGGCGACCCGCAATTCATGAAGTGGTTCAGCCGCTACGACCAGCCCTACTCGCCCGATCTCAACTCCTGGGCCGTACTCACCGCCTTCCAGGACCTGGTACATACCCTGCAATGCTGCGAGCCCGACCATCCGCAACTGGCCGCCGCCACCCGCCTGCTCTTGACTGCCGAGACCAGTTGCTACTGGTACTGGACCGGCCAGCAGATCTGGGACCAGCAGGTCACCGACGCCGCCAACTTGGCCATCGACCTCATCAAACCCGCGATCGAGGGACTGGTCGCCACCGGCCGTGACCGCGCCGCGCCCACCATCTTCGCGCCCTGGGTCATGCCGGAGAATCCCGGCGGCAAGCGCTGGGGACAGGGCTGCCTGCGCGATGCGCCGGCGCAAGGCACCGCCCACACCTTCGTCGCCGACTGTTCCGGTCTGAAACGGGTCGAACTGGTGCTGCGCACAGCAGACGGAGAACGCCGCCTGACGATGCAGAACCAGGGGCCCTATCCCTCCCATACCGGCGCGCGGGTGACGGCACACTATTTCACCGCCGAGTTGCCGGTCGGGGTCGGTGATGTGCGTTACTACATCGAGGCCGAGGACCGCTGCGGCAATGTCGCCAGGGGTGCGCTGGAGCGCATTTGGCTGGCCTGACCCGGCCCCCCGTCGACGACGAGGCGGAAGACCTGCTCCGCGTATCTGTCGATCGACTGACCCCCGGCGATCTGCCAGCGAGGTTTCGCGCTCGGGTTCTGGCCGACCCGCAACCCGCACCAGCAAGCCCGCCTGTCTGGTGACATCCCACATGGCGTACGCACCTTGCGGCGGTCGACGGGGGGCTGAGCGCTTCGATGGTGAACGTTTCTTAACGACTCGGTCCTGAAAAGACGAACATTTCTCTGCATAGGTTGACGGGTTGTAGATCGTGGACTAACCTCAACAGGTGAATGCACGGGGGCGGGCGGGACGGCGGCGACGGGGGGCTCCGGCGACCGACGTTGCTCGTACCATTCGTTGCTGACGGCGCCATTGAGGAAAGGTTTTGGCGATCTCGTGAAGTGTTTCTCCTCTTTGCCGGAATGTTTACGACCATCGTCGGTTAATTCGCGTCAGCGAACCAGCCTTTTCTCGCTTCAGACCTCTGGATTGACCCCGGCCGCTTTTTCCAGGCCCCTTTTCCCATAATCGAGACCGTCGCTGCGGGGAGGATGCGATTTGCCTGACCGAAGCATTGTGTTTGCTGGTGACAAGGTAGCGCTTATTGTCCGGGGCAAGACCTCCGCGAAGCATTCACCTGGAAATCTCGCACAGCACGCCGATTGCGTGCGCTCGAATGGCTCGCCCGTGGGCTATTTCGGCGCGCCTGGCGAGGGTAGCGCTTACCTCACGTCGGCGGTGCTCATCGGTATCCGCGGCGAGGTCTACGACTTGGACGGGTTCAAGAAGAATCGACCCTACTACATTGATGCGAAGGTCGCTCGCGGCTACGGTACAGTCTCGACGGCTCTGGTAGTGCGCGTACCGGGTTCACAGGCAGAGCGCTTCGACGACTATTGGAGCCGTCTCAGCGCGGACCCAAGCACGTTCCGCCTGCTCGGCAAGAACTGCTCCACCCGCGCTTCGGGCGCCTTTCGCCATGCCGGCATCCTTGCCGCCGGCATCCCCGGGCTCGACACGCCGAATAATCTCTATAAGCAACTCGTGAGACAGCGACGCGACCTCTGCGAAAGCTACTCGGGATACATCGGCTTCACGACGGCGGGGGGCAACGCGACCATGGTCGTCGAAGACCCATGAGCGCGCACCTGCGGCGCTTCAGGTTTGCGGCGGCTGCGTCGCTCGCGGCGGCGCTCACCGTGTTCAGCCTAAATAGAGAGGAGCTTTTCGCCATGACCGATCCGTCTGTGCAAATGGGGTGGGAATGGCGCGCCGAGCGCGCGCTTGAGCAACGAGTGGGTCTGCGGCTCATCCAGATCAAGATAGAGGGAAGTGGTTTGTTCGGCATTGGTCGCTCCCCGTCGCTTGGCGGTTCGCTGCCCGATCCTCAGCGCGTTCAGGCGGATGTCATTTCCGTAGAACGGCCGGGTTTGGCAGCCAAAGGTATCAGGATCGGATTTCGCATCCCCAAGGTAGAACTCCGGGGGGCGCGCGAGGGCTCGCTTGCTGCAATCGGCATTATTGGCGAAAACGTCGTGTGCTTCGCTCCGGCGCCGGTGGAGGTGACCGAAGCCTCGCTGACCGGCTGGATATCCGAAGCGCCGTGTCCCTGAACTCACTCTGATACTCGCGCGTAATCAGGGGCTACGGACCATGCTTCGTTAGGGGCTCTAACGTGAGGATAAGCGGGATGAGCTAATAAGGGTAGTTGGCGACGGACCACGGTGCTCTTCGCACTCTCCATCGCGTCCTTGAGCAATTGAGCCTGGTCGGTCCGGAGTCTGTCCCGATATCTCGCTCCTGATATTGCTCTCCCGATATTGCTCGAGATGACCCGGAACGGCACCGCCGCCCAGCACGGCCGCAACGGTCGCACATCGAATAGAGGATCGAGACCATGCAAAGTTCGCTGCCCGCCGCGGTGATCGCTTTGACCATGTTGCCCCCCCGCGGCCCATGCCGCAAAGAACATGATTGTCTGTCGGGACGCCAACGGAAAGGCATATTTTACGGATGTCCGCTGCCCCGCGGAGACGACCCGGGAAGGCACACGCAGGGCCCCGCAGGCCCAGACCTACAATGGCAGGCAGAGCATCGATAGCGACCTCAGTCAGGAAGGTCCCGGTGGCGTGGGGCGAGAGGAGCCCCGACGGCGGCAGCGTAGGATCGCGGCAGAGTCCTTGTTTTGTGCAACGAACATGAATGGTTGTAGAACACGCGATTGCGAGATCCGACAATGATAAAGATACCCTTCCCGAACATGGCGCTGAACGATGTCGCCCTTGATGCAGCGACCGCTCCTAGAATGTTTAATACACGTATCGTACAGAAAGGTGACGAACCGTTTTGGCTTCTAACGAATGTCAAGTCAATCGCCGGGGGTGCTCCCGGTGGAAAGATTCGGGGATTAGTCCTCCACTGTCATGGGGTTGTGACTAGTGTCGGCGGTCCTTTTTCCGGACTCAGCCTCGGCACCGGCATCGGCATTGATGATCTCAGACATTTCACTATCATTCAAGGACTGGTTGAGCGTATCTATATCGACGCCTGCCAAGCCGCGGCGGGAAGCAGCGGCCAACTTTTTTGCAAGACAATGGCAAGGGCTGCCAAAGCGGTCGTCTACGCGGCGGATACGGACCAGAAAACGAATATCTCAGACTACCAATTTCTTTTTCAAGGCGGCGTAATTGACGACTTTGAAGGACAGATCTGGCGGTTCGACAAAGAAGGTAACGCGAGACAGACTTCACCGACCCCTCCAGACGGCTCTGGTCATTCCGATCTCCTGGACTGAACATCCGGAGCAGGCTACCGTGATCATCGGCGCGAATCCGAGTACCACCGAGGAACCGGATGCGGAAAGGCATCCTATCCGGGACCGTGCCGGGGACCCTGGGTAACCACGCTCCCCCGGCGCCGGGATAACCATATCACAAACGAGGCGAAAGAAATGTTCAAGAGACTCTCACTGATTGCTTTGGCGGCATCTTTGCTTGCTGGATGCGCCTCTGTACCGATGGAATCCACAGAGGTTTCGGCAAGGGTTAAAGCCTTTAAGCCGCCGTCTGAAGGCAATGCCGGACTGTACCTCTACAGGGGGTCGGGGGTGGGAACCGCGCTCAAGAAAGACATTTGGGTCGACGACAAATGCATCGGCGAATCTGCGCCGAATGTTTTCTTTTACGAAGAAGTGAAAGGCGGCCGGGCGCACAAGATTTCAACCGAGTCCGAGTTTTCGCCGAACGATCTTCTCGTGAGAACCGAGAACGGAAAGGATTACTTCATCAGGCAGTACATCAAAATGGGAGTCTTCGTTGGCGGCGCCAATCTGGAGCTGGTAAACAACGAGGAGGGGAAAAGAGATGTGTCCGACCTGGAACTGGCAAGGAAAGGAACCTGCAGCAGGTAGCCGAAGAATAGGCTATCCAAGAATCTCAAGGCGTCTTCAAGCCCTGCTGATTGACGGATTGATCGTGCCTATCTCGGCGATCGGAGCATTGGTCCTGGCGCCGCAGCTTGGGTTGCAGGGCGGTTACGCGGCAGGCACGGCGGCTCTGGCGGTGTTTATGCTGGAGCCCTTTCTGATCTCTGTCACCGGGGGTACTCTGGCACATCACCTGTTAGGTCTTCGCGTGGTGAACAGGCGCAGCGGTGGCAATATCACAATTTTTGCGGCCGGGGTGCGGTTTCTCGCGAAAACGCTATTGGGGTTGTTTTCTCTTGCCTCCATCCTGCTGACCAAGCAGCATCAAGCGATCCATGATGTGCTGGTCGGGTCGCTTGTGGTGCTGAAACATCCGGAGCAACTGCCGGCATATGAAGTGCTCGGAGAAAGACGGGTAGAGCAGCAGGAGCATGGGTATCTCTACCCCTCGCGAGCACGGCGGATTCTGATGATCATCATTTCTAACGTTCTGGGTCTTCTCGCTATTGCCCTCGTCTCGGCTTCTTTGATCTCAGAGCGCTGCAGCGTGTCTGGTCGCTGCTCCAGTGCTGAGGATGCGCTGAATGCCGTGCTGTCCGTGCTCTGGATCGCCGGCGTGGTGGCGTCGATCGTTCTTGGCTGGCAAGGGCGCCTGATCGGGTCCCGGCGGCGCGTGAACCCGGAAAAGGCCGCTTAGCCGCAAATGCGCGCAGGCTCAGACCGCGAGGTCCGACACCAACGTGCCGACCGCGGCGATGATGGCATCCTTGACCTGACTGGTTGCCGCGCTGTCGGATAAGTAGGCGGCCACCGCCAGCGGCGCTCGGCGGGGTGGCCATACCACCCCAATGTCATTGGCGTTGGTGTTATTGGTCCCGGTCTTGTCGCCGATCTTCCAGTCCTCTTTTGTTCACGGATAGCTCCTGGGAGACGAAAGGTCGGATGCACGATCGGGCGGCGTCGGGGCCAATGCACAAGCCTTGGACCGCGGGTTTAGCGGCTGCCTGGCCGTTGGGCCAGGACCAGCCAGCCGGCGACCGGCTCCCCGGCATCCAAGCGCAAGACCACCGGCTCCAATCGCAGTCCGGCAAGGTCCGCTGACCCCAATAGCGCCTCCAGATAGGCGCGGGAATGGGCATAGCGGCCATGGTGCTGCAAGCGATAGTCCGCCGCCTCGCCCGCACCAAGCGCCTCCACCGTGAAGCACAGCCAGCCGCCCGGGCGCAACGCGGCGGCCGCCGCCGCCATGGCCTGATCCAGGGCACCGAAGTAGACCAAGGTGTCCGCGGAGACGATAAGATCATAGTCCCCGGGGTGTTGGTGCATATAGGCACAGAGTTCCGCCTGATGCAGGGCGTCGTAGACCCGGCGCCCGCGCGCCTTGCCCAACATCCCTTGGGAGAGGTCGACCCCGGTCAGGGTCCGGGCGAAGGGTTTTAGCAGCGCCGCGCACAGGCCGGTCCCGCAGCCGGCGTCCAACACGTCGAGGTCGGCCGCGGGCTCGCCCACGCAGGCCGCGACGGCCTCGCCGACCAGGGTGGGTGCGCGGTATTCCAGGAGCGCCAGGCGGGAATCGAAGCTCTTGGAAAAATGGTCGAAGATGCACTGCACATAGGCGTCGGAGGCCCGCGCCGGAACGCCCTCCCCGGTGCAGGCCGCCAGATGGTGCAGGGCCTTGGGGTTGTCGGGCTCTTCGGCCAACCACTCCCGATAGATCTGTGCGGCCTGCTCGGGGTGTCCCAACCGACAGTGGGCGTTGCCCAGCATCTCGCGGGTAAAGGCATTGCTCGGTTCGCGCACCAAGGCCTCGCACGCCTGGGTGACGGCCTCCTCGATCCGCCCCTGCCGGAAATAGAGACCGGCCAGGGTATTCCTGGCCTCGCTGAAGTCCGGGGCCAGCTCGATGGCGCGCAGCAGGCGGCGTTCCGCCTCGGGGTAGCGGCGCAGTGCCTTGCAGAGCACAGCGTAGTTGTGGAGCGCATCCGGGCGATCGGGGTCGAGCGCGAGGGCCTGGCGATATTGCCGTTCCGCGTCCTCGAAACGCTCGTTGTCGAGGAGTAGATTGCCGTAATTGCTGCAAAACCCGGCATGATCGGGCACCAGTTCGACCGAGCGGGCAAGCAGCCGCAGGGCCTCCTCGTCGCGGCCCTGGTCGTGCGCCAGCACGCCCATAAAGTGCAGCGCGTCCGGGTGATCCGGCGCCAGGGCGAGCACGCGCCGATAGATCTCCTGGGCGTCCGCGTGATGGCCGGCGCGGTGCAGTTGCGTCGCGACCTGCAGTGCATCCTCAATGGCCAGGGGCTGGCGCAGATCGATCTCGCGGGGGGTTTCAGGGGGCAAAGTCATAGTGAATCAAGAGGCTCCGATGCGATTCAGAAATTGATCGGATCAACACGCGCGCTCACTGGCGGCCGGCCCCCCGCCCTGGGGCGCCGGGTCGTGCGCGCCCGAGGCCCGCAGGGCGACCAGATGGCTGCGATAGTGGACACGGCTGCGCGCGTGCAGCCGCACCTGCCAGGGGACTGACTCGCACTCGCCCACCAGTGACAGCCCGGGCACCGCCAGCGGGTGTGCGCCGGGGGTCAGCAGGGTGCGCAGGAAGGGCTCGGGGTCGCCGCGGGTCGGCCCGCGCTGGGAGTGACCGCCGATCCAGCACTCCAGCGGGGTCGCGGCCGGGGACCAATCGTAGGGGGTGGAAAGGATCAGGTCGCCGCCCGGCGTCAGGACCCGGGACAGGCCCTGGAGCAGGTCGCGCGGCGAGGCGACGCAGTCGAGCACATTCAGGGCGGCCGCCAGCCCGAAGCGGTGCGGCTCGAAGGGCAGGGCCAGGGCGTCGCAGGCCCAGAAGTCGACCGCCGCGGCGCCGGGCAGGTCGACCGGGAAGTCGCGCCGGTCGTAGATGATGCCGATCCGGCGCCGGGGATAGCGCACCGCGCCGTGGCGCAGCACCCGCTGGGCGAGTCGCAGCATGGCGACGTTGAGATCCACCCCGAGCACGGGTCCGCCGGTCGCCGCGGCCAGGGCGAAGCTGGTACGCCCGACCGCGCAACCCAGATCCAGGACCGGTCCCGCGGGCGGCGCGGGCAGCAGCGCGAGCCCCTGCGCCAGACAGTCCAGGATCGAACCGCCGGGGACCCCGTCCGGTTGCTCCAGCGGGTCCAGGTCCGCGTAGTGGCCCCAGGCGTAGCTGCTCAACTGCGCCCGGGTGGCGTCGAAGGCACTCCCCGGGCCGCAACAGTCGCCGAGCAGGCCCTCGACGGTCGCGCTGAGATCCTCGCGCATGGACACCTGAAACAGGTGGTCGCTGAGAAAGCGGCGCAGGTCCGGGACCAGGAAGGGGATCGCGTCGATGATCGGGTATTCGAGGAAACAGTTCGGATCGGCGCAGTGCAGCACGCCTTCGATGATGTGCCCGGCCTCCTCGTGCAGCACCTGCCCGATCACGAGCGGCGCGAGGGCGCCCCGTGCGGTCAGGCAATAGGGGCACACCGGCCGGAACAGTTCAAAGTGGCCGCGGCGCATCGGCGGCGCGCTAACGCGTCCCGGGGCCGGGCGGCGGGCCGACGACCGGCTCAGCCACCGATATTCACCTTGGTGCAGCAGGGCGGCAGCACCTTGCCGGTGGGGCTGGGGATGGGGGCGACACAGGTGGAGTGGGCCGTGGGATCGTTGACCCGCGCCGCGGGCAGGAACCCGATCGTCACCGTGGTCGACCCCCTCGCGATCACCCCAGGACCTGCCGGCACGCAGGACGGGAGTATGCAGGGGAGCGACTGGTCGGAGACCCGGGCGGCCGGCATGAAACCGATCATGACCTGAGGGCACCCGGTGACGATGGCCAGGGGCAGTGCCGGATGCGGCATCGGCGTGGGCGTGGGCCCCGGCGGATGGATCGGGGCATGGCAATGGGGGACATCCTGTCTGATCAGGTCGCCGAGGCGAGCGGCAAAGGGCATGTGAACCTCCGCGCTGAGTGACGGTGCAGAAACAGTGATCCCAGAAAAAGCATTTTAGCCGCAAATGAACGCAAATTGACGCAAATGATCAGAGACTTGGCCTTTACTGCATGTTCACCGTACGGGTGACGCCTGCGACGATGCTAACCAGCAGATTTATTTGCGCTTATCGGCATTCATTTGCGGCCAAATACTCTCTTGGGAAAATCCTCGGCCTGGGAGGGGCGGGCCCGGCCCCGCCGCTGGCTCCCACGCTCCTGCGCTCTTCGTTATACACAAGTGTCACCGGCTCAACGTAAGTCTATGATTTTATGATGTGACGGCACTTTTTGGTACGCGTGACGAAGCTCGTAAAAACAGATACTTACGGACTTCTGTATAAGGTGGAGCGCTCCTGCGTGGGAGCAAGAGCGGGCGCTCCGCGTCCAGTAACCAGACAGGACGCGGAGCGCCCGCACTGCATTCCCACGCCGGAGCGTGGGAACGAGAGGCCCGCGCCGGGCTTAAACTTAATGGCATTGTCCTCGGTCTGGGGGGCGGGCCCGACCCGCCCCCTCCCCCGCCGATGCCGCGGCGGGTAGGCCGCCGGGCCGAAATCTTCTAGACTGTAGCACCGATTCAGTGGACCGAGGGACCCGCGTGCCAACTCAAACCGCTCGCCAAGTCGCCGTCAACTCGCCCCTGGGCGAGGATGTGCTCCTGTTCCGGCGCCTGCTCGCCCACGAGGAGCTGGGCCGTCTGTTCGAGTTTCGGCTCGAGTTGCTGAGCGAACAGCACACGCTCAAGTTCGACGATCTGCTCGGCAAGAACATGACGGTACGCCTGTCCCTGGCCGACGCCGGCACCCGTTATTTCAATGGCTACGTCAGCCACCTGAACTACCAGGGCAGCAGCGGGCGCTACGCGCTCTATACGGTAGTCTTGAAGCCCTGGCTGTGGTTCCTGACGCGCACCGCCGATTGCCGGATCTTCCAGGACCAGAGCGTCCCCGAGATCGTCAAACAGGTGTTCAGGGATGCCGGTTTCAGCGGCGCCTTCCAGGACTCGCTCAGCGGCAGTTACCGCCCCCGCGAGTATTGTGTCCAGTATCGCGAGACGGCCTTCGACTTCGTCAGCCGGCTGCTGGAGCAGGAGGGCATTTACTATTATTTTACCCATGAGAACGGCAAGCATAACCTGGTGCTCGCGGACGCCTACAGCTCACACGGCCCTGTTCCCGGCGATGCCACGGTCACCTATCTGCCCCCCGATCGCCGCCGCGAGCAGTTACAGGAGACCATTTCCGACTTCACTATCGGCCGCCAGGTGCAAAGCGGGGGCTACTCGCTCAGAGACTTCGACTTCAAGGTGCCGCAAAAGGACCTCAACAGCGTCACCAAACAGCCTTGGCCACATGATGGCGGCGACCTGGAGGTCTTCGATTATCCGGGGAACTACACCGATCGCGACGACGGTGACCATTATTCGCGTATCGGCATGGAGGTCTTGGGCGCCCGCCAGGAGCAAGTCAGCGGGAGCGGCAACGTGCGCACCCTGGCCGCCGGTTCGCTCTTTACGCTCACCGGGTTTGCGCGTGCCGATCAGAATCGGGAATACCTGCTGAGCGCGACCGACTACTGCATCGCGAGCGACGACTACGAGACGACGGCGGCGGCCACGACCAGCCTCGACGTCAAGGTCGACTTCACGGCCATCGCCGCCACGGTCCCCTACCGCAGCGAGCGGGTGACCCCCAAGCCAATCGTGCACGGCCCCCAGACCGCCATCGTGGCGGGCAAGGCGGGCGAGGAGATCTGGGTCGACCAGCACGGGCGCATCAAGGTCCTGTTCCACTGGGACCGCTATTCCAAGGCGGATGAGACCAGCTCCTGTTGGGTGCGTGTGGCCCAGGTGTGGGCGGGTAAGCGCTGGGGCGCTCAGGCACTGCCACGCATCGGCCAGGAGGTCATCGTCGATTTCCTCGAGGGCGATCCGGACCGGCCCATCGTGACCGGGCGCGTCTACAACGGCGACTGTATGCCCGGCTATGAGTTGCCCGCCAACGCCACCCTGACCGGCATCAAGTCCTGCTCAAGCAAGGGCGGCGGCGGCTTCAATGAACTGCGCTTCGAGGACCGGCTGGGTGAGGAGCAGGTCTTCATCCACGCGCAAAAGAACTTCGACCTGCGCGTGAAACACGATCGCTTCGAGTGGATCGGCAACGACCGCCACCTGATCGTCACGCGCGACAAGCTGGAGGAGGTGAAGAACAAGCGCCATGAAAAGGTAGGGACCGACCATCTCGAAGAGATCGGCGGCGACCGTCACCTCAGGGTCAAGGGCAAGGAGGCGATCGCGGTCAGCGCCGGCCGCACGGTCAAGGTCAGCGGCGACATGGTGCACGAATTCAAGGCCAATCACTCGGAGAAGACCGGCGCCCAATACTTCCTGAAGGCGCTCGGCGTGGTCATCGAGTCCTCGTCCGGGATCACCCTCAAGTGCGGCGGCAACGCGGTCGTCATCGACCCGTCCGGCGTGACCATCAAGGGTTCACTGATCGTCATCGACGGTGCCCTGATCAACATCGCCTCCGGCCCCGGTTCACCACCCAGCCCCGGCACGCCCGGCACGCCGGTGTCCCCGCTCGCGCCGAACGCGGCGGCGGAGGCGGACCAGGCCGACCCGGGTGAGGTGTCCAGGATCAAGGCCGAGCAACGACAGCGCAAGACCGGCAAGTACGGCAGCGTCCAGGTCAAGCCCTACCGGGCGCCGGAGCCGGGAGAGGGCGGGGGGGACAACACCCAGTGGATCGACATCGAACTGGTCGACGAGGCCGGCAGGCCGGTGCCCGGGGAGCCCTATGAGATCACCTTGCCCGACGGCACTCTGGCGAGCGGCACCCTGGACGAACGGGGGAAGGCGCGGGTCGCGACCGTCGCGTCCGGACCCTGCCAGGTCTCTTTCCCCGCGATCGATCAGGGCGCGTGGGAGGACTCCTGAGGAGGCGCCGGTGGGGCGCGGCGGGCAGCGCTTCGCTCGTCAACCCTCCTGACAGAAGTCGATCCTGGCGCCGACCGCGGGCCGTCCGCGGGTCTATAATCCCGGCGCAACGACCTTACCCGGCCGGTCGGCCCGCGAGGCGGCCGGGTCGATCCAGTCACGACGATGTGGACCTACCGGTATGCTGATCCATCGAGTCAGTCAGGGCGAATGCGTGAGCAGCATCGCGAAGCAATATGGCTTGCGCGACTGGCAAGCGATTTACCATGATCCCGCCAACCAGGCGTTGCGGGCCAGGCGGCCCAATCCGAACCTGCTCTATCCCGGCGATATCGTCAGGATCCCGGACAAGACCGCGAAGCTGACCGACCAGCCGGTCGGCCAGCCGTTCACCTTCAAGGTCAAGGGTCGGCGCATCCACCTGCGCCTCTTAGTCGAGGAGTTCGACGGTACCGCGGTGGCGGGCCGGGCCTATCACCTCGAGGTGGGGACTGAGGTCTTCGCTGGCCGCACCGGGGGCGATGGCCTCGTCGAGCACGAGATTGCGGTCGATGCCGATGCGGGGGAACTGACGGTATGGCTCGACGACGAGCAGCAGAACGCGCTCTATTGGCCGCTGCGGATCGGATTTCTGGACCCGCACGACGAGCCCCCGGGGGCCCAGGAGCGGCTCAACAACCTGGGTCTCGACAACCTCGCCGACGGCGCGACCGATGAACGCTCCCAGGCCGCGATCAAGGCCTTCCAGAGGCAGCACGGGCTTGCCGAGAGCGGCGACCTCGACGCTGCGACCAAGGACAGGGCCAGGGTCGTCTACGGTTTTTAACGGATACGGGGTGATCCATGGCCGACGTGAGCCGGGCCGGCGACGGCCAACAGAACAGGAACCGGCTCCGCTTCAGGCGGATCAAGGTCTATTTCCAGCGGTTTGCGGGTAAGATCGGAGACCCGGACCAGCGCGGCGTCAGCGAGACACCGCAGTACAGGGTGCGCATCGACGGCCGGATCACGCAGTTCGGCAAGCTCGCGACGGATGGCAGTGCCGAGGTGCTGGTCCCGGGCGGGCGGGTCGCCGTCGCGATCGAGACCCTGGGCACGACCTACGCCTTGGAGGTCCTTGATGGACTAGCGCCGGAGACGGACCTCGCGGGCCAGTTACAGCGACTGACGCTGCTCGGCTATTACGCGGGCGACCTGACCGGGGCCTTCGATGCCCGCACCGATGCCGCCCTGCTCGACTTCCAGGCGGACCACGGTCTCGACCCGGACGGTGGACTCGATCGGACCCGGTTTCCCGACGCCAAGCTCGACGCAACCACCTACCACAAGCTCAAGTCCGTGTTCGGGGAGTAGCGGCGATGGCCATCAATGCCAAAGTGTACAAGGAGTTGCACCTGGTCCCAGTGCGCTTCGAGCGCGCGGCCACGGGGGCGGCGGACAGCACCATGCCGGACCTGGACGACCGTGGTCACACGGCCAAGGTCCCGGCGGTCAACGGACTCGCTGCCTCGCCCGCACTGCGCGGCCCGGTGGTGGGGATGCAGAAGGACCAGCGCATCCGGCTGCGGCTGGTGCGCGCGGCGATCGACCCGGCCGCCCCGCTGTATCTGGTCAGCAGCGACGAGACCGTGGTGACGGTCGAGACCCCCGCCAAAGGCGCCCCGGTGGCCGCCGGTCCCAGCACCGTGATCGCACTCAAGGGCCAGTCCTACACCGGGACCACGCCCAAGTCGGCCGAGGTCCAGGTGCGGTTTCAGAGCGACCAGGGTCCCATCCTCGGCGTGCTCACCGTCTATGTGTTCAGCCCGCTGCCCGTCGCCGTGACGCCCCATCTCGTCACCATCAACAACCCGGCGGGCAGCGCGGGCGTGGCCCCCGCCATCGACCTCGAGGCGCTCATGACCCAGACCAAGGCGATCTGGGCCTGCTGCGGGATCAGCCTGGCGGTGCAGGCCCCACGGGCCTGGTCGGTCAACCTCCCGAGCGCCAATCTGCTGCGCTTCCCGGACGACTTCAGCCGCATCGCCGCGGTCAACTTCAACCCGGGCACGATCAACCTCTATATCGTTCGCGAGGTCCTCGGTGCCTGCGGCGTGGGCCTGAGTCGCAGCGTCGTCGCGAACCTGCCCGGGTACACCGGGCTCCAGCCGGGCATCTATCTGGGCGAGGTCTGCGGCGGCGGGCGGACGAGCCCCTGGGGGGCGAACGACCTGGCCCATGAACTCGGGCATTTCTTCTCGCTCTGGCACCCCAGCGACGGGCCCACGACCGGCACCCTGCCCGCCGCCGGCTGGCCCTGGGCCAGGTATGAGACCTGGTCGAGGCGTTTGCTGATGCACAATTGGAACCAGACCGCACGCCCACCCTACGGTGCCCCGCCCTGGGCCGACTACGACGACGTCGGTTATGGGGCGAACCTTCGCGGTGCCCTGATCCCACTCAAGGAGGTACGCACCGGACGCGACCAGGCCGGCCGCGACGCCCATGGCGTGCTCGCCCGCAACTATGTCAAGTCCGGCACCATCTACTGATACGGCCGCGCCGGGGGCAGCGACCCGGCACCGGGGACGCGCGCCGGCCGCGACCGCCTGGCTCCTGTGTGCGATTGGCCTGTCGGCGGCGCCGGCAGGGGGGGAACCGAGATGTCCGACCTGACGACTGCCGTGCTCGACGGTGACCTGCGGGCCTCGGCCATCGCGCGCGACCAAGGGTCGGGCGCGGTGCCGGAACTGACGCGGCTGCTCGACAACCTGGACCCCTGGGTGCGCATCGTTGCCGTGCGCTCCTTGGGCGAGATACCGCAGCCCCCGGCGCGCGCGGCGCTGCTGCTGACGGCGGCCGACGCGGACGGCATGGTCGCGCGCGAGGCGATCGAGCAACTGGAACGCTACCCCGACCAGCTCGAGGCCGGGCCGCTGCTCGCCGCGCTCGAGCGTGCGCCGGACCCCACCGCGCGCCGCCTGCTGTCGCTCGCGCTCGGGCGCACACCGGTGAGCGACGAGGACCTGACCAGGCTCGCCGCCCGGTGTCAGGGTGAGCGGGTCGAGGAGGCCAAGACCGGCTGTCTCGCCGCCCTCGCCCGGACCGGTAATCCGGACGCGCAAGCGGCCTTTGGGCGGCGGGTCGACGCCGCGCGCGGGCGCGAGCGGGTGGAGATCATTCGGCTCCTGGAGTACATTGGCCGGCGCTGGGTCATCGACACCCTGAGCGGGATGCTCGACGACCAGGACGATGCCATCTTCCTCAACCTGGAGATCGCACCGGATCAGCCCAGGTTCATGCGGGTCTGCGACCTGGCGGCGGGCGCCATCATCCGGATGACCAGGGCCCAGGTCTCGTTTGCAGCGGCGCTGCCGACCAGGTACAGCGCGGCGCAGCTCGATGAGGTGCGCCGGATCGCTCAACTGCGCTTGCGGGAATAGACCCATGCCCACCTATCTCGGCGCCGGGTTCGCAATCGACCTTCCGGATGACGCTATCGACGTATCCGTGTATGCCTTCGCGTTTCCTCAAGGACGGCCATTCACCCCGACCCTGGTCATCCGCAGCGAGCGTCATGGGACGCCGCGGCCCTTGGCGGACTATGTCGACGGGCAGGTGGCGCTGCTGAAGGGCGCGACCCCGGGGTTCGAGGTCCTGCGCCGCCGTGCGGGCCGGTGGCACGACCGCGCGGCGCTCGACCTGCTCGTCGAGTCCGGCGAGCCGGGCGCGCGCCTGCGCCAACGCCTGGTCTATGTCGATAGCGCCGGTCAGCCGCAGCACCTCTGGTGCCTCACCGCGACCGATACCGCGGACAGCTTCGAGTCCAACGAGGCTCTGTTCAACCGGGCCATCCTGAGCTTCGTGCCGCGAAGCGCAGATCCGCCGACCAGTCGAGAATCGGCATTTGATTTGGGACAAAGACAGGACCAGTAACGACTCAAGAATAATTTACACACGAGGACAATCATTGTCGTTGTCGTTGTCGTTGTCGTTGTCGTCGTTATTGTCGGCGAAGCGATGCAATTTGGCGTACGAGAGAATCCTGGTGGCTACGATAACCTCGATTTCGATTTCGATTACGATTACGACAACGACAACGACAACGACAACGACAACGACACCAAAGGTATTCCCGAGTGGACTTGTTTAATTTATAGTACCTACTTGATCAATCGTCCGGCTGCTATCGGACCCCCGCTTCGCGGTCCAGGCGGCCGGCTACCGACGCAAGGGCAACCGATGCGCGCCACCCCCGAGATCCTGCGCCTGGCCTACCGGGACTTCGCCTATGAGCGGCGCATCTCGCTGTGCTTCGTGCTGGCGCTGATGGCGGTGCTGGCCCCGCTCCTGATCCTGTTCGGGCTCAAGTTCGGGCTGGTCGATACCCTGGCCCAGCGGCTGGTTCAGTCCCCCGCCAACCGGGAGATCCAACCGCTGGGGAGCCGCGAGTATGACCAGGCCTGGTTCGACCGGGTCGGGGCCCGCCCCGATGTCGCCTTCCTCGTCCCCAACACCAGACGCATCGCGGCCAGCCTCAGCCGGCTGCTCAACCCGGACACCGGCCAAGACCTGCGGGTCGTCTCCATGATCCCCACCGGGGCGAGCGATCCACTGCTCCCCGCCGGGCTGGCCGCGCCGACCGGGCTCGCCGAACTGGCGTTGAGCTTCGGTGCCGCCCGCACGCTCGGGGCTCGGGTCGGTGATCGCCTGGTGGCGCGCATCGACCGCCGCCGCGGCGAGCGCGACGAGCACGCGGTGTGGGAGGTCGCCGTCAGCGCCGTCCTGCCGGAGGGCGCGCTGGGGGAGGAGGCGGCCCTGGTCGCGCTGCCCTTGCTGGTGGCCACCGAGGACTACCGCGACGGCCGGGCGGTACCCGCGCTGGGTTGGGAGGGCACGGCGGCGCCGACGGCGCGCGGCTTCGCCCGCTTCCGGCTCTATGCGGCGAGTATCTACGCGGTCGCCGGGCTCGCCGCGGATCTGGCCGCGGACGGGGTGCAGGTGCGCACGGCGGCGGTGGAGATCGCCGCCATGCAGGGCCTGGACCGCAACCTGTCGCGGGTCTTCTGGCTGATTGCATTGATCGGCAGCCTGGGGTTCTTCGCCTCGCTCGCGGCCAATCTGCTGGCCAACGTGGAGCGCAAGCGCCGGGAGTTGGCGGTGGTGCGCCTGATCGGCTTCCCGACCCGCAGCCTCATCCTGTTCCCGGTGGCCCAAGCGGTGCTGGTGGCCCTGCTGGGGGCGGGCGCGGCCCTCCTGGTCTATCTGCCGGTGGCGGTCGCACTCGATTCCTGGTTCGCCGCCAGCCTGCAGGCCGGTGAGTCCATCTGTCGGCTCCTGCCGTCTCATCTGCTGAGCGCGCTGGCCGCGACCCTGCTCGGTGCCGCCGCGGCGGCCGCCTGGGCCGGGTGGCGGGCGGCGCGCATCGAACCCGCGGAAGGTCTGCGCGATGTCTGACGAAGTAACAGGTCAAGAACCAGTCAGACCCAATCATTGTCGTTGTCGTTATCGTTGTCGTTGTCGTTGTCGTAATCGTAATCGGAGAAACGATTCACTTCGGAGCGCGAGAGAATCCGGGGCGCTACGATAACCTCGATTACGACCACGACAACGACAACGACAATCGCGCTATAGTGCAGTCCCTAATAGAATTGCTTAACATATTAATGAACTTATCCAGCCGCAAATGAACGCAAATAAACGCAAATTGAGTCTTCGGATGATCCCTCTAACCGACCTGAATACGGCCCACCTGGCAACGTGGATTCCGCGCCGCTGCGGGGTCGCTTTGCTGCATCCGCAGGGGGTACTGCGGGATCGCAGTCAGGGCGCCGGTGCACGGATGGTCTGGACTCCATTTTTCGCGTTCATTAGCGTTCATTTGCGGCAAAACGTCCTTCCGGCCCTCGCCGCCGTGCTGTGCCTCGCCCTGACCCCGGCCTTAGCGGACCCGCCGCCCGCGCCTGCGGCGGGACCCCAGATCACCTGGCCCGAGAAGCTCTACAACCCGGCCCCGGCGGCGGACGACCTGATCCTGCCCCTGGCCTGCGGTGGTGCCATGGCCTTTCGGCCGGTCGCGATCCCGGGCAGTGGTCTGCTGGACGACCGCCCGGTCGAACTCGGTCAGGCCGACGCTGCACGCGGGTACAAGGAGGGCCGACGCCTGAGCCACCTGGCCGGGGCCTTCAGCGAACCGGGCGCCGCCGCGCGGCGCTATTACATCGCCAAATACGAGACCACCCGTGACCAGTATGCCGCACTCACCGCGGCGACCTGCCCCACGCCGTCCATGCGCGGGCGCCTGCCGGTGACCGCCGTGAGTTGGTTCGACGCGGTGGACTTCTCGCGCCGCTATACGGAGTGGCTGCTTACCCAAGCCCCGGCCGCCCTGCCGCGGGAGGACCAGGAGCCCGGGTTCCTGCGCCTGCCCACCGAGGAGGAATGGGAGTTCGCCGCCCGCGGCGGCCTGGTGGTGGACGAGGCGGACTTTCTGGCCCCCCTCTTTCCCATGCCGGACGGGGACCTGGCCCGCTACGCCTGGCACGAGAGCACCGGCTCGGCGGCCGGCGAACTGCACCCGGCGGGGCTGCTCAAGCCCAACCCGCTGGGGCTCCATGACGTGCTCGGCAACGCCGCGGAGATGACGCTCGCCCCCTTCCACCTGGACCGGCGCGGCCGACCCCACGGCCAGGCCGGCGGATTCGTCAGCCGCGGCGGGGACTACCTGACCGCCCCGGGTCAACTGGGCAGCGCCGCGCGCCAGGAGTACAACTATTTCAACGCCGCCACCGGGCGCGCCAAGTCGCTGGACAGCTTGGGCTTCCGGTTGGTCGTGACGGCCCCGGTCATCGTCTCCGCGGGGCGCCTGGACGCCATCAAGGAATCCTGGTCCGGCTTGCCGAGCCTCACCGGCACCGGAGATGTGCGGGCGGACGCGGACCGGGCCCTGGTCGAGCTGCAGCAGGCCGCCCGCCAATCCCAGGACGAGGCCCTGCGCACCCGGCTGGAGCTCATCCAGCGCAACGTCGAACAGGCCCACGCCGGCCTCAACGAGGCGCGCGAGCGGACCGTGCGCGCCCTGGTGCGGATGGGCGCCTTCATGGGCAAGCGGGTCGTGACGGACGCCAAGCGCGCCGAGGTGCTGCGCGGCCTGATGCGTCTGGCCCAGGACAATTTCGACGCCTTCAGCACCCAGGCGCAGGGGTCACGCGACGGCCCCCGGCTGGTCGCCGAGGCGCGCGCCGCCCTCGCGGGGAAGATGGACAAGTGGACGCTCAATCTCGCCGAGATCGAGCAGGGCATGAGCAACAGTCTCTCCTACTACGCCGACATGGTCGTCAGCGTCGCGCGGGACTACAGCGACCGGGATATCGCAAGCGAACTCAAGGTCGTCGAGGCCGAACTCAAGGCCAAGGACAACGCCTACCTGATCCCCTATGCCCAGGTCTTCGCCCGCCACCTGGCGGCCTATCGGGACAGCGGGGCGGCCGACAAGGCGCGCTGGCAACAGGACCTGTTGCAGCTCGAGCCGGGGCCGCAGCCATGAACCTACCCAGGCTGGGACTGGTGCTCGTCGTTGCGTTCAGCGTCCCCGGCTGCGGTCCCGGCGAGCAAACCCGGACCGATCAGCCGCCGGCCGAGGTGGGGGGTTGCTTCACGATCGCGGGGCTGCCGATCGGCGGCTGTGGTGAGGACTTCGGCTACAAGGGCACCTTCAGCGCTGAGGAGGCGGCCATGCGGGCACAGGCCCGCAAGTTCGACCGAACGGTCTGGGAGGGGGCACTGATCGGCACCGTGGCCGGTGCCGCGATCGGCGTCCTGGCCGGCGGCGACACCAAGGACGCGGTCGGCGGTGCCGTCCTCGGCGCCAACCTCGGGGTCATCGCCGGGGCCTATGTCGCCCAACTGCAACAACGCTATGCCGACCAGGAGGATCAACTCAACGCCATGATTGCCGACGTGAAGACCTCCAACCGGGAGACGGAGGCATTGATTGCGCAGGTGCGCGCGGTGATCGCCGAAGACCGTCGCCGGCTGGCCGCCGTCCAGGCAAGGGTGGCCCGCGGCGCGGCGACCAATGCGGACCTGCTCCAAGAGCGCGGTCACGCCTGGGCCAATCGCCGGGTGGTTGAAAAGGCGTCCCAAGGGGGCCAGGATCAGTACCGGGTGTTTGCGGGTGCCATCAGCCGCTTCCAGCAGCAGCATCCCGGCGTCACGACCGCCGGCCTCGCCGCGGAACTCAGGACCTATCGCGCCAAGCTCGACGCGCTCGACACCCTGGCGACAAGCATGGGGAAGGCCTGATCCCGAGGCCGGCCTTCAGTTACGCGGGCGGGTCTCGTCAATGGCGAGCAGGCGCAGCCGGGTGTTACCCATGCTGATGAGGTCGCCGACCTGGAGGTGCTGTTCGGACAGGACCCGGCGGTCATTGACGAAGGTCCCGTTTGCGCTCTCCAGATCGGTCAGGGTCAGGAGCGCGCCCTGCTCCCCAGGCACGACGGTGAGCCTGGCATGTTTGCGCGAGACACAATCGTCGGCGAGCTGAAGGTCCGCATCGTCCGCGCGCCCGACGATGGCGCAGCGCCGCACCTGCACCCGGCGCTCACCGCCGGGGCCGTTCGGCAACTCGATGAACAACCTGAGGTCGGCCTCGCGGGCAGTGCTGATGATCGTGGTCCGGTCCAGACCCGCGGCGGGCTCCGGGATCCGGGTCTTGGGTTCCAGGTCCGGCCCCGTGCCGTTGATCAGGGCGAGCAGACGGACCGCGGCCAGCGCGGGATCGACACGAAAGTCGATATATTGGAGGGTGCCGAGTCGGATATGCAGGTCATAGGGATCACAGGCGCGCGCCATTACCGGGATGACGCGACCACGCAGATGCTCGAGCGCCCAGTGTGTCTCGGACTGAACCCACTCCGACTGCTGGGCGTCCGGGGACAGGACGACGATAAACCAATCGGTCTGGACCAGCGCGGTGCGAATCTGTTTTTCCCAATCGGCGGCCGCGCGCAGGTCGGTGCCGGAACACCAGGCAAGCATCCCGGCGTCGGTGAGGATCGGCTTGAGGTACGCCAGCACGAATCCCAGGTCTTTGCTGGAGTGGCTGATGAAGATCTGCGTCATGACAGGGTTCCTGCGACGGCGACCGCGGCGTGGTCAAAAGCGATAACCGAAATTCACCTCGAAGCCACTGACGTCACCCTCCCCGCGGGTATATTTCACGCCGATACCGAACGGGTGGCTGGAGAGATTGGGCTTGCGTTTATCGGCCGCGCGCCGCGGACCGATACTGAATCCGATCTCCTGGTAGTTGTTGGTGTAGAGTGCGTCACCGAAAAACCAGGTCCCGGTGACGAAGAAATCGATGCTCAGTTCCCGGCCCCAAGGCCGCTGCTGCAGGGGTATCGAGAGGAGCAGGCCGTTGCGGGTGATGGTGTTCTTGAGGTTGTAGTCGACACTGTAGTCGCCGATCCGCACCGGCAGTGTCAGGTAATAGCCCAGGAGATTACCCATACTGAGCGACAATTTGCCGTTATTGTAAAGTTGCAGGTCGCTGGTCAGGGACGCTGACAATATGTGTCCGAGCGATCCGAGGTCCCCGGAACCGGCAATCCCGTACCCCAGCGACGGCGTCAGCGCCCATCGCGAAGACAGGACCTTCTTGTAGCTCAGCCCCAGCATCCCGCGATAGGCCGCCGCGCCCTCGACCTCGACATAGGTCAGGGGCAGACGAACCATCAAGACATCACGGTTGGAGAAGGTATAGGTGTAGGACAGGGGCAGGGTGTAGACATTCTGCGTGAAGCGGTCCAGACCGAAGCTGCCGAAGCGTACACCAGCACTGAACGCACTGCCGGGTGCGGCGGTGTCGTACATCGCATCCACGCCGGCCTCATAGTCGCCGACGACCATCTGGCTCTGGACGCTCGCGGGATTACCGGCCAAAGGGTCGACCGGGGACACCCGGAGCAACTCGCGCAGGATCGCATCCCCATTTTGTTTGATGTAGTCTTCGAACAGGTCATTGCTGGCATCCCGGGTACCGCCGCTGAAGGTCTGGTTGATGCCGAGACTCGGTACCGCAAAGGCCAATTGGGTAGAGTTGGTTTCGTATCCGAGGGTCACCGGGAGTCCACGGATATCGATGCGGAACTGACCCCCGGAGAGGTCCCGATTGTAGCCGGAGAAGGTGTTGCTCAGTTGTTCGTTGTCGATGGCGTCGATGATATCCTGGAGCCGATTGGCGCCGACCGTCGCGACCTGCCCCTCGACACACAGGGAGGCGTTGAACAGTTGGTTGTTCGCTGGTGCGGGACAGGTTTGCGCACGCACCGCGCCGCTGGCCGCCGCCATGGCGAGAAAGAGGCATCCACATAACTGCAAGGGTGACCGGTGCTGCGCCCAGGCGTTGTTCATGATGACTCCGATATGTCGATAAGGCAGGGTTCATTGATAAGTTAAACGATTCGATCAGGGACCGGTCGCCGCGCTGCCGGTCCAAGTCCGCCCCAAGTGTATGAAGACTCCCCCGCTGGCGTCAAGGCTTTCGGTGATCGGCTGCGACCGACCGCCGTAAACCTCGAGTGTTCGGGTATGATCTACCCTAAAGAATACGCCGTGCGATCGGCAACCCACCCCAGCGGTTGTTGGGACAAATCCTGACGAGGTACCAGAAATGAGACGACCTTTGCTGATGCGCCTCGGCGGCCGCGTGCTGATCACCCTGACGGCCGCGCTGTCCGGCGCGGGCTGCGTAACACCCGGCGACCTCCAGGGGGCCGCGGGGGCCGCGTCCGGCTGGCTCCCGAGCATCGGCAGCGCTCAAGCCAGCCGGACGCCCACGGACGACACCGCCGACGCGTCGCTGACCCCGGCCGAGCGGCGGCTGCGCGAGCAGAGCCGGGCCTTCCAGAAAACGGTCTGGGAAGGGGCTCTGATCGGCGCCGGTGCCGGCACCCTGTACGGTCTGCTGCGCCGCGAGCGGGCGCAAGACGTGGTGAGGGATGCCCTGATCGGCGGCGCCGTGGGTGGGCTCGCCGGGGCCTATATCGCTCACAAACAGCAGCAGTACTCGGGCAAGGAGGATCAACTGGACTCCATGATCGCGGACGTGCGCAAATCCAATGAGGAGACCCAGTCACTCATCGTCAGCGTGCGCCAGGTCATCGCCGAGGACAAGCGGCGCCTCGCCGCGGTCGAGCAGCAGGTGCGCAAGGGCCAGGCGTCCCAGGCCCAGTTGGTCGACACCCGCCGCCGCCTCGCCGACAACCAGCGGGTCGTCGCCCAGGCCAGCAGCGGCGCCCGCGAAAAGCAGACCATGTTCCAGGGTGCCGAGCGCCAGTTCCGCCAGGATCACCCGGGCACCGACACCGCGCGGATGCAGCGCGAGCTCGACACCTACAACAAGAACCTCAAGACCCTCGACAGTCTTGCGCAAAATGTTTCAGTCGCTTGAGGGGCCTGATCGTGATTGATACCCAAAGTACGCGCGCCGTGCGCCGACGTCCGGGCCGGTCGCGCGGGGCGGCCGGCGTGGCAGCGGCACTCTGGCTCGCCGGCTGTGCGACCAGCGAGGACCCCCATCAGGGCGGCTTCGTCAGCGGTATCGTGGGTCTGGCCGGGGGCGGCTACCAGCGCCGGATCGACGACCGCGAAGGGGCCTACCAGGGGGAATTGAGCGCCCAGCAGCGGCTCCAGGCGCAGGCCCGGGACCTGGAACGGGAGCGCGCCGCGGTACGCACGGATCTGAACCGTTCCCAGGCCCGCCTGGCCGACCTGGAGCGGCGCCTGGCCCAACAGCGGGCGCAGTTGCGGACCGCCGGCGGCCAGTCCGCGCAACTGCGGCGCATCAACCAGGCCCAGGCCCAGGTCACGCGCACCAAGGGGGCCTTGCGCGGGGTCCATCCGGACCAGCAGCCGGTCGGCGACCTGAAGGCACGCGCGGCGGCGATCCAGCGCGACCTGGATCAGATCGACGACCTGGTCGGGACCGTCTCCGGCAAGGCCTTTTAACCTAAAAAGAGTATTTGGCCGCAAATGAACGCAAATAAGCGCAAATACATCCGCTGGTTGGCATCGTCGCGGGCGTCACCCGGACGGTGAACATGCAGCAAAGGCCAAGTCTCTGATTATTTGCGTCAATTTGCGTTCATTTGCGGCTAAACTGCTCTTTCTGGATTTTAACGATCCGACGGGCGCAGCGGGCCTGGCTAGTCCACGCCGGTGCCGCGGGTGTTGAAGGCGACCTTCCAGCGCTGCGCGCCGCCGGCGATGGGGATGGCGGTCAGTTCCAGGGTGCCGACCTCGCTCACCTGTGCCTGGAGCCGCACCGGGACCACCTCGCCGCGCTTGCGGCCCTCGGCGGGCAGTTCGGTCTGGATCTCCTCGAGTTCAGCCAGCTCGTCCGCGGGCCAGTCGGCCAGCAGCTCGCCGACCTGATCGTCGCGGCGCACGTTGGAGCTGAAGAAGCGGAAGCGCACCAGTTCGCCGACCACCAGCCCGAATTCCTGGGGCGGGCTGACCGGATCGGACCCCTCCTCCAGACCGAAGGGCACGAGACAGAGCGCGTGCAGTTCGGGGTCGAGCCCGGGGATGGCGGGGGCCGCCGCCTCGATGCCGACATAGTAGGCGTGGGAGGTGCCGCCGCGGATGCGCACCCCGCCGTGGTGGCGGGCGTGGACATAGAAGGCGGCGCCGCGGGCGACGGCCAGATCGAGATCGCGCGCGTCCAGCAGGCGCGCGGGCGGCGCCCGCTCGGCCTCAAGCCAGGCGTTGATGATGCGCATGACCCGCTCCTGCAACACCACCGGCTTGAAGACGCCGCCGTTGAAGAGGATCGCGGTGGGGTGCAGAAAGCTCGCCCCCGCGGCGGGCTGCGCAAAGCCGTTCAGGTCCTCGGTGGCGCCGGCCTGGCGGGCGAGGAAGGCGGCCAGGTGCCGCGTCACGGCCGGGTCCTGGGCGTAGGGCAGGCTGACCTGGGTCAGGGCGCTGCGGGCGCGTGTCATGGGCCGGGCGTTGGCCGCGACCTCGGGGAAGAAGCCCTCGACCAGGGTGGTCGTCACCTCCTCCTGGGTCAGTTCGGTGCGGATACTGCCGCCGATCAGGCGCGACCCGCGGCTCGGCACCACCACCGGCACCGAGCGCAGGTCCGCGTCACCGAGCAGGGTCTCCTTGGCCTGGCGGCAGCCATAGGTCAGGGCCTGGAACTGCCAGCGGTCCAGTTCCACCCCGTCGGCCTTGAGCTTGGTGCGCACCAGGTGGGCGAGCGTGAGATCCATGTTGTCGCCGCCCAGGAGGATGTGGTCACCGACCGCGATACGGGTCAGCTCCAATGCCCCCTCCTCCTCCGTGACCGCGATCAGCGACAGGTCCGTGGTGCCGCCGCCGACATCGACTACCAGGATGATGTCACCGACCCGTGCCTGGGTGCGCCAGTCCCCATGGCTGTCGTTGACCCAACTGTAGAGCGCCGCCTGGGGCTCCTCCAGCAGGACCAGGTTGGCGATACCGATGGCACGGGCGGCCTCGGCCGTCAGTTCCCGGGCCGCCGGGTCGAAGGACGCCGGCACCGTGACCGTGACCTCCTGGGCCTCCAGCGGCTCCTGGGGATGGGCGACGTTCCAGGCCTCGCGCAGGTGCGAGAGGTACTGCACGCTGGCGGCAAAGGGCGAGATCTTGGTCACCTCGTCCGGGGCGCCCTCCGGGAGGAAAGCGGCGCGCCGGTCGAGATCCGGGTGACAGAGCCAGGACTTGGCGCTCGACACCAGCCGGATCGGGGTCGTGGACCCCTGGGCGCGGGCCAGGTCACCGGCGATGCGGCTCGGGTCACTGGGCCAGGGCAGGGTCAGGTCGACCGGCCGGAACTCCTCCGGGTGGGGCAGATACAGAAAGGACGGCAGCAGCGGGCGTTCCATCACCTCGCCCGGGGCCGTGAGTTGGGGGATGGGCAGGATCGCATCGACGATGGTGTCCCCGTCGCCCTCCTGCGAATCGATGTAGGCCAGGGCGCAATGGGTGGTTCCCAGGTCGATCCCGATGCAATAGCGGGCCGCGCTCACAGTTCCACCTCCGCCGGCGCCAGGATGCCCAGGTCGCGCCCGCTCACCACCTTGGGCAGGTGCAGCTCGGTGGCGCGCCAACCGCCGTGGACCAGGGTGCCGCGGAAGGGCGGCTCACCCACCAATTGACCGGTGATGCGGACCTCGGCCGGGTCGAAACCGGCCGGCAGCGTGACCCGGCCGCCCTCGGGCTCGCTGCGCACCGGGGCTATGGTCACATGGTCGTCGAGCACCCGCCGCAGCCCCTGGTGCACGACCCGGGCGGCGGCGCCGACCTGCTGGTCCGAATAGTCGGCGACGTCCTGCTGGAGGAAGTCCACCAACCGCGCCTCCTTCTGGAAGAGCCCGAGCAGCAGCAGGGCCGAATCCGGCGGGGCCTTGTCCAGGGTGGCCAGCGGGGCCGGCGCAACCTTCTGAACCGGAAGCGGGGCCGGGGCGGGTGCCGCCGGGGGCAGCGCGCCGGTCTCGCCCTGGGGGGACGTCGGGTCGAAGCCACGGTTGAAGGCGCGGGCGAACGCCGGGTCGTACAGGGCGCGCCCGAAGACCAGCAGGGCGATACCAAGGTGCCGGAGCATCCGGCCGGTCCACTTGGCGGCGATGACGAGCCACTTCACGAAGGACCGCGCGGCGGCGCGCAGCCGCTGCGCAAGGCTTGACTGGGGGTCTGGCATAGGGGTTCCTCTTGGATGCCGGGAGGGGCGGCGACGGGCACCGCGACAGACTGCGCATGATACCGCGGTCGCAAAAGCCCGCTGGGCTTTTGCGACATGTGATTATGGTTCCAATCAGCGCCGCGGCATCGACTGGAGTTCGAGGCTGACCGTGAAGGTCGCGCAGCGACGCTGTGGGAGCGGCTTCAGCCGCGACGAGGCGCCGCGTCCAACGCAGACGCCGCGTTCCCCGCGCGGCCCGTCGCGGCTGAAGCCGCTCCCACGGGGGAACCCTCAGCGTTGCCGCTACTCGGTCGGCGCCCAAAGAGCGCCCAAGTCGATCGTCACTGCATCGAAGGGCGCAACCGACACCGGCGTCGCGCCGACAAAGCGGCCGATCTCCCGCCAGGCCCCCGCGTCCAGGGCGTAGGCCTCCAGGGTGTGCGCGACCGGGTCGATCAGCCAGGCGTGGGGCACGCCGTACCGCGCATAGATCGGCATCTTGATCTTGCGGTCCTTACTCTCGGTGGAGGGCGACAGAATCTCGCACACCCAATCCGGGACCACCAGCGCCCGGTGTTGGGCCTTCGGAAGATGCGGCAGGCGTGCGCGTCGCCATCCGGCCAGGTCCGGAACATCCACCTCGGTGTCACGGATGAAGTGAAGTTCGGGCTCCACCACGATCAGCCAACCGCCCGGACCCCCGCCCCGCCCTTTCTGGAAGGGTCCGACCAGTTCTTCAGCCAGCGACGTTTCGGTATAGCCATGCTCCAGGCTGGGGCGCGGCTGGGCGTAGAGTTGACCGTTCAGGATTTCGCCGGTCAGTCCTGCGGGCAGGGCTTCAAGCTGTTCATAGAGGCTGGGGCTGGGGTGCTGATGCGCGTGCATGACTCGGGCTCCCGTGCCAGGTTGATCGATGAAGCTCAGTTGAGGTCGGTCGGCGGGATTCGCCACCTGGCGCGGACGCACGCTCGGATGACCGCGCGGTCCGGACGCCGTGAGCGGGGACCGGGCACATTGCTGATAATGTACCTTATCTCAAGCCGGTCATGGTGACCGGCGCGGCGCGCGCTGACCACTGGCGCAGCCCATCTAGCCTCCCCACCCCTGCCGCATCAGGTTGTCGAGATCGCGGCGCGCCAGCACCGCCGCACAGTCGCGCCAGGCATCGTCGGTGGGCTTGATGCTGTCGTTGTAGCGCAGGTCGAAGCCCGAGGCCTGGCGGCGCTCTTCGATGTACTGGTCCATCTTCTCGCCCAGGGTCGCGATATCGTCGATCCAGTCGTCCTTGATGGTGTCCGGCAGACCGCCGAACAGGTCGTAGCGGTTGCGCATCCGCTCGGACAGGCGCTCATAGACCTTCTCGTCCACCGTCCCCTGATGGACCAGGTTCAGCATGTCCACCGTCGCGCGGGTCTGGCCGAAGCGCTTGATGCGGCCGATGCGCTGTTCGAGCTTAGTCGGATTCCAGGGCAGATCGACATTGATCAGGGTCCCCAGGGTCTGGAGGTTCAGGCCCTCGCAGGCGGCGTCGGTGGCGACCATGATGCGGATATCGTGGTCGGCGACCATCCGTTTCAGGGCCTCGCGGGCGATGCCGACCGCCTGGCCGTCCCGATACAGGCGGCTGCGCTGCGCACCGGCATAGAGCCCGATGACCTCGCCCGGCAGTTCCAAGGCCAGGGCGTCGGCCACCCACCGGGCGGTGTCATGGTACTGGCTGAAGATGATGCAGCCCAGGTCCAGCCAGCCCTCGTCGTTCAGGTAATACCGGATCGCCTGCAGCTTCGGATCATCGTCCATGCCGTTCAGGGCGGCGATCAAGGCCTCGAGCGCGGCACGCTCCGCGTCGGTCTGGATCGTCAGTTGCGCCTCGGCGTCTTCGGACTCTTGCTCGATCTCACGCCCGGCAAGCAAGGTGGTCGCGGTGTTGATACCGGCAACGCGGCTGGAACAGACCCGCTGCTCCATCAGGTTCTTCATGAAGCCTCCGCCCTTACCGCGCTTGGCGAGGACCCGCCCGAAGGCGCGCGCCTCCTCGTAGGCCCGGTCGAACCCCGGCGCGGTGCGTAGCGCCATCCCCTGGAACAGTGCGTTGAACCGGTGCTGGTCCTCGACCAGTCCCCCGTCCGGATGGACATTGACCGCGACCTTATCGAGCAGCCCTTGGGCCTCCAGGGTCGCACGCTTGCGCAGGACCACATGGCGGACCAAAGGGTTCTCGCGTTGAAAGAAAGAGGCGCCGTCGATCACCCGCTCAAGCTCGGTCTCCAGATCGTCGCGCAGTTCTTCCGACAGCAACGGCAAAGCGCCCGCCAGATGCTCGGTCCGACGCAGCCCGAGTTCTTCGCGCAGGTTGCGGAACAACCGGCGAGCGTTGGGCTCGTTGGTGGACTCCATGGTCGGCAACGGCGAGCGCAGCAACCGCCAACCTGAATGGAGATCAAGGACCCGCTCCTCGCCGCACAGGATGGGCAGCACCCGCCCCGGGTTGTGCCAGGTAGCCAGCTCGTTACCGAGCACGAAGCCGTTGCTGCCCCGATGCAGCACCCGCACCAGGTCCCACAGGTCCTCGGCCTGGGTCTGGATGGGCGTGGCGGTGCCGAGCAGCACATGGTCCGCCCGGTTGGCGACCGCGTGCATGAAGGCGAGCAACTCGTTCGGCTCACCGGCCTGCTGGCCATAGCCCTGGCGCGAGCGCGCCTTGTCGGCCTCGTCCAGGATGACGAGATCAAAGCTCAATCCGGTCAGGACCTCCTTTTCCTTCGACGGCTGCACCATGAGCCCGGTGGAGATGATCCCGATGCGCAAGGGACAGCGGGCGATGTGCTCGGGTCCACTCGGGGAGATCGCCCGCTCCTCGGGGTCGAGCCATACCTTGCGCGTTGAATGCCAGCGGGCACAGGGAATCCCGAGCTTGTCTATCATCTCCGTCTGCCACTGCTCGCACAGCGTGGCCGGGGCGAAGATCACGATGGGCTTGCGGCGGCGCGTCCTGGTTTCGGTCGGCCGCTCGGACAAGAGGCAGAGCGTCAGGGCCGCGGTCCCGAGCGATAGGGTCTTGCCCAGACCGACCTCATCGGCCAGCAGCAGGCGCACCTGACCATGATCGTTGTAATGGCGCAGGCACTCGGTCACGAACCCCTGTTGCCAGGGTTGCAGGGCCATGCCCTCACGGTACAGCGGGGACTCGATCAGGGCGGCGGGGGCCAGGGTGTCTTCGCTATCGATCTCCGGCAGCCCGACCTCGGTGCGCCGGCTGCGGCGCCGGACCTCGCGGACCACCGCCTCCGGCAGGGGGCGGGCCGCGTTCCACAGGAACTCGAACTCGGCCTCGATCCAGGCGACCCCCTCGGGTGAATCGTCCTCCCACAGGATTTCATAATGCTCCTGCCAGCCGTGGCGGGTCTCGTTCATAGAACCGATGAAGCCGACCCGGCGCCCGTCGGCCCGCTCGATGACCCCGGCCTTGCCGTGCACGAAGCCGCAGATGCTGTCAGGTGCCACCCGGATCACCTGGCCGCGCTTCGCCAGGAAGGCGTCGAGGCGCTGATAGCGCTCCCGGTTCAGCAGCGACTCGGCCTCGATCGAGCGCTCGTTCCAGCGCCCGAGCATCCGCGCCTCGCGTACCTGGGCGACCTTCAGGTCCTCCGGGGTCAGGTCCACATTGCAGACGATGCGCACCTCCGCCACCGACTCCAGCCATTCGTGGGCGACCTCGAACAGCGAGCTGGTGAAGTAGCCGGCGATGCGCCGGTAACTGCGCGCGCCTTGGAGGTGTTCGGCCAGGAAGCTGCGATCGAGCCGGTCGGTGCGCGAGGAGAGGCGGCGGATAGTCACGGCCCGACCGCAGCGACAAAGGGATTCAGCAAGCGCACCCCGCAGCGCTCAACATCGCGCACATTGCGCGTCACCAGAATCAAGTCGTGCTCTAATGCCGTTGCCGCTAAGAGACCATCAATCACGGGCAATGCGTCTGGGACGTTGTTGTTTCCCCACCGCTCGGCAATAGCGCGCGTTACCGGCAAGATTCGATCCTCAAAACCAACCTGGATAAGTGCCATCCGCCGCTCCAATCGCGCGGCTTGATCGGGATCGCGTCGCCGCAGCCGTTCGATGCCTTGGCGAACCTCGCCAAGAACCAGGACCGAGAGATAGATGTCCCGGCTGCGGGTATTCGCATACCAGGCGACGACGCCCACGTCTGCACGCCTTCTTTTCTGCAATTCAGAAAGTACGTTAGTGTCGATCAGGAAGCCCATTCAGAATCACCGCGGCCGCAATCTCGGGGGCGCTGAAGGTCATCAGCGGTCAAGCCATCGGTCAGTCCAGCCAACAGGTGCTTGAGATCATCTTCATCGGCCGACAATGCGGGGCTATCGTCCATCAGCAGTAAAACCCGCAGGTGGGTGCCGTCCGGTATCGTGTCCGGAAGGCGGATCGAGTTGCTCTGCGCCGTAGCCTCGAACTCGATTGCTTTCATCATTGTTACACCTCTCTGGCATGACGTGGCAGACGATTTTAATGGTATGTCCCGCTGTTTCCAGTTGATCATCACCGTCTTGACGAACCGCGGACTGGAAAATGAGTCACTCACAACACGTTCACCACTTCTGCCGCCCGCCGGATCAGCGCCAGATCGTCCGCCATAGCTCGGGCGTCTCCATCCAGCTTGGGCACGGAGGCCAGCAATTCGCCGAGTCGCGCAATGGGGTAGCCGCTCTTGGCCGGCGGACTCAGCTCAGCGACGGTCTGACTGCCCTTGGTGATGGCCAGTCGTCGGCCCGTCAGCCGCACCCGGTCGATCACGACCGAGAGATTACGCACCAGTTCAGTCGTCGTTACGCTCTCGTTGAGGTCGTGTCGCATGTTTCCGCCGGGGCCACATCAGGCCGTCAGGGTTGGTCCGTGAATTTGCAGTGTTTACGGGCCGGACGGGGCATGCGCCCCGTCCGGAACGTTTTCGGTGCTCCTCATGCCCGCAGGCTTTGCTGGCAGCCGCGAAACATTCGGGACGGGGTGAATACCCCGTCCCGCCTGGCAGGCGAATGCCGCGTCCCACTTGGGTGCCTTCGCGGCTCATTGTAGCCGCTGGTGGCGAATCCGGCTGGCGATGGCCTCAGCGGCGCGGCGGATCTCGGCGCCGCGTGCCTTGGCGGCGATGAAATCGGCCATGTCCATCAGGATCGGGCGCTTGTCCAGGTAGTCCACCAGGGCGTCGCGCAGGTTGGCCATGACGACCGCGGGGTCCTTCTCCGCCAGAAACTCCTGGATGGCGACGATCAGGGCACCCAGTGGGGTGGGGCCGAGCTCGGTGCGGTCGGTCAGATCCCGGGGCTTGAACTCGGTGATGGACTTGAGCCGCGCCGCGTTGGGCTTGATGCTCGCCATCACCGCGGCGTAGTCGGCGACACGGAAGGCCTTGGCGAAATTCTGGTAGTTGTCGAGCTTCGCCGCCCCGGTGGTCTCCATGTCCAACATGCGCAGATAGAAGCGCTGCATCCCGCCGATGGCCGCCCAGGTCTCGCGCTCGAGGCCCTCCGGGACCAGCAGTCCGTTGGCGGTCTCCGCCGCCTGCTCCACGATCTCATCCACCACGGTGGTCTCGCCCTTGCGCCGCGGGCGCAACGCAAAGGCGGTCACGTCCTCCCCGCCGATGCTGGTGTACCCGGTCAGCACCTTGAGCGCCGCCGCGTAGCCCGCCATCTGCAGGTCCGAGTCGTTGAAGACCGGGGCGCCCATTTTGGTCTGCGTCTCGGTGTTGAGATGCATCATCTGCTTGATCTGGGCGTCCACCTCGCGTTTGACCTCGGGGAGGATGCGCTGCTTGAAGCCGGGGCGGTCACCGAACGGGCGCTTGCGCAGCATCAGGATCACGGTGCCCTGCACGAAGCCCCCCTTCTTGAGTTCCGAGGTCGTCTCGGTCGCGATATACCAGGCGCCGACCACCTGGAGTCCGGAGGCCCAGAAGATGCTCACCATGTCGGACCAGACACCGCTGTCCTGGTGGGTGAACATGACGCACTGCATACCATTGTCCGGCATGTGATGGGTCATGGCCTTATAGGCTTCGACCATACCGCGGCGGAAGTCGTCGCCGGAGCCCTTGATGGCGAGGTCGCGGCGGGAGTCCCAGGTCCATTGGTCGAAAGGGGGGGGCGGGTTCTTGCGTAGCCAGGCAATGAAAAAGTCCGTTATTTCGTGGTACATCACCGCGTCGGCATAGGGCGGATCGGTAATCCAAAAATCCGCGTCGAAGTCGACGACGTTGCTTGGACATTGCTTAATAAGATACCGTTGAGATACGTCCCATTGAAGCGTTTCGCACAAATACAAGTCTTCAAGGAAAACCCAACCCCTAACACCCCAGTTATTCAGCGCGTTAAGGGCTTGATTCGTGAATACGTGGCTCGTGCTTTCGTACCCGGACGGCCCCTCCCACATGCAGAGCTTTGAAGATCGATTGAGGGTTCTTGCGAGAAAGACCAAGTTTGCCGGCGACGTTCCATATTTCCTGAGTATCGCCCCAAGAATTAGCTTACGAGGGTTGAACAACTGGTGCCAATACCGCCATCCGAGATTGGTGATAAGGCTCTTGCCCTGATATCGAGGCGGACCGCCAGGCTCAAGTTCCATATCCGGTACTAAGCCCCGCTCCTGCCACTCAGCGAGATTCCTTTCAACAATCGCATCGACCTTACGCTCACGTTCAAGATCGCCGGCACTGACGGAAGCGAAGAAGGTTTCCCTGCGGGAGCTATCCAGCGTCTCTTTCGTTATCCATTGAATGGCGTACAGGCGTTCTTGAAAGATGTCGCCCGCATGAGGTTTGAAATCCTCTTGTTCCCAGCGACGGAGTAGATTCGCCACATCCCCGTCGGCGTCACTATAGTCGCCGCGCAGTGTCTTGATCGGCATTCGGTGCGTCTTCCCGTCAAGCTCATAGACGAGATTTCCCTCGTGCATTGTGCCTCGTTCCGCAGCCTTCATTGCTGCGGCGGAGACCCCAGACTGCACCTCAATGTCGAAGCGCTGATTCACATTGTCAGGGATCAGCTGGGCGATCACATTGCGCGTCTTGGAAATTACCCAACTCGGCGCCATCGGCACCATCCATCCAGTCTCCGGACACCGTGTCTCCAGGCAATAGAGATACGCCTTGGCCCGGTTGCCCTGACTGTCGTGCTCGATGCCAAGCGCCGTGATCTCCCGATCCACCGCCTCGGCCACCTCGCGTTGTGCCCGCTCGATCTCGGCGCGCCTCTCGGCCGGGGCACCGATGATGTTGAGCGCCCCCCAGGTCAACATGCAGGCGATGGGGTTCAGATCGGAGGCATAGACATCGCAGCCCAGCCGCGCCGCCTCGAAGGGGATAGAGCCGCCGCCGCAGAAGGTGTCGCCGACCCGCGGCCGGTGGCCATAGCGCAGGATGCCCAATTGCTCGACCAATTCCTGGTGCGAATGGGCCTCGATCCCCAGGTGTCCCAGGTGGGCATTCACCGCCGGCCAGATCGGGGCGTAGAGTACCGCCTGATCCATCTCCTCCGGGCGCTTGCACAGGGCGGCGCGCTCCTCATACGTGGGCCAGGTCGCCAGGGCGCGGGCGAGCAGGTCGAGCTTGTCCACCTCGTCGATATCCCGCCGCCAGCGGATGTTGAGCCCCGGGTAGAGATCCAAGTCCAGCGGGAACTGGGCGTCGGCGATTTTCTGCTTATCCTGCGAATTGCCCTTGAGTGAGGCAATGAAGTAGTTCCAGGGCTCCTCCAACGCGACCCGTTGGGCGATGTCGGCCGGGTTGATCTTCGGCTCCCGCCGCGCCAGTCCGCCCTCGTCGAAGGCCATGAGTTGCTCGAAGACCTCCAGGTCCTTCTCCGGATCATCGGTCTGCGGCAACAGGCTGCCCAGGACGATGGCCCGCACCAGGATCAGCGGCTTGCGGCCCTTCCAGTAAGAACCCAGTGCGGTGAGCGTCTGCCCCGCCCCGGCCTTGCGCTCGCGCTGCGCCTCGAACGAGACCTTCTGCGCCGGAAACACCGCCTCGATCAGGGCCGGGGCGTCCTTGAGGGCGAAAGGCTCGAGCCGAGAGGCCCCTGCGAACGGGGCCTTGCCATGCGCCAGTATGGTATCGTGCATCGCGGTCATTCCTGCGTATCGGCAAGCATCGCTTCGATCGCCTGCTCTAAGGGAGCGAGATGGCGCTCAACTGCCAGCACCCTGTTCCGCTTAATCTTGCGGTTGTTTTGAGCCCCGAAGGGGCGCGACATACCAGCCCAGGGCAACGCCCTGGGACAGGGCCGTTAAATCGGCCTAGCCCTGAAGGGGCGTGACATAACGCTGCGGCACCTTATGTCACGCCCCTTCAGGGCTAGGCTGGATTGACCCATCATACCCAGGGCGTCGCCCTGGGCTGGCATGTTTGACCCCGTTGGGGTCGAAATCAATCGTCGAATAGGGGCAAGGTGGTCTGCCCTCCAGGCCCGGTCTTCTCAGGCAGGCGCCGCGGCTTGAACAACTCGCTCTGCGCCGTATCCCCCAGGGCATAGCGCAAGGCGACGCGCCAGCCCCGGTCCGCATCGCCGATCCCGCCGACCGTCATCGCGGTCATGCCGAACAGCCACCAGCGCTCCTCGGGTCGCAGCGCCAGCCAGTTGCGCACGGCGCTGCCGATCTTCTCGGGGTCCAGGCGCTCGATGGCCCAGGCCAGGACGCACAGTTCCTTGCCGAGCAGGCGGTCCACCGGGGTGTCGCCGATCTTCCAGGTGCCGGTGGCCAGGTCGTGTTCCTTGAGCCGGGCGTTGAAGGCGCGGCCTACCTCCGCCCGGATGGCCGTCCAGCGGTGACGCTCCAGCAGGACGCGGTCGATGACCTGCTCGCGGGCGGTCTCGGAGCCCATCCCCAGGTGCTCGCGGATCAGCACGGGCGCCGCGTTGCCGCGCGGGATCGCGACCACGAAGTGATGGGGATCGGAGGTCGCCGGGACGCCGAAGCCCAGGGTGGGGTTGGCGTAGGCGAGGCGCTCAGGTTGGGTCACTGGGATTTCTCTCACGCAGACACGGGCGCGAAGCACAAGAAAGAAGATTCTCTCACGGAGACACGGGCGCCCTGTACAAGAAAGAAGATTCTCTCACGGAGACACAAAGACACAAAGGAAGAAAGAACAGGCGGGCGGGCGACCAAGCGTGCACAATAATGTAGCGAAATTGCAGCTTAATCCCATTCTTCTCTTCTCCGTGCCTCCGTGTCTCCGTGAGAGAATCTTCTTTGCCCTTAGTCCCCTCCTTATCTTCTCCGTGGCTGCGTGTCCCCGTGAGAGAATCCTTTTTCGTCCTAATCCTGAATGACATCGCCCGACTTGAGTTCGACGCCCGCGATCTCGGCGAATTCCTTCAGCGCAAACCCATCGCCGAAGGTGACGCCGCCCTTGATCAATACCTGGACCGCCGCTTTCTCGTCCCCCAAGGCCGCGCGGATGCCGCGGATGGCGGTCTCGATCGCGGCGGCCGTGAGGCGGCGCTCGTTGAAGCGGATCTGAACGGCGTTTTCGCCCTCGCCCAGGATGATCTGAACGCCGCTGAGAAGGGTGTCGGTGCGGTCCTTGAAGCGCTGGATGAAGCCGAACGCCTTGTCGGTCGTGTCGATCGAGACCCGCTTGGTAGCGGCCAGTCGTGCCGGTTTGCGCTCGTCGATGATGACCCGATCGTCGCCGGCCGACGGGATCTGGATCTTGGCACTCTTCTCCACCTCCCCGGCCTTGGCCGCAATCAGGATGGTGCAGCCCTTCGCCGGCACCTGGAAGGGGTCAGTGTAAATGATCCCCTCTTTGGGGTTGGTGCCGTCGAGACTGTAGCGCATCTCGGCATCAGGGGTGCAGCGCAGCGCGACCTTGCGGGTGTCGGCTATTGTGAGAACCTGATGGCGGACGGTGAGATCCACGGTCCAGCGGGTCGGCTCGCCCACCTGGTACTTGCCGGCACTGTCCACCGCGATGAAGTACAGGGTCGCCTCAGGGGTGCGATAGTCCTCGAGGTCTTGGACCTGGTGGTCCTGGTCCGACACCGCCGCGGTCTTGGCAACATAGACCCGGGGGCTGTCACCGGCGTTGCGGGGGACGAGCGCGAGGGTGGTCTCGCCGGTCTCACGGTTGGTCCCCTGGGGAGTCACGTTCACCGAGGTCTTCGCGGCCGGGAAGGGCCCCTTCTCGATATGCCCCTCCGGCGTCTGGCGCCAGCGGCCTTGCTTGAGGGCCTCGTCGCGGAGCTGTTCCAGCCCACGCGCCCCCGGCATCCAGGGCCAGGTCGGATCGGTCTTGGCGCGCATGACCAGATCGCGCCAGGGGACGCGGCGATCCTTGGCGGGCCACAGGTAGGTCTCGGCCATGGCCCAGTAGGCCGGCAACTCGTCGGGCATGTCCAGGGCGAGCTTGTTGTCGCAGCGTCCGCTGGCCAGGAGCTTTTCGATCTGGGCCTCGGCGGCATGTTCGCCCGTGCCGAAGGTCAGGCCGTTGTCGATGGTGGCCATGACGAGTTCGCCTTGTTCAGTGCCGGCCCCACCAGGGAAGAACAGCCGGTTGTAGGCGCCGGAGACGGCCTTGGTGAAACGCTCGGACAACTCTTCGAGCTTGTCGCGGGCCTCCTCGAAGAGGGTATCGCCCGGCTTGAGTGTGCTGAAGATTTTCTCGACGGCGTACAGCTCCCGCAGCCTGGCATCGACCTCATTTGCCAGGTGGCTGTCGTGTCCGGACAGGATCAGGACGTTGTTCTTTTCCTGCTGGAACACGAAAAAGTTGCGGATCGCCTCGGGTGGGGTGCGCCCATCCGGTTGCACCACCAGCAGGATACGCGCACCCGCGAGCCGCACGTCATCCAGGCGCGGCATGATCTGGACTTCCTGATAGGCCGCCTTGGACTTGCTCTGGGCCTGAAAGAGCCCGGTCAAGCGGTTGATCAGGGCCTGCTCCAGCTTGGGTAGCGGGATCTGCTTGGCGTCGCGCTCGATGCGTCGCCCCAGATTCTCGGTCTCTTTGAAATAGAAGGCATCATTCTCCCGATGCAGATACCAGGCACGGTCGCGCAGGCGTTCCAGGCCCGCCAGGAATTCGTCGGCCTTACGATAGGGTGCGACCAGGTATTCGATGATCTCGGCCTGGGTCAGGCCGGTGTGGGCACCCACGGCGCGGGACAGTGACGCGGACAGGATCAACCTGGCCACCTGGGTGGCCGCGTCGCTGCCCAGATCACCGTCGATCTCCTCGGCGCGGGCGTTGCCGTGGTCGGCGATGTCGTTGACCACCGCGGGCAGGAGCGCCGGGTTGACACGCTGGACCTCGTCGCGGACCTGCGAATCGTTGAGATCCAGGTGCTGGGTGCCGATCAGGAAGACGTCATTGGCCTCCCGGTTCCAGACGCTGCGCAGCAGCCGGGCCGTGAACTGCATCAGACCGCGGGTCTGACGAAAGCCCTCGTTCTCCTTGAACAGGGCCACCAGGTTCTTGAACGAGGGGTGGAAGGGGTAGGTCTCGCGGACCTCCAGGGCGACCTGCTCCATGGCCCGGGCGGCGATGTAGCCGCCGTCCTCGGCGGCCTTGACCTGCTCGGCAAAGGCCTCGCCGACCGATTCGATCAGGGCGTCCCCCGGCAACTCGGTGAACAGGCGTTTTTTCAGGATCTGGTAGATCTCGTTGCCGGCGAGTTGGACCGGGGTGATGGTCTGGGCCTGGCGCCGGGACTCCTGCTGGAGGTTGGACATGATCCGCGCCAAATCCTTGGTCTGGGCCTCGTAGCTGCCCGACAGGTTGGCGATGACCACACAGCAGCGCGGCAGCCGGATTGCCGCGGTCAGCAGGTTGCTGATGCTGTAGGTCACCAGATCGGCCAGGGACCCCTTGCCGACCGGGCGGGTGTCGGCGTTCAGCAGATAGGGCGGCAACTCGTCCAGCAGGATCAGGGTCGGCGCGTCGCCGATGATTTCCAGCCACTTCTTCTCGTCGATCCCACGGGGACCATCGATCCAGTAGGGGCGCACCAGGTCGGCCTCACCCAACTGTTCGGCGATCTCGCCCCAGATATAGTGCTCCGGATCGTTGCGGCCGTTGAAGGCGGCAATGCGGGCGGGGCCGAAGTCCAGCCGTGCCGCAAGGTCGGCGGGCAGCACGGCGGCGCGCAGGTGCGGGTGCTTCGCCAGCAGACCCAGCGCGACCATGAGGTGGGTCTTGCCGCCGCCCATCGCCTGGGCCAACTCGAAGGCGGCCTGGTCGGACTGGCCGGCAAGCCGCAGCAGGCCCTCGCGAAACAGGGTATCCATGCCCTGGGTAACGTAGTTGCGGGCGAAGAATTCGGCCCCGTCCCCGGCCCCGCCGATCAGGTCCGAGAGGTTCTCGATGGCCTCGGTCATCCGGTAGTCGTAGACCATCGGATGGATCTTGCAGGCGTCACGAACGGTTCCAAGCACGTCAACCACCCCCCGAGGGTTCCAGTAAGCACGCTCGCGTGCGTGCAGAGGTCACTGCGCGGGGTGCCCCGCCCCCTGACCGGGTCATCCTACCCTATGACACGACGGGCGTGGCGCCAAAGGCGCGCCAAAGTCGCGCCGGGGCCCGGCCGCGAGGTCGGCGAGCCCTCCCGGACCTTGACACTACTTGACACCATCGGTTCGTCGCGTAGTATCAGGGCAACGCGATCTGATATTCGGTCGTGGTGTTTCCAGAGGGCCTCCCGATGCTTTCATCCTGCCCCCGATGAGCGTGCTCGCCACCGAATCCCTGTTGCAGGCCGTGTCCGCGCAGCGGCCCGCGGGCGAAGACCTGGAGTATGACCCGGACTTCCTCGCCCTGGCGGCGGCCGCGACCGGCACCCCGGAGCGGCGCATGGGCGACAGCGTGGTCGCGGCGCAGGAGCCCGACTGGCGCCTGGTCCTGGAGTCCGCGCTGGCGCTCTTGGACCGCTCCAAGGACCTGCGCCTGGCGGTCCTCGTGACCCGCGCCATGCTGGGGCTCGAGGGGCTGCGGGGCCTGCAGGCCGGACTGGACCTGATCCACGGGCTGATCCTCGGATTCTGGGATGGCCTCTACCCGGAACTCGACGCGAGCGACGGCAACGACCCCACGGCGCGGGTCAATGTGCTGCTGGAACTCACGGACCGGGAGACGCTGCTCGCCCAGTTGCGCACCACGCCGCTGATCCGCTCGCGCGTCTTCGGCCCGGTCTGCGGCCGGGATATCGAGATCGCCCAGGGCAAGGCGCCCGCCGCCCCCGGCACCCAACCGCTGGACGAGGCGGGCATCGCCGGGGCCTTCCAGGACTGCGACCTGGACGGCCTGGCCGCCGCCGCGACCGCCGCGGCCGGGGCACTCGCGGCCCTGACCGCGATCGGCGAGGCCCTGGAGGCACGCATCGAGCGGGCCCAACTGCCCAGCTTCGACCCGCTGGCAGAGCCGTTGACGCAGCTTCAGACCGTCCTCCAGGCCCACTTGACGACCCGCCAACCGGGGGCGGCGACCCCCAGTGCACCGGACGCGGACCCCGACGCGACGGCCTCGTCCACGGCGACCGGGGCCGCGGCGGCCCGCGACCCGGGATCGATCGGTTCGCGCGAGGACGTGGTGCGCACGCTCGAGCGGATCTGCGACTATTATTCGCGCAATGAACCCTCGAGTCCCGTCCCCCTGCTGCTGCGGCGCGCCCAGCGCCTGGTCAACGGCAGCTTCGTGGACATCATGCGCGACCTGGCCCCGGAGGCGCTGTCGCAGATCGAGCGGGTGTGCGGGATCGAGGACAACGCCTGACGGGGCGGCGGACCGGGCCAACCCCGGCACGCTCCCCGCGGCCCTCTAACGACAACCAACGGAGAACGCCAGTGGCGAAAGAGACCAGCCAGAAGTTCATCGCCCGCAATCGCGCCCCGCGGGTCCAGATCGAATATGACGTGGAACTCTACGGGGCGCAGAAGAAGGTCCAACTCCCCTTCATCATGGGGGTCCTGGCCGACCTCTCCGGCAAGCCCGCCGAGCCCCTGGCGCCGGTGGCGGACCGCAAGCTGCTCGAGATCGACATCGACAACTTCGACGAGCGGCTCAAGTCGATGAAACCGCGGGTCGCCTTCCAGGTGCCCAATACCCTGACCGGCGAGGGTAATCTCAGCGTCGAACTCAACTTCGAGTCGATGGACGACTTCTCCCCCGCGGCCGTGGCGCACAAGGTCGACGCCCTGAACAAGCTGTTGCAGGCGCGCACCCAACTCGCCAATCTGCTGACCTACATGGACGGCAAGAGCGGCGCCGAGGACCTGATCGCGCAGGTGCTGAAAGACCCGAGCCTGCTGCAATCGCTCGCCGCGGCGCCCAAACCGGCCGACCCGGCGGGCGCGGACCAGACCCCGACGGAGGCCAACTGATCATGGCCGCCACCGATATCCAGAACGCGGGGCAACCCCAGACCCAGACCGCCACCCTCGAGTCCGACAGCTTCGCCGCCCTGCTCCAGCGGGAGTTCAAGCCGCGCACCGACCGGGCCCGCGAGGCGGTCGAGGGCGCGGTCGCCACGCTGGCCTCCCAGGCCCTGGCGCAGACCGCGCTGATCTCCGACGACGCAGTGCGCACCATCGAGTCGATGATTGCGCAGATCGACCAGAAGCTTACCGAGCAGGTCAATCTGATCCTGCACCACCAGGACTTCCAGCAGCTCGAAGGGGCCTGGCGCGGGCTGAGCTATCTCGTCAACAATACCGAAACCGACGAGATGCTCAAGATCCGGGTCATGAACATCTCCAAGGCGGAGGTGCACAAGACCCTGAAGAAATTCAAGGGTACCGCCTGGGATCAGAGCCCGCTCTTCAAGAAGCTCTATGAGGAGGAGTACGGCCAGTTCGGCGGCGAGCCCTTCGGTTGCCTGGTCGGCGACTACCAGTTCGACCAGAGCCCGCCGGATGTGGAGCTGCTCGGGGGGCTCGCCAAGATCGCCGCGGCCATCCACGCCCCCTTCATCTCCGCGGTCGCGCCCGCCGTGATGCAGATGGAGAGCTGGCAGGAGCTGGCCAACCCGCGTGATCTGACCAAGATCTTCCAGACCCCGGAATATGCCGCCTGGCGCTCGCTGCGCGAGTCCGACGACGCGCGCTATCTGGGCCTCACCATGCCGCGCTTCCTCGCCCGGCTGCCCTATGGCGCCAAGACCGATCCGGTCGATGCCTTCGACTTCGAGGAGGACACCGAAGGCGCCCAGCACGGCAAGTACTGCTGGGCCAACTCGGCCTATGCCATGGCGGTCAACATCAACCGCTCCTTCAAGCTGTACGGCTGGTGCTCGCGCATCCGCGGTGTGGAGTCCGGCGGCGCGGTGGAGGGGCTGCCCAGCCATACCTTCCCCACGGACGACGGCGGTGTCGATATGAAGTGCCCGACCGAGATCGCCATCAGCGACCGGCGCGAGGCGGAGTTGGCAAAGAACGGCTTCATGCCGCTTGTGCACAAGAAGAACACCGACTTCGCCGCCTTCATCGGCGCCCAGTCACTGCAAAAGCCGTTCGAGTACGACGACCCGGACGCAACCGCCAATGCCAACCTCGCCGCCCGCCTGCCCTACCTGTTCGCGACCTGCCGCTTCGCGCATTATCTGAAATGCATCGTGCGCGACAAGATCGGCTCCTTCAAGGAGCGCGCGGACATGCAGCGCTGGCTCAACGACTGGATCCTCAACTATGTGGATGGGGACCCGCTGCATTCGAGCGAAACCACCAAGGCCCAATTGCCGCTGGCGGCGGCGGAGGTGGTGGTCGAGGAGGTGGAAGGCAACCCGGGCTATTACAGTTCCAAGTTCTTCCTGCGCCCGCACTACCAGCTCGAAGGGCTGACCGTGTCGTTACGGTTGGTCTCCAAGCTGCCGTCGGCGAAGGGGCCCTGAGGCCGAGCCCCGCTGCCGCCCGCTCACGGCGGCGGCGGCGCTGACCGCCGGGCCCGGCCCCAACGCCCGTTCATCCCACCACCCTCAGGAGCTAAGCTATGGCTGTTGACATGTTCATGAAGCTCGACGACGTCAAGGGCGAGGCCCAAGACAAGTCCCACAAGGAAGAGATCGATGTGCTCGCCTGGTCCTGGGGCATGAGCCAATCCGGCAGTGCGCACGCCGGCGGCGGTCAGGGCGCCGGCAAGGTCGCGGTGCAGGACCTGTCGTTCACCAAGTGGGTCGACAAGTCCTCACCGACCCTGATGACCTATTGCTCCGCCGGCACCCAGTTCAAAGAGGGCAAACTCACCGTGCGCAAGGCCGGCGGCGATAGCCCACTGGAATACCTGATCATCACCATGAAGGACGTCATCGTCACGTCCCTGGGCACCGGCGGCTCCGGCGGCGAGGACCGGCTGACCGAGCATGTGACCCTCAACTTCGCCTCGGTCAAGGTGGACTATCAGCCGCAGAAGCCCGATGGCAGCAAGGACGGCGGCCCCGTCAAATACGGCTGGGACATCGCGAAGAACACGAAGCTGTAGCCGCGGGGCACGGCCTGCCCCAGACTGAGGAGCCGCGGCGCGTCCGCGCGATGGCGCGGACGCGCCGCGCCGCGCCGCCGCCGGGAGAGATCATCATGCTGGCCGAAGACCGGTGGCGCGCGGGCGACCCGGAAGACTCTCTGCGCCGACTCCAGGAACAGGTGCGCCGCGAGCCCGCCAATGCGCGCTATCGCGTCTTCCTCTTCCAACTCCTGGCCCTGATGGGACAGTGGGAGCGGGCCCTGACTCAACTCACCGTGGCCGGCGAATTGGACGCCGGGAACCTGGCCATGGTGCAGACCTACCGTGAGGCGCTGCGCTGCGAGGTGTTGCGTGCGGAGATCTTTGCCGGCGGGCGCTCGCCGATGGTCTTCGGCGAGCCCGAGGAATGGTTCGCACTCCTGCTCCAGGCGCAGCGTCTGGTCGCGCAGGGGGCGGGCGAACAGGCGCGGGCGCTGCGCGAGCGCGCCCTGGAGGCCGCCCCGGCGACGCCCGGAACCATCGACGGCACCCCCTTCGCGTGGATCATGGACGGCGACAGCCGCCTGGGGCCGGTCCTGGAGGCGATCGTCAATGGGCGCTATTACTGGATTCCGTTTGAACGCATCCGCGCCATCCACCTGGACCCGCCGCAGGACCTGCGGGACCTGGTGTGGATGCCGGCCCACTTCACCTGGGCCAACGCCGGCGAGGCCGTGGGCCTGATCCCGACCCGCTACCCCGGCTCGGAAGCCTCACCGGACGCCGAGGTGTGCCGCAGCCGCCGGACCGACTGGCTGGAGCAGGCGGGCGACACCTTTGTCGGCCTGGGCCAGCGCATGTTCTTCACCGACGGCGGCGAGTACCCCCTGATGGATGTCCGCACCATCCTGTTCGCGACCGACCCCGCGGCATATCAAACCGACCCACCCGGGCCGACCCCGGCCGCCGCGGACAGCACCGGTGGCTGAGCTGATCCATCGCGAGCGGCTGCAACCCTCGCTGCTCGATCGGCTCACCGATGACGAGCCCGGCAATCCGCGCGAGTCGCGCGAGCAGCGGGACTTCTCGCTCAGCCGCCTGCGCGAGACGGTCCTGCGCGACCTGGCCTGGCTGCTCAACACCACCAACCTCGCCGCGGCGCAGGACCTGAGCGCCTACCCCGAGGTCTCGGGTTCCGTGCTGAATTTCGGCATCCCGGACCTCTCCGGCACCACCCTCTCCGGCACCGACCCGGCGGCGCTCGAGCGCACCCTGCGGCAGGCGATCACGGACTTCGAGCCGCGGCTCATCCGCCATACGCTGAACGTTCGTCTCGAGGTCAACGAGGGCCAGATGACCCACCATGCCATGACCTTTCTCATCGAGGGCGACCTGTGGGCCCAGCCGGTCCCGCTGCGCATCTATCTCAAGACCGAGATCGACCTCGAAATGGGCGATGTCACGGTCAGCCCCTACACGGGCTAGGGACACCAAGCGATGGACCCACGCCTGCTCGGGTATTACAACCGCGAACTGCGCTTCATGCGCGAGATGGGCGGCGAACTGGCCGCCGAATTCCCCAAGATCGCCGCCCGGCTCGGGTTGGAGAGCTTCGAGTGCGCCGACCCCTATGTGGAGCGCCTGCTGGAGGGCTTCGCCTACCTCGCCGCCCGGGTCCAGCTCAAGATCGACGCGGAATTCCCGGCCTTTACCCAACACTTCCTGGAGATGGTCTACCCGCACTACCTGGCCCCAACCCCGTCGATGGCGGTGGTGGAGCTGCAGCCGGACCTGGACGAGGGCGCCCTGGCCGAGGGCTTCGACCTCCCCCGCGACACGGTGTTGCGCGGCACCCTGGGCCGCGACGCCCAGACCGCCTGCGAGTATCGCACCGCCCACCCGGTGCGCCTCTGGCCCATGGAACTGACCGCGGCCGAGTATTTCAGCCATACCGGGCCGGTCGCCAAGGCCGACCTGCCGGCGCTCAAACGCAGCAAGGCGGGCATCCGCCTGCGGCTGCGCACCACGGCCAATCTGACCTTCGCCCAGCTCGCCCCAGGGCGCCCGGAGCGCTTCCAACTGGTGCTGTTCCTCCAGGGGGCGGACCAATTGCCCTTCGAGCTTTACGCCCGGCTCTTGGGCGACACGGTCGCGGTACTGGTGCAGCCCACGGCGCGCCCCCTGCCCTGGATCGAGACGCTGCCAGCCACGGCACTGCGCCCCCTGGGCTTCGCGGACGACGAGTCGCTGCTGCCCTATGCCCCCGCATCCTTTCAGGGCTATCGCAACCTCCACGAATATTTCGCCTTTCCGCAGCGCTATCTGTTCATCGCCATCGACGGACTGGGGCCGGTCCTGCGGCGCCTCGACGCCCCCGAGGTCGACCTGATCCTGCTCCTGGGGCAGCCGGCGCCGGGCCTGGAGCGGGTGCTGGACGCGGCCAATTTCGCGCTGCATTGCAGCCCGGCGATCAACCTCTTTCCCAAACGCCTCGACCGCATCCATCTGAACGCGACCGGCCCCGAGCAGCACCTGGTCCCGGACCGCACCCGTCCGCTGGATTTCGAGGTCTACCGGGTCGACAGCGTGACGGGCTATGGGTCCGGCACGACCGCGGCGCGCGAATTCCGGCCCTTCTACGCCCCCGCCACCCTCGCTCAGGGGGGCGGGCCGCCCGCCTATTACAGCGTCCACCGGGTCCCGCGCCGCCTGTCTTCGCGCCAACAGCGCCGGGGCACGCGTTCGAGCTATGTGGGGAGCGAGGTCTTCATCAATCTGGTGGATGCGGCGCAGGCCCCCTGGTCGGCCGAGCTGCGACAGCTCGCGGTGACCGGACTCTGCACCAATCGCGACCTGCCGCTGCTCATGCCGGTCGGGACCGGCAAGACCGACTTCACGCTCGAGTCCGGGGCCCCGGTGCGCGCCGTGCGCGTGCGCGCCGGACCGACCCCGCCCCGCCCCTCCCACGCCCATGGAGACACCGCCTGGCGGCTGATCAGCCACCTCTCGCTCAACTATCTGTCGCTCGCCGACACGGATGGCGGCCAGGGCGCCGCGGCCTTGCGGGAGCTGTTGGGACTCTACGGCGGGCTCACCGACGCCGACCTGCGCAAGCAGGTGGACGGCATCCTGCGGGTGTCCTCCCGGCCCATCGTGCGGCGGCTGCCCGGGGTGCGGCCGGTGACCTATGGGCGCGGGCTGGAGGTCGCGGTGGAGTGCGACGAGACCGCCTTCGAGGGCACCGGTGCCTTTCTGCTCGGGGCCGTCCTGGCCCGATTCTTTGCGCGCTACTGTTCCATCAACGCCTTCACCGAGACGGTGTTGAAGACCGGGCGCGGGGAGCTGATGCGATGGCCGGCGATCATCGGCCGCCGCCCGACCCTGTGACGGCGCCCGCCCCCGCGGTTGGCACCGCGGCCGCGGCCGACCGGGAGCGCGCGCGGGCACTCCTGCTGGGCGAACTGGCCGCCGCCCCCTGGGCCTTCGGCTTCTGCCAGACGCTGCGCCGACTCGACTGCCTGCAACCGGAGCGCCCGCGCATCGGCGCCACCGCCAGGCCCGCCGACGACCCGGTGCGTCTGGGCCAACGGCCGTCCATGCGCTTCGCCCCGGCCGAACTGGCCGCCCTGGCGCAGTCCGGGGCCGCCCGGGCACCGCGCCTGCTGGTCTATTTCCTGGGCCTGCTCGGACCCAACGGCCCCCTGCCCCTGCACCTGACTGAATACGCGCGCGAGCGCGAGCGCCATGCCGGTGACACCAGCTTCGCGCGCTTTCTCGACCTCTTCAATCACCGGATGCTCGCGCTGCTCTACCGCGCCTGGGCCCAGGCACAGCCGGCGGTCAGCTTCGACCGCCCGGACCAGGACCGCTTCGGCACCTATCTCGCAAGCCTCAGCGGCACCGCCATGCCCGCCTTCCAGGACCGCGACGCCATGCCGGACCTGGCCAAGCGCCATTACGCCGGCCACCTCGGCTGCCAGACCCGCCACCCGGAGGGGCTGGTCGCCATCCTGCGGCACCTGCTGGCCCTGCCGGTGCAGATCGATGAATTCGTCGGCCGCTGGCTGGAACTGCCCCCCGACTGCCGACTGCGGCTGGGGGAGACACCGCAGACCGGGGCCCTGGGCGCGACCACGACCCTGGGCGGGCGGGTCTGGGACCATCAGTCCAAGTTTCGCGTGCGCATCGGCCCGGTCAGGCTCACCGAGTACCTGGGCCTGTTGCCCGGCAACGCCGCCCTGGCACGGGTCACCTCAGTGGTCCGCAACTATGTCGGCGACGCGCTGGAGTGGGACCTCAACCCGGTGCTGGCCGCGGCCCAGGTCCCGCGGCTGTGCCTGGGCCGCGGTCCGCGGCTGGGCTGGACCACCTGGCTCGCGAGCGGACCACTCGGGCGCGATGGGGATGATCTGAAGCTTGATCCGAACAGCCTTGGAGCACGCCAAGGCTGAAGCCTCTCTCGTTCCCACGCTCCAGCGTGGGAATGCAGTGCGGGCGCTCCGCGTCCGGTCTTGGCAATGGACGCAGAGCGCCCGCACTTGCTCCCACGCAGGAGCGCAGGAGCGTGGGAGCCAGAAGGCAATCGTTGTCGTTGTCGTAATCGTAATTGGAGAAGCAATGCACTCGGGCCGGACGGGGCATTCGCCCCGTCCGCAACCTCTCTGTCGAAACCAGTACCCATCCGCCGTATTACCACAGGCCCAGGAGTCGTCCCATGACCGAGATCAGCCGCGCCGCCCTCTTCGGCAAGCTCAATCCGCTCGCCTACAAGGCGATCGACAGTGCCTTCACCTTCTGCAAGCTGCGCGGCAATCCCTATGTGGAACTGGTGCATTGGTTCAACCAGATCATCCAGGTCCAGGACTCGGACCTGCACCGGATCAGCGGCCGCTTCCAACTCGACCCGGCGGGGCTCGCGCGGGACCTGACCGAGGCCCTGGACCGGCTGCCGCGCGGCGCGCGCTCCAGCTCGGACCTGTCGTCCGACGTCGAGGAGGCGGTCAAGGAGGCCTGGTCCTATGCGACGCTCATGTTCGGCGCGTCCCAGGTGCGCACCGGGCACCTGCTGGTGGGCATCCTCAAGACCAAGGGGCTGCGCGGCACCCTGCTCGGTATCTCCCGCCAGTTCGACAAGGTCCAGATCGATGCCCTGATCGACACATTCGCCGCCATCGTCGCGGGCTCCCCGGAGGAGCGCATGGCGGCGACCGCCGGCTCGCCCCTGGACGGCGGCGCGGCCCCGGGGGAGGCGAGCGAGGCCATGGCCCCGGCCCAGATGGGCAAGCAGCAGGCGCTCAAGCAATTCTCCGTGGACCTGACCGAGCGTGCCCGCAAGGGGGAGTTGGACCCCATCGTCGGGCGTGACGAGGAGATCCGGCAGCTCATCGACATCCTGATGCGCCGCCGCCAGAACAACCCCATCCTGACCGGCGAGGCCGGCGTCGGCAAGACCGCGGTGGTCGAGGGCTTTGCCTTGCGCATCGCCGCCGGGGACGTGCCGCCGCCGCTCAAGGAGGTCACGCTACGCACGCTCGACGTCGGTCTGCTCCAGGCCGGGGCCAGTATGAAGGGCGAGTTCGAGAACCGGCTGCGCCAGGTGATCGAGGAGGTCCAGGCCAGCCCCAAGCCCATCATCCTCTTCATCGACGAGGCCCATACCCTGATCGGTGCCGGCGGCAGCGCCGGCACCGGTGACGCGGCCAACCTGCTCAAGCCCGCGCTGGCCCGCGGGACCCTGCGCACCGTCGCCGCCACCACCTGGGCCGAGTACAAGAAATATATCGAGAAGGACCCGGCCCTGACCCGCCGCTTCCAGGTCGTCCAGGTCGACGAGCCGAGCGAGGAGAAGGCGATCCTGATGCTGCGGGGCCTGGCCTCGACCTTGGAGAATCACCATCAGGTCCAGCTCCTGGACGAGGGCCTGGAGGCCGCGGTGCGCCTGTCTCACCGCTACATCCCGGCGCGCCAACTCCCCGACAAGGCGGTCAGCCTGCTCGATACCGCCTGCGCCCGGGTCGCCATCAGCCAGTCCTCGGAGCCGGCGGAGGTCGAGGACTGTCGGCGCCGGATCGAGGCCCTGGAGACTGAACTCGGCATCATCGGCCGCGAGAGCGCAGTCGGCGTGGAGACCGCGGAGCGCGAGCGCTCGGCCGGCGGAAAGCTCGCCGCCGAGCGGGAACGCCTGGTGGGACTCCAGGCCCGCTGGGACGCGGAACAGGCGGTGGTGGCGCAGATCCTGGACCTGCGCGCGCAACTGCGCGGCACGGCGGCCCCGGTCGAGGGGACCGGCAGCGCCCTGGAGCAGGCCGCCGGTGCCGCGGCGGGCAGCCCTGCCCCCGTCACCCAGGAGGCCCCTGCGCTGTCCGCGACCGAGCGCGCCGCGGCACTGGAGAAGCTGCGCGCACTCCAGACCGAGCTTGCCGCACTGCAAGGGGAAAGCCCCCTGATCCTGCCCAGCGTCGACGCCCAGGCCATCGCCTCCGTCGTCGCCGACTGGACCGGTATCCCGGTAGGCCGCATGGTCAAGGACGAAGTCAAAGCAGTGCTGAACCTCGCCGAGACCCTCAACCGGCGGGTCGTCGGCCAGCGCCACGCACTCGACGCCATCGCTGCCCGCATCCAGACCTCCCGCGCCCGACTCGACAACCCCAACAAGCCGATCGGCGTCTTCATGCTCGCCGGCCCCTCCGGCGTGGGCAAGACCGAGACCGGGCTCGCACTCGCCGAGGCACTCTACGGCGGCGAGCAGAACATCATCACCATCAACATGAGCGAGTTCCAGGAGGCCCATACCGTCTCCACCCTCAAGGGCGCGCCCCCCGGCTATGTCGGCTATGGCGAGGGCGGCATCCTCACCGAGGCCGTGCGCCGCAAGCCCTACAGCGTGGTGCTCCTGGATGAGGTCGAGAAGGCCCACCCCGATGTCCACGAGATCTTCTTCCAGGTCTTCGACAAGGGCTGGATGGAGGACGCCGAGGGCCGCTATATCGACTTCCATAACACCGTAATCCTGCTCACCACCAACGTGGGCACCGATCTCGTCATGGGACTGTGCAAAGACCCGGAGCTGATGCCGGATATGGAGGGACTGGCCCAGGCCCTGCGCGCACCCTTGCTCAAGACCTTCCCGCCCGCGCTCCTGGGGCGCATCGTCACCATCCCCTATTACCCGTTGAGCGATGACATACTGGCGACCATCATCCGGCTCCAGCTCGAGCGGATCGTGCAGCGGATTGCCGACAACCATCGCGCCGAGCTGCGCTATGACGAGGCGGTGGTGGACCTGATCGCCAAGCGCTGCGCGGAGGTCGAGAGCGGGGCCCGGGTGGTGGATGCCATACTCACCAATACGGTCCTGCCGGCCATCAGTCGGGAGATCCTCAACCGCACCATGGCGGGCAAGGGGATCGAGCGGATCAGCATCGGGGTAGCGGAGGCGGGCTTCAGCTACTGCTTCGAGGGTTGAACGTTTCCCTAGTGCATGGGTATGCAGTACGATCCGGGTGCCGGGCGCTCAAGCCCGGACGCTCGGGCCTCGTCTCTCGTTTCCACGCTCCAGCGTGGGAATGCAGCGCGGGCGCTCCGCGTCCCGGACCAAGCTCCGGAAAATGCGGGAAAGGTGGCCTGGCTTGCTGGATTCCGCCTGGTGCCGAAGCCTTTCGGTCTCGCTGACCGGTCGCGCAAATCACGGTTGCGATCAGGTTAAGCGCCTGACTGGGTGCCCTTCGACTCTGGTCCAAGTTCTAGAACTATGGAATCCATTCCATAGTTGAGGCCGGCAATCGCCGCGGAAAACCGGGCCGCGCAGCCGACGCGGCGACACAAATAGCTGATTTATCTAGTTATTTCTGTTTCAGCAAGCAGTGTATGGTTGCTGGCACGCTCCGTGCTTCGTACCAGGCAAGAGACCGCGTCGGCAGGGCGCCACACCGGCAAGCCCTGAGCCGGACGGCCAAGACCTTCCCAGGGTTATGGCAAGTGTCAGAGAATCCCATGAACAACACGACTTACAGTTACCGGGACCCCCAAACCGCGATGATCGAAGAGGCGCTGGCGCTGATGCGTATCATTGATGCGGAGCACAGCAACGAACACATCAACGAGGGTCTGGAGGCCCGCACGACGCGCCTGCTGCTGCGCGACACGGCCCGGCAGTTGGCGGCCGAGATGGTCGCGGAACTGCGCAAGCGCACCAGCGCACAGACGCAGATACCCTGCTTTGCGATGGCGGCCTGAAGCCCTTGGGGCTCGCGGTCGCGCCAGGACGCAAGTGGACGAGCCACTGCCGTTGAGTCAAGCGCCGCGGCCCAAGCGCCTGGAGTCCAAGGCTTCAGCCTTGGAGCGCGCCAAGGCCGAAGCCTTGGACCCCAGGCAGACAGTGAAGTGGACGAGCGGGAACGAAATCCACGGACCACTCCTACGCGGGGCGGCCTCATGAGGCCGCCGCCGACCGCGGCCCAAATGGCCGCTGCTACTTCACGGCGCGCACGACCTCAGGCCGCGGCGCGCCGCCGCCGGCCGCTCGCCGGGCGTCCCGCCTCCACGCCGTGACCGATCGCCTCGTTGGCGGCCGGGGGCCAGGCCGCAGACCGGCCCAGGCGTTCCCGCCAGGTCGCGATCCAGGGCTCCACCCAGACCCCCGGGTCCAGATAGGCAGGCAGCCCCAGGGGCAGCGCCCGCACCACCGGGTGCGCGGCCGGTCGCAGCGGCACGGATGCAGGGGCCGCGGGGCGGGACTCGGGCAGGCGGCAATCGTATTCCAGGGTCCCGTCGCCCACCCAGTGGGGCTCACCGCCGAGTTGCCACGCCAGCCGCCGCATGCCGGCGTTCTCCGCCAGCACCTCGAACCAGAAGCGGCGGATGCCCTGACGCCGGGCCGCCGCAATCAGATGGGACAGGAGCGCCGCACCCACCCCCTGGCCCTGTATCAGGTCCACCGTGGCGATCGAGAACTCGGCCACCTCGCCCCCGGGGGTCAGACGGATGCAACGGGCGAAGCCCAGGGGCTCCAACTCCCGCCCAGCCGCATCGATCCGCACCGCGGCGAAGGCAATGTGGTCGCGCCCGTCCACGGCGCAGAAGCGGTCCAGTTCATCCGGGGCCAGGGCCCGCCGGTCGTTGAAGAAGCGCAGGCGCCGGGATTGCGGCGAGAGCGACTCGAAGCAGCGGATCAGCAGTCCGCGGTCATCCGCACCGGAAGGCCGGATCCGGTAGGCCGAGCCGTCGGCCAGGCGCCGCTCGAAAGAGAGTCGACGAAACATAGAAAACCTCCTGCCATAACGGCAGGTCCCGGCGGCAGGCCGCGGGGCGGCCCGAGGGCGCCGGGACGAGTGAGTAATGCCAGGAGGATGGGCGCGCCAGGCGTTGCAGTCAAGCAACAATGTGCTTTTTTCGCCTCAAACCTACGAATATTTAATATTCATCGCGATACAGTACACGCGAGATCTGCCGAGCGGGGCAGCCTGATCGGCTGTTTCTTTTTTGTTGCACAATCAGAGGCTAGACCGAAGTTCCAGCGAGAACCATTCTCATCTTCGTCGCAAGCCCTTGAAATTTTTGTTCAATAGGTACTTGTTGCCGTCATTCCGCTCTAAAGTGTACCCATGTAAACGGTCGTAGATAGCTTGTTATTTCGAGTTTTCCTGCTATATTTTTTCCCATGTACATCGACATCGTTCCAAACCGCAGCTCGCCCCCTGCCATCTTGCTCCGCGAGTCGTTTCGCGAAGGCAAGAAGATCCTTAAGCGCACCATCGCCAACCTCTCGGCCTTGTCGCTGTCACAAGCCGAGGCGATTCGTGCCGTTCTCAAAGGCAAGCCGTTGGCCGCCGTTGATGAGGTCTTTGAAATCATCCGCTCGCGCGCGCATGGTGCGGTCAATGCGATCAGGCTGGCGATGGAGCACCTGCGGCTGAGTGCGCTCTTGGGGCGCGAAGCCTGCCGAGAGCGGGATCTGGTGCTGGCGATGATCGCCGCCCGGGTGCTAGACCCGCAAAGCAAACTGGCGACCACGCGCAGTTGGGAGCACAGCACCCTGGGCGAGCTGTTCGGGGTCAGTGATGCTGATGAAAATGAGCTGTACGCGGCCTTGGATTGGCTGCGGGAGCGTCAGGCGGTCATTGAGCAACGATTGGCCAAGCGCCACCTGCACGAGGGGGGCCGCGTGCTCTACGACCTCTCGTCGAGCTATTTCGAGGGTGAGTCCTGCCCCCTGGCCGCGCGTGGCTACTCCCGTGACGGGAAGAAGGGGCTGCTGCAAGTCAACTACGGCTTGCTGACTGATGCGCGCGGTTGTCCGGTGGCCATCTCGGCCTTTGCGGGCAATACCACTGACCCCGAGACCTTGATGGCGCAGGTGGATCAGCTGCAACACGACTTTGCCCTGCAATCGGTCATCCTGGTGGGGGATCGCGGAATGATCTCGCAAACCCAGGTTGAGGCCCTGCGGGAGCGTGCCGGAGTGGCGTGGATCACGGCACTCAAGAGCGGGGCGATTCGCCAACTGGCGGCGGCCGGTACGCTCCAGATGGATTTATTCGACGAGCGCAATCTCTTTGAATGCACCGACGAGGACTTTCCCGGCGAGCGGCTGATCGCGTGTCGCAATCCGCAACTGGCGAAATTGCGTGCGGCTAAGCGGCGCCAGCTCCTCGCGGCCACCACCACCGAATTAGAGACGGTACAACGGATGGTCGCCAATGGCCGACTGAAGGATCCGGACAAGATCGGCGTGCGGGTCGGGCGCGTGATCAACAAGTACAAGATGGCCAAGCATGTCGTGCTGGACATCACCGCCACGCAGTTCGTTTTCCATATCGATGAGGAGTCGGTGGCCGCAGAGGCGGCGCTGGACGGGCTCTACGTCATTCGCACGCCCCTGCCGGTCGCGCAGGTCAGCAGCGCCGAGGTCGTACTCCATTACAAGGGGTTGAGTCACGTCGAGGCGGCGTTCCGCTCGTTGAAAAGCGATGATCTACAGATTCGTCCGATCTACCACCATACCGAAGAGCGGGTGCGTGCCCATCTGTTTCTATGCATGCTCGCCTATTACGTCAAATGGCACATGGGCGAGGCGTGGCGCAGTCTTCTGTTCGCCGATGAAGATCAGGAGCGTCTCACCCAGCGCGATCCCGTGGCGCCCGCGACCCGTTCGGACGCGGCTTTGGAAAAAGTGGCGAGCAAGCGACTCGCCGACGGCTCACCGGCGCACAGCTTCCGGACCCTTCTCAATGAACTAGCCACCATCGTTCGCAATACCTGCCGACGTAAACAGGCCAGTGCCGATGAGGCGCTGTTCAACATCGACACCACTCCTAACCCCAAGCAGCAGACGGCATTCGATTTGATCAAAACGATCCGCGTGTAGCCAGACGTTTGCACGACGATTTTCTGAAAAATAAAGAGAATCAATAGCCTATCGCTTAGGCGATGCTGGAACTTCGGGCTAGACGATGCTGCCGTACCCGCGCCCGCCCTTGCCCAGTTGACAGCGAGCCACTAAAGGCTATACACCTGAGCCGCGCCTGACCAAGTCCCTTGCGCTTCGCCGCCCGGCCGCACCGGCACCGGCGCCGACTCATCAACAACAAACGGCAGGAAGCCCAGGCTGTCTGCCGCAGGAGGCAGCTACCTTGGGCCTACCCGACGTACCCAACTGGATCGTGCGCATCGAGATCCAGCGCATCCAGACCTTCCTGTTCGCCGTCCCGCGCCTGCGGGCGATGCTCGGCGCCAATGCGCTGTTAGGGGACATGCTGCGCAGCGTCCTACCCGCACTTGTCTTGTCGAACACCTGCGCGTCCCCCTATGCGCCGCGGCGCGGCGACCCGCCCGATGGCGATCCACCAGAGGGTGATCCGCTGACCAAGGCGACGCCGCCAGGCCCCACCGGCCTGACGTCGCTGGACGACCCGACCGCCTGCTACCAGTACGGAATCCTGGCCCGTGACGGCGGACACCTCACGGTCGCCTTCGCGGACCGGGGTCAGGGTACGGCCGAGGCACGGGCCTTCATCGACGCGGCCTACGCGACACTCGCCAGGACACTCCCGGACCTGCCCGTCTCGATTCGGCTGATCGCGTGGGCCGACAAGGACAAGCCCGACGCGGGGCAGGAACAAGTGCCGAGCACCGCACAACTCGCCGAGCTCCCGCAGTTTCAGGGTTGCACGGAAAGCGGGTTCGGCGTTGCCGCGGCGGTGCGGGAAGATGACGAAACCGCGACGATGCGCTACCTCTCCCGAGCCTCGCAGGACAAGCTCGAGGCGGGTAAGTGGTTCCAAGACGATTACACCCGGTATCATGATTTCGTCAGCCTCCTGGCCGCCCAGGGCCAACTGCCTGGCGACCGCGGCAAGGAACCCAAAAACCTCAAGGACCTCAGTGACGCCGGCGGCTACCTTGCCCTGATCCATGCCGACGGCAACCGCATCGGGCAGCGCCTCAACGCCTACCGTGAGCCCTTCAAAGGGGACCCGTTGCGGTACGAGATACAGACCGAGCACTTCTTTCACCACATGCGTGTCGCCGCCCGTGCCGCGGTCGTGACGGCCCTGGACGCAGTCTTCACGCCGGTGTTGCAGCACCACAAAAGGTGCATCCCCTACCAATTGCTGATGCTTGGCGGCGACGACCTGCTGCTGCTCTGTCAGCCGCAGTACGCCCTACCCTTCACCGTCGCCTACGCCCGCGCACTCAAGCGACGGCCGGACCTGCCCGACCACAAACCGCTCAGCATCGGTGCCGGCATCGTGATTGCCAAGCACAGCCTGCCCTTTCATCGGCTCCATGCCTTGGCCGAGGGCCTCGCCTCCAGCGCCAAGCGGGCCTATCTGCGAAGGCAGCCGGACGGTACACACGTCGAACGCTCAGTGGCCGACTGGGCGGTCCTGACCACCAGTTGGGGTGACGATCCTGACAGCGCACGCCGGCACGATGATCTGGTCAGCTATCGGCTCGGCGACGGCCATACCGAAACCCTGGCACTGACCGCCAAGCCCTATTTCGTGCTCCAAGAGGACCTGGCGACCCCGGCGGACGAGATCGCCCTGGAGCAATTGGTAAGCGCCGCCGATCAGTTGGCGCCGCCTCAACCAGGGGCCGGCGCGGGATCGGCGGCGCAATCAGCCGACCGCGGTGCCGACAACGGCCAGTCACCGAGCCTCCCCCGCGGCCAGATCAAAGACCTCTTGGGCGAGCTCGGCCAAGGACGGCGCTGGGCCGAGCTGCGCTACGCGGAGCTCAGGCAACAACTCGATGACCAACACCGCCGGACGCTCGACAGTTGCATCACGCGCGACGGCGCACTATGGCAACGGGTCACTGCCACCGACCATCGGTATCTGACCCACCTGCGCGACCTGATCGAGCTGACCGAGTTGCGCTACCTAGGTCGCCGCAAGCAAGCGCTCGACAGCGCCGAGGTAATGCAACAAGCCGCCGCCGCACCGGAGCAGGAGGAACAGCCCCATGACTGATGCCACCATCCCAAAACGCCGTTTCCGTCTCGTCATCGAACTGCTGGAAGACCTGCATACCGGCTGCGGCACCGGCTCCGGGGTGGTCGATCGCGCGCTCGCCCGTGACCCGGACGGCCGCCCGATCATCCCCCGCAGTCATCTGCAGGGCATCTGGCGGGACAACGGCGAGCGGCTGCTTGCCATCAGCGAGACCAGCGACCTCGACCTGATCACGCAAGACCGCTGGCAGGCCCTGTTCGGCATGGCCGGCGGCCAGCGCGGCTGCCTCATCGCCCCGGAGCTCAAGCCGATCGCCGACCAGGGCGCCGTCTCGGACCCGCCGAGCTCCCCCGCCACGCTCGACTGGAATGCCACGGCCCGGCGCACGGGCAGCCGCGTACCCGACGATCACAGCCTGCGTCGCACTGAATACCTGCCGGCCGGCACCTGCCTGGCCGGTATCGGGTACCTGAACAGCGACGACCCGCAATTGGCGCTGGCCTTCGCCCAGGTGCGACGCATGACCGACCGCCTCGGGAGCGAGCGCACGCGCGGCAGCGGCCTGATCCGTATCGCCGATTTCCAATGGCTCGCGGCGGACGCCGGGTTCGCCCCGGCCGACCCCAACCAACCCGCGACCGGTCTGCGGCTCCTGCTGCGCGCGCTCGCCCCCCTGTGCATCCCCACCACCGGCTTCCCGGGCAACATCGTCCCCAGCGAGAGCCACATCCCGGGCCGGATGCTGTTCGGCAGCCTGGCGCGCTATGCCCTCGACCAGGGCCGGCACCCGGCCGCCCTGTTCGAACGCCGGGTGCGGATCGGCCCCGCCTATCCCCTGCCCCCGCAACACCGACCAGTGGACGCCGATGAACTGGCCGGGTTCCAGGTCCTGCCGCTGCCCTTGTGCCTCTACACCCCGAAGCCGGGCCTGGAGGATCACCGGGTCTGGCCGCACTGGGCCGGCCCGGCGCACCCGCACGCGCAGACAAGCCCAGGCTTCATCGACCAACTCGCGGACCCTGCCGAGCCCACCAGCGACGCGCCGCCCCAGGACAAGACCCGCGCAAAGCGACCAAAGCCCCAGGCCTACCTGTTCAGCGCAGACGGCGGCGAGTCCGGCTGGCACGCCTTCGATGCGACGGTCGGTCTGCGGATGCGCAACCAGCGCGGCACCTCACTCAGGGACATCAAAGAGACCGACACCGCCCTGTTCACCACGGAACAGATCCCGGCCGGCACCTGCTTTATTGCCGACCTGTCTGCCGACTCGACGAGCGACCTCAGAGAACTGCGCGACGTCCTCCCCGGCCTGTGCGGCACAGCGGGGCCGACCGGGGTACTGCGGGTCGGCCGGGGCGGCGGCCCGGTGGAGGTGATCGGCTGGTGCCTGCGTATCAGCGGCCAGACCGCCGAGCCGAGCGGCACGCACGCGCCGCTGCACCAGTGCGGTGAGGCCGAGACCGACCAACTGCGCATCACCCTGACCACCGACACCATCATCCGCGATCCGCTCAGGCTCGGCTTTCACACCCAGTTCAGCGTCGCGGCCCTCTGCGACGCCTTGGAGCCGGACCCACCGCCCGCGCAACACGCCAAGCAACGCCGCTTCAGCGACACCCAGCGCTACATCGGCTTCAATGCCGCATCCGGGCTGCCGATGGCCCCGAAGATCGCGCTCCGGCGCGGCTCGACCCTGCGCATCGATGGCCCCCTCGCCGGCCTGCTGCGCGACCGTCTCAAGGGCCGCGACGCCATCGGTGAGCGGCGCTGGGAGGGCTGCGGACGCTTCCTGCTCGACTTTGCCCCGGCGGCCGGGGATCTGGACGCCTTAGCGGCCCCGGCCCGGGACCCCGGCCACGCGGCCGGACGCGCGCGGATCGGCCGGCGCGAGGACCTGCTCGCAAGTGCCGAGCGCTATGCCGTCGAACTTGCCGCCGCCTTCGCCAACGACCCCGGCCGGTCCCGGGGTCTGACGCGCAGCCAGTGCGGCAACCTGCGCGGGGTGGTCGCAGGCCTGCCGCAGGGGGCCTCTTTCGCCGGCCTGAGCGAGGCCCTCCTTGACTACGCCAAGCGCGTCGGCAAACGCCGGGATGGCGGAACCTGGAGCAAGGTCTTCACGCCGACGCACGGCCTGATCGATGCCCTGCAACGCAGCTGCGTGAGCCCCGGGCGCGTTACGCAAGACGCCGACCTCTTCCTGCGTGAACTGCGACGGTACGCCGCAGCCGACGAGGAGGACCCCCAACCCACGGCGCCCGAGCCGGGGACCAACCCGCACGGGAGCACGTCTGAGGAGGCTGCCCAGTGACCGACGCCAAACGTTATAAGACCCTGATCCGGGCCACGCTGGTGCAGACCACCGCACTCAGTATCGGGGGTAACGATCCCCATGCCATGGCCGATGCCCCACTCGCCCGCGACGGCCAGGACCGGCTCATCCTGCGTGGCACCGGGCTGGCCGGCGCCTTCATCGCCACCGCTCGGGCCATCGTCGGTGACGAACTACCCCCCAGTGTGACCGCCGGCAGCCCCGATGAGCAAGACCGGGATCGTCGCGCGCTGCCACGGGGCACGCACCAGGACCGCCTGTTTGAATCCGTCTGGCGCTTCTACCACAGCCACCTCGAGGGGCCGCCGCCCAGGCCCGAGATCCGCACCGGGGTCGGCATCCGCCAGGACACCGGCGCCGCGGCCCATGGCACCAAGTTCGACACCGAAACCATCCCGGCCGGCACCCGTTGGCCCTTCCTCCTGGAGATCGACGAATACCGCGACACCAGCAATGGTTTGGCCTTATCCATCGCCCTGCACACCCTCGACGAATGGCAGCAGCAGCATCGCTGCTTCGTGGGGCGGGACGTCGCGCGCGGACTCGGCTGGTGCCTGCTCACGGATGTCCTGGTCTACCGGCTGCTCCCCGAGGACGTCCGGCACTGGCCGAATGCCGAAGAGGAACCACTGAAGGCCATCGAGAAGATTCCGGCCGAACGCATCCAGTCGGACGGGGGCGCCGCCCTGAAGTCCGAGTGCCCGATCACGACCAGACCCCGCTTCATCCGCTCAGGCACCGGCACCATCCACATCGGGACCGAGCGTATCGGCAGCGGCACTGACACCCCCTGGGGTCTCGACACACTCTCACTCGGCGGCGGCGAGGCCATGCTCAGGATGCAGGACGACGCACTGAACAGCGCCTTTGCGCAACTGCCGACCGGCAAGGACGGCCAGCCGCCGGAGCCCGACCTGATCCTGGCCTGGACCTGCCCGCGGGACGGCGCCGCCGGCGCCCCGCGACCATTCCTGCCCGGTTCCGGCCTGCGCGGCCCGCTGCGTCACACCCTGGCCTGGTGGGAGCGCCGCCGCGGCGACCACACCATCATCGACCCCAACACCCCGGCCGGCCTGCACAGCGCCCGGGCCAAGGACCGCGCTGCGCCGGACAGCGCCGTCGACCGCCTGTTCGGCACCGCCCGCTACAGCGCCGGGCTGCTGCTGTCCGACGCTGAACTCGAGGGCGAGGACCCGACACGCACCGGCGGCGCCTGGCTGATCGAGCAGCACGCCGAGGACGAATTCACCGCCTCCACCTGCGGTGCGCAGAAATTCAACCGCCTCGCGCTGATCAAAGGCGTCTTTCGCTTCCACTACTTTATTGAGGCGCGCAACGCGAACGAGTTGGCCGACTTCGACCGGCTGATCGACACCCTGAGGCAACTCGGCGAACAACGCCAGGTCCCCATCGGCGGCGGCCAATGGCGCGGCCACGGCTGGGTGCGCTGGGAGTGGCAGCCGGACGCGTGCCCCGACGCCGCTGCGGGCGCCGACGATCAAACCGATGGAGTGACACCATGACGACCCCCTGCGTACTCGCCCATGGCAGCCACCCCGGCGACATCCGCGACTGCATCGCCGCTCTGGACCTGCCGCAACCCCATCACTCCTGGTATGAACCCCGCCCCGGCAGCGGCCTCGACAAACCAGGCGAAACGAATGAGCGGCCCGCACCGGCCAAGCTCCATCCGCTCCTGCATCCCGGTCCGCTCAACCCGCCCGCCGGCATCGCCATCGACGAGGCCCGGCTCTTTTGGCCCTGGGGCAGCCTGTATCTCATCGACGAGGGTGATGGGGGCACGCGGTGGAGTTTTTGGGCCTTTGACGTCAACGCCGGGAGCGAACCACCCGACCCGGACGCCCGTCGCGCAATCGAGGCTACGCAGGCCCAACCAACACCTGGACTTACCCTGGACCCGGTCGACGCCTTGCTGTTGCAGGACCAACAGCGATTTTTCGGGATCAAGAACACGGCCGCTATTGAGACATTCGGCCTTAACCTGTTGCGCCGCGCCGGCGTCGTCATCGGCTGGACCTTAACGCAAACGAGGGGGCACAGATCATGACCAGCGGAAAGATCCTGTCGATGGCACTGCCGAACAAACCCGGCGTCATCAAAGACTCCAACGGCAAGCAGTACGCCTTCACAAGAGACCACGTTGCCGCCGAGCAGCAGGGTATGAAGCTGCTCCCCAATACCCAAGTGCACTTCCACCCGAGTGACAATGACGGTGTCATGTACGCGACAGAGATCCGTCCTGCGCAGGGCAACCCGGGGCCGCATCCGGCTTATGCGGGCAAGCGCCCGGCCGAAGCAACGCCCAGCAACCGTAAGGCGCCCTACACCTTCGTACCGGTTATCATTGCGAGCAATGACACCAGCCGCCCTCTGTTTCCAGCCGTCTTCCACGACGGTCAGGGAGCCGCAAAACGCCTCTCGGGCGAACTGCATTTAGAAGTGAAAGCGCTGACACCCCTGCTGGTCGGGCAGTATCGCTATCCCAAGCGACGCTCAGTACTCGACATTGATTACCCCGACGACAAGACGATTCTCGAGCCCGCCATACTGAATCTGACCGGGGCTAACCAGCTGGAGCAACCAGGCCGATCACTCAGTGCCAACGACTGGACGAAGCGGCGCGTTCTGATCCCGGGTAGCAGCATCAAGGGTGTGCTGCGCCAATCGCTCGCAGCGATCCTGAACGCACCCATGGAGCGTGTCGCCGATCATTGGTTCAGCTACCGGCCCAATCAGGAATGGCCGGAGGGCGCTTTGCGCTATTGCTGCCGCGAGGCCGTGGTCGTCGCAATCGATCCGCTTGAAATAGCCATTCTCGGCCCGGAACGTCAGGCGATTATGGTGCAGCAGGCCAGTGGCGATCAACTCCCGCTTAAACATGGCCATACGATTCCCGCCGGTACCCCGCTTTGCGATTACACCCTAAACGCCCAGAAGTACCGCCTCGAAACCCGCAAAGGTCAAACTATGCCAGGCTCCCGGCTTGATCAACTGGTTGTGGCGTACCGTGGCGGCACCGACGGTCGCGGTGAGCTTGCGCGGACATTCAGCAGCGACACCCATGCAACACCAAAGAAGACCTACAAGACGGCACTGATTCCGCTTGAGTCACTCCAGCAAGCGGCGACGAAACCCGTCCCCGATCTGGTAATCGAGCAATATCGCGAAACCGCACACGAACTCGGCGACGAAAAATACGGCCACCTGGCCGGACATCCGGGTGATTTTGGTTCAGACGAGGCGCAGACCTCGGCCACCAAGAGCAGGATACGCGAAGCCTTGAAAGACACCTCGCAGGAATTTGTCCTGAATCAGCTCATCTATGTCGAGATCGATACCGCCGACAATGACTCAATCGTCTCGCTGGGTCACAATTTCCGCTATCGCTGGCGCTATGCGGATTCAGTGCGGAAACTCCAGAATGGAACAGGGGTCGAACGCCGGACACATAAGAACCGTGCGGAGCTAAGCCCCCTGGTCGGCGAACAGGTTGCCGACAGCACCGACAGTGCCGCCGGCAAACTCAGTGGCGCACGCCTCCTGTTCGGTTACGCGATCGACAGCAGCGACGAGTCAGGTAATGAGAGGATCGGCGAGCAGAACTTTGCGCGGCTTGCCGGCCGCATCGCCATCAATCATGCCATTGAGGTCGTCACGGACGACAAGTCAACCCCCGAGCATCGCTTCGTAAGGCTTGCCGGCGCGGCGGGCGACGCCGCATGGCTATTGCCGCTCAAGATCCTTGGTCAACCCAAGCCGAGCGCGGTGGAACACTACCTCGATCAGACCGGCGTCGAGGCGATCCCCGGCGCTACCAGAACCTATGGCGACCTACCCGGAATCCCCGGCGTCAAGTCCGGCGTACCGCTGAATGGTCGTAAGTTCTACCGACACCAAGCGGTCGAGATCAATGACGGGGTTATCGCTTCCACCTCACCCTGTCTGGCCGTCGGCGATCAGGCGCGCGCGAGCGAGCAGGCGACCCTGGCCCGTTACGCGAGCCGACCGGAGACGTGCTTTCGCTTCACCCTGCGTTTTCGCGATCTGGAACCTTGGGAACTCGGTGCGGTGCTGGTCGCGCTGCAACCCGAAGTGCTGGCCGGGTTGGCGGATGGTCTCCTCGATAAGGAGACGAAGAAGATCAAGAAATGGGTCACTGAGGCATTGCAGAGGCAGCCGTCGGCAAAGCAACCGGCCTTCGCGCTCAAACTCGGCTACGCCCGCCCGCTTGGGTTCGGCAGCGTCGCTTTCAATCTGTCATCTGCACTATTGCTCGAGGCTTCACCCGACGAGGCAGCGGACGCTGGACCCCGCTTGGTAGCGATAGCTGACCTGGTCGATTGGCAAGCCCGCCAGGTGGATTCGTTTATCGCCGTCACCAAAGATAAGCGGTTGCAACTGAGGGATTGGTTGCGCGCCATTCGCTGGCAGCAGGATCAGAATGTTGCTTACCCGCTGTTGCGTCCGAAACCCGACGCCGAAGAAACCATCTACAACTATCATACGGCGATCCGCCGTGCCCACTCGGACCAGCGTCGGCGCCCCCAACCGTTAGCGGATCAGCGCAATCTCGCCTGGCCGGTGTGGCCAGACGAACAGCCATGGCAGCTCAGCGAATAGGTATGACATTTCGGTGAAACATCGCCGCTAACACCCCTCCACACACCGGCAAGGACTAATTCCCATGCGCCCGCTCGACCTGGCACTCATCATCAGCACCGGCGATCAGGACATCAAGCGCCTGCTGCCGCCAAGCACTGACACGGATAGAGATCGCTTCCGCGACAGTCTGCGCGGACGCCGACTCCACGCGTGGCTCAAGAACGGTATCGTTGGCGGAGGATCTGATTTCTTGGGCTACCGGATTGTTTTGCCAACCGACCTGGACCGGTTGCGAAAGACGGACAGGATCAGCACGGTCACACATGAACAAGGGCTCGCCATCCGCACCAGCCATGTGATGCCGCTGCCAACCTGTAACGAGCGCCTGCTCGCCTTCCTTGATCAGCTGCAGCAAGGTGAGCGATTTTCACAAAGCCACGCGATGCTCTTGGACGATCAATGCAATCTACTGCTGACTCCGGCCAAGATCGAGCGTCTGATCCCCGAGATGATGGCCGCCAGGGATGAGCGAAAGCTCAGGGTCCGGCGCATCTTGGTATTTGCGACGGACCGGATCACCCCGCGCGAGTACGAACTGCGACTCACCGCGGCGGGATCGCCCAATGTTACGGATGAGGTCAAGGAGTACGCCGGTAGCTACTTTAACAATGAGCCGTTCATGACAGGCGAGGTCCTCGCCCGGTGGCTGGCACCGCTGTTCGGACTCGACTATCTCGCGGACGGCAAGCCTTTTGACGGCCGCGACGGGGCGCGCTGGGTCAATCTGATGGCCGGTCTCTCGCATTTCGAGGGCAAGGCGGGCACCCCCGATCATCCCTTGCATCGACAACTCGCACGCCACATCGACGATGCCATTGCCGACGCCGGGCACGACTTCGGAGCCGGATGCGCCCTGGTGGCCGTGACCGGCGGCTCCAACGACACCAAGGCATGCATCGTCGCGAGCGCCGAGCTGCGCTTTCCGACCCGTCGCCGCGAATACATCGAAACCGAGGGCGGGGGCGAATTCACCATCGCCATGTTTGACAAGGAGCCCCTGTTCGTCACACCGACGACATCGATTCTCGCACGTGCACAATGTGGTCGACTGATCGCCCAGGGCGATATCTACGGGGCCTGGGGCACGGTCTCGCACCTACGGGGAAAGGGCGAAGATCAATGGCTCGAGGCGGTTGAGCGGATCGACCGTTTATTCCGCAGCGGGCGTTGTGACGAGGGACTGTTCAGCCAACCCCCGGCGGCCATCCTGCGGCCCGGCATTGCGACGCTTCTTCATCGCGCGTTTCAGGTCGAAGCGGCACTCCAAGGCGGGCGCCTTGATCGTCGCATACCCGACGCTCTCGCCGCTACCACTGCCTTTTCCGAGCACGCGCTGCACCTGATGCTCTGCCGCGCTATTCCCGCGGTCATCGACGCCATTGCCGAGGTCCGGGTCGATGACGGGGTCTATCTCGACGCGCGTGGCGCGCCGATCGGGCCTGGCGTCAACCGGCTCCTGCCCCCGCAGTTGCAGACCAACTACAAGCCCGAGCGCCTGGCCGTATTCGGAGCGCAAGCGAAAAAGGCCCGGTTATGGCTCCGGGAGCAACAGTTTAACATCGGAGGACCGGACTGGGATAAAATGGGACTTGCTATTGAGCAATTGGAGGGCTTCCTGCAACATGCCGTCGCTGGTGCGAGCCTGCGCGACCACCGTAATCAGCTAAGCCATGCCGCCCTGCGGGACGAAGGCATGGTGATCAAACTGGCAACCACGTCCTGTAACTGGAAGGGGACACCCATCGGCCCACTCTGGAACCTCGATCCTATAACTGAGGTACCGGGCGAACGCTTCCTGTCGACACCGCTGGTTACCAACGTATTCGACACCTTGGGCATCGAAAACCCGGCGGGGCTCTATGCGGACAGTCTCCGACGGGTCTACGAGGCACTCGGCAGTCGCTTGCCGGACAGGTATCCCAGCGAGGATATCAGGTAAGGGGTATCCAGCCATGAATTCCCCCTTGCCTATCCTCCCCATCCGCGGCCTCCACCTGACCTTCACCCTCACCGCCCCCACCCGCCTGCGGTTCTTCCACCAGCCGCTCGTAGGCGCGCTGGTGCGCCACCTGATGGGCGACGCGCTCGCGGACGAGGCGCGGCTGTGGCTGGAGGCGCCGGAGAGTGGTCGGGTGCCCTTTGCCCAGGGCGACAGCTACCGGATCACGCTCTGGGCCTGCCGCGGGGGCGAGACGCTGCTGGAGACCCTGGTGGAGCGCCTGCGCCGCCTGCCCGCCGGGCTCCCGGGGGCCGTCCACGGCCTGGCGCTCGGGGCCAATCTGCGCTTCGTGTCCGCGGCCGACGCACTCACCGGCGGGCGCTATGAGGGGGTCGCGCGGCTCTTGCCCTATGACGCGGCGGCCCTGGCGCGCGAACTGGACTTCTATCTCGCGCACCCGCCCACCACCCTGCGCCTGCTCGCCCCGGCGCGACTCCTGCGCCCCAAGCAGGCCGGGCGCCCGACCAAGGGCGAGGGGCGCTATGTGCATGACCGCGGCGAACTGGTCGGCGACCTGCTTGGCCAACGCATCGACGACACCCTGGGCGCCCTGCTCAGCGCCGTCGGGGCCGCCGCCCAGCCCCGCGGGGCCTCGCGCGTCCTGGTCACCGAGGACGACATCGGCTGGTTCGACACCGCCTATTACGACGCCGACGGCGATGCCAACCCCATGGGCGGGGTCATCGGCCGGGCGACGCTCGACCTGATCGACGCCGCCGCCCTGCCCGCCCTGGTGCTGGGTCAATATGTCGGCATCGGCCAGCGGCGCACCTTCGGCTGGGGCCGCTACCGGCTGGAGACCGCCACCGGCGCCGGTACCAGGCCGCCGCGGCGCCCGTCGCGCGGCGTCCTGGCACGCGCCGCCGAGCCGGCCAATGTCGAACTCGCCTACCGCAGCATCCGCGCCAACGCCGATGGCCGGGCCGCGCCGGAGCTGGACCCGCTGGACGAGGACCTGTCCGCGCTCGCCTGGTCCGAACACACGGCACCCATCGACGAACTGCTCGATGCGGTCGCCCAGGGGCTGCGCGCCGCCGCACTCGCCCCGCCCGCGCCGGGGCCCGCCGACGCCTTACCCGACGCGGCCGACCCGGCGGCGTCCGCACCGCCGCCGCACCGCGCCCAGGCCCCCGCCTATGGCCCCCGGGCCGAGCCGTTGCGCGGCTGGATCCTGCAGCGCGAGGGCAAGTCGGCGCGCCCGCTCGCCGTCCCGCCCTTCGCCGAGCGCGTCGCCCAGCGGGCCGTCCTGCAGGTCCTGCGCACCGATTTGGACCCCCTGCTCTCCGCCGCCAGCTTCGGCTACCGGCGCGGCCTCTCCCGCCGGGACGCCCGCGACCGCCTCCAGGCCCTCTACCGCCAGGGCTACGAATGGGTGTACGAGGCCGACATCGACGACTTTTTCGACAGCGTCTCCCATGCCCGGCTCGACACCCGCCTGCGCAGCCTGCTCCCCGACGACCCGGTGGTGGACCAGCTCATGGCCTGGGTCGCGGCGCCGGTGGGCTTTCGCGGCGAACAGATCGAGCGCCCCGCCGGGCTCCCCCAGGGCGCCCCCTTGAGCCCCCTGCTGGCCAATCTGCTCCTGGATGACTTCGACGCCGACCTGGAGGTCATGGGCTTTCGGCTGGTGCGCTTCGCCGACGATTTCGTCATCGCCTGCCGCTCGCGCGAGGAGGCCGAGGCCGCCGCCGCGCGGGTGCGCCAGTCACTCGCCGAGATCGATCTGAGTCTCAACGAGGACAAGAGCGGCATCACCCGCTTCGACCGCGGCTTCCGCTTCCTCGGCTACACCTTCCTGCGCGACCTGGCGGTCGACGTCGCCAAGGCCGCCCGCCAGGTGGACGCCCCGCTGCGCCTGGACGACCTGCCCCCCGCCTCCTGGCTGGCGCGGCTGGCGCACCGCGTCCCGCGCGTGCTGGACAACGCGCCCATCACCTACCTGCCGGCCGTCCCCGCCGGGAACCGCGCTCCCCCCGCGCCGGCCGCCCGCCCGGCCGCCCGCCCGGCCGCGGACCCGGGCGGCCGTCCACCACCGGACCCGGCCGCCGCCACATCCCCGGCACCCGGCGCCCAACCCGTGCAGCGGCTCGTCGCGCCCGAAGCCATGAGCGACGAACCCTGCACCCTGCTGGTCGCCACCGAGGGCAGCCTGCTGAGCACCAGCAACGGCCGGCTGCACATCGCGAGCCCCGCGGGCCAGACCCACGAGCAACCGCTGGCCGCGATCGGCGCCGTGCTGCTCATCGGCCGCCAGCGCATCACCGGCCCCACCCTCACCGCCGCGCTCGAGGCCGGGGTGCCGATCCATTTCGCCAGCCGCGGCGGGCGCTATCAGGGCGTACTCAGCAACCAATGGCCCGGACCCGAGGGCGCCGCCCTCTGGCTGCGTCAGCGCGCGTCCTTCATCAACCCCGCCTTCGCCCTCCCCCTGGCCCGCGAGGTGGTCAGCGCCCGCATCCACAACCAGGTCGAGGTCCTGCGCCAACGCGCCCGCACCGACGCCGACCTGGAGCTGGCACTGGCGTCCCTGCGCGCCCTGCCCCAGCGGGTCCCGGGGGCCGCCGGACTCATGGAACTCAACGGCATCGAGGGCCTCGCCGCCGCCCATTTCTTTCAAGGGATAGTGCGCATCCTGCCCCCCGACTTCGGCTTCACCAACCGGCGCCGCCGCCCGCCGCCGGACCCCTTCAACGCCCTGCTCTCGCTGGGCTATACCCTGATCTACCAACGCGCCGACGCCGTCCTGCGCGCCGCCGGCCTCCTGCCCAGCCAGGGCTTCTATCACCAGGGCCACGGCCGCCACGCCGCGCTGGCCTCCGATCTCATGGAGTGCTTCCGCCACCTGGTCGAACGCCAGGCGCTCAGCATGATCAATCGCGGCGAATTGAAACCCGGTGACTTCCTGCTCGACCCGCAACAGGGCTGCCGGCTCAGCCGCCCCGCCCTGCACAGCTACCTCGCCGCCCTCTCCGCCCGCCTCATCGCACCCCTGGACAACGCCGCCGACGGCAGCCGCGGCACCCTCTATGACCACCTGTGGCGCATGGCCCGCACCCTCATCGCCCAGCTCAACGGCCGCGAGGGCCAGTTCCAGGCCTTCCGCATCAAGTGACCATGTACACCTATCTGATCTGTTACGATATCGAAGACGACCGCGAGCGCACCCGCGTCGCCAAATTATTGGAACGCTATGGCGAGCGGGTACAATACTCGGTGTTCGAGGTCCATCTGGCACGCCAGGGCGAACTCGCGGCGATCAAGGAGCAATTGCGCGCCATCCTCGCCGCGGCCGACGCCGAGGTCCGCTTCTACCGCCTGACCGCCGATGCGCTGGCGGACTCGCACCGGCTGGACGGCGCGCCTTTGGGACGGCGGGACCTGGTGGTGATCCTGTGAGCGGGGGACTGGACCCGGCCCCCCGGTCGCGCTTGCACAAGGGGGCCTGGTGGCCCTGGTCATAGTTCCGGCCGGCCGGAGTCCAAGGCTTCAGCCTTGGATGGGCACGCCAAGGCTGAAGCCTTGGACTCCAACTGCGCATCGCCGGCCGCAACGATGAACGAGGCCGGCCTGGTGACGCACGACAGACCGCGCATCGCGCGCCGGCGGTCAGGCCCTCGCCGGTGATCCGGGAACCTCCCGGGCCGGCCGGCGCGGGTGTCGGCCGCCGACCGCAAGTCCAGCAGAACCAGCACACTACGGAAAGGACCTCAGGACGACTCCGGTCAGAGGTTCCCGGCTCTTTAACAATCAGCATCTTAGCGCCTGCACCCAGGCCCCGGCGGACGCCGGGACCGCCCGCCCGGCCGCGACTTCCGCAGGTTCCCGATTCCGGCTTGCAAGGCGCGGGGCGGACTGGCAAAATGAAGTCCGGAGTAGCGCTACTCCGAGCCGCAAAGGCTATTGAAACCCCAAGCACCACATTGAATACCCATGCCAGCACTCCGTAGCGCTACTCCGAGCCGCAAAGGCTATTGAAACTCCATCGGCGAAAGTAAAACCGTCTGCTGCGCCGTTGTAGCGCTACTCCGAGCCGCAAAGGCTATTGAAACCCAGGAACCATCTTTGTAGACGAAAACATAAGGTGTAGCGCTACTCCGAGCCGCAAAGGCTATTGAAACTAGGAGGGAGTGCAAAGTTACCAATTCGTAGACTTGTAGCGCTACTCCGAGCCGCAAAGGCTATTGAAACAGGGTATCCTCACCGTCCAGGAGCTGCCGAAGTTGGTAGCGCTACTCCGAGCCGCAAAGGCTATTGAAACCTTTCGCCAGGATATTGAGACTCTCCTCAAGATCGTAGCGCTACTCCGAGCCGCAAAGGCTATTGAAACAGCATCTGGAAGGACGTTATTCCGATCCCGCACCAGTAGCGCTACTCCGAGCCGCAAAGGCTATTGAAACATCAGGGCGGCGATGGTTCTCAGGACGGGGTTGCTGCGTAGCGCTACTCCGAGCCGCAAAGGCTATTGAAACAGCGAAAGGGCACTCCACGCCGACAAGGCGAAAAACGTAGCGCTACTCCGAGCCGCAAAGGCTATTGAAACTTTTCCGGATTTCCGCAGGCCTTGGCGATTACAAGGGTAGCGCTACTCCGAGCCGCAAAGGCTATTGAAACAATCGCTGTTGCGTCCGTCCACGAACGTGCGCCCCGTAGCGCTACTCCGAGCCGCAAAGGCTATTGAAACAATCTGATACTCGGAAGGATTCCCCGCTGCCGTAGCGCTACTCCGAGCCGCAAAGGCTATTGAAACTTTTCACTCATGATCGTCTCCGAACAGGTTGGGTAGTAGCGCTACTCCGAGCCGCAAAGGCTATTGAAACGAGACGTTGAACAGCTGGTTGATAACATCGGAATTGAGTAGCGCTACTCCGAGCCGCAAAGGCTATTGAAACGGACACTGTGACCACCCCGGCCGCCACCATTACGTAGCGCTACTCCGAGCCGCAAAGGCTATTGAAACCATAGCAACCTCTATAATCTCACCTAGCTTAGGGGTAGCGCTACTCCGAGCCGCAAAGGCTATTGAAACTGTCGCTCACGACACGCTTGATGTCAAAACCGAACACGTAGCGCTACTCCGAGCCGCAAAGGCTATTGAAACTTTCCGAAATTCTCCGATTGGGCAACATCAGGAAGGTAGCGCTACTCCGAGCCGCAAAGGCTATTGAAACCGTGACGGGCTCCCAGCCAAGCCGGTCCCAACAGTAGCGCTACTCCGAGCCGCAAAGGCTATTGAAACTTCATCTTGCAAACCCTTGACTCTCGAGCCGTCGGGTGCGCGGTGCGCACGGTGGCGCCGCCCGGGGCACTCACCACCGCACGCGGGCGCGACCTCTCAAGGTGCGCGCGGCGCACCCTACGCCCAATGGGCTGCACAATTGCGCCTGGTGGTACTCGGGGGCCGCGATCATCGCGCCGACACTGGGAGCGCCGCACCCCAGTGCGGCCCGGGCTATCCGTAACACGCCACGCCGCGGTCGCACGCGAGGCCGCGCCGCACTGGGGTGCGGCGCTCCCAGGGGGCGGCGCGCATCCAGGTCAGGAGGCGCGCGGCCGTGGCGACAAGCAATTCGACTGTCACCTTGCAAAGCCACACAGGGCGCATTGCCGCTCTGATTAATCGGCTATTTTTCAGCCAGGAGCTCAGCCCGCGGCGCAGCGGCGTGCTAAACTGATGAGAAGACTAGTCATTAGTGGGGATGCCCGTGCAAACTTGGCCTGTTCAGAACGCGAAGGCACGCTTGCGCAAACTCCTCGACACCTGCCTGGCGGAGGGTCCACAAATGGTAACCAGGCGCGGGGCCGAGGCGGCGGTGCTGGTGTCCATCGACGAGTGGCGGCGGCTCACGGCAGCCGCCAGGCCTTCGCTCAAGGAACTGTTGCTGCATGAGTCCGCGCGCGCCGATTTCTCCATCCCCGCGCGCGGCAATGCACGCAGGCGTTCGGTGACTGCGCTCGGTTGAACAAGGTGTTCTTGGCACTCGTTCACGGACTGGTCGTAGTGACGAGAAACGTGTCGGATTTCTTGCCTTTCGATGCGGCATTGGTGAATCCATTCAAGGGGAGTAAAGGGGTCAGTACCCTTTAAGGGAGTAAAGGGGTCAGTACCCTTTACGAGTCAACCCGTAGCGCTACTCCAAGCCGCAAAGGCTTTTGAAACGTCTTCCCGACCGCGGGGAAACCGCATATGATCGGTAGCGTTACTCCGAGCCTGACACAACGGCGGGGTTCCTTATGTCACGCCCTTTCAGGGCTGGGGTCTGTTATCCGTCATACCCAGGGCGTTGCCCTGGGCTGGTATGTCGCGCCCCTTCGGGGCTTAGCTCCAGGTTCTCGTACCCCATTCCACCTTATGTTGTATACCGACCCCAACGGGGTCGAACATACCAGCCCAGGGCAACGCCCTGGGTTAAGATTGTTTTTTCGGTCCAGCCCTGAAAGGGCGTCACACAACGGCGGGGTTCCTTATGTCAGGCCCTTTCAGGGCTGGGGTCTGTTATCCGTCATAGCCAGGGCGTTGCCCTGGGCTGGTATGTCGCGCCCCTTCGGCGCTTGAGCGGCGCAAGATTAGGCGCAACAAGGTACTAGCATGTGTATGCTATGTAGCGCTACTCCGAGCCGCAAGAGAAGACCGGGCACAGAGCAGGAAGAGCCGAAAAGAACCGGGCACAGACCCTGAGGTATCCCCACGAATCTGGACGAGGCATCAGGGGAAGAATCGGCGACAGACCGCGGTTTACCGCTCATGGGAAAAGTGCTCGCCGTTGGCACATTGCCCGGGATAATGACCGAGCCGTCGGGTTCGCCGTGCGCACCATGGCGCCGCCGGAGACACTCACCACGGCACGCGGGCGCGGCCTCTCAAGGTGCGCGCGGCGCACCCTACCCCAACGGACCGCACAATTGCGCCTGGTGGTACTCGAGGGCCGCGATCATCGCTCCGGCACTGGGAGCGCCGCACCCCAGTGCGGCCCGGCCTATCCGCAGCACGCCACGCCGCGGTCGCACGCGAGGCCGCGCCGCACTGGGGTGCGGCGCTCCCAGGGGGCGGCGCGCATGCCGTTCACCGGCGCGGCCTGGCCGGGATTTTGATCAAGGCCGGACCAGGTGTACCGCAATGCCGTCGAGTCAAGTACGCGGCTACCCGGTATGGGCTTCTCGTTCCCACGCTCCGCGTGGGAATGCCGCGCGGGCGCTCCGCGTCATCAACCGGAATCCGGATCAACCAGTGAGGATATGACCGATGGGCAGTCTACGTCAGGGCGTCTCAATTGAGCTCTTCAATGAACGGGGAGCCGAGTATCTGCCCGGCTACCTGGGCATCGAGATGCTTGAGTTGAAGTTGAACTCAAGAGCAATCACCTGGGCACCGTCAAGGAAGGCAGTATTGCCTGCCTCGCCACGGCGCAGCACTTGGGACGCACGACCCAGGTCTGGGATGCAGTGGTCACCGATGAGGCCGACGGGCGCAAGATCGCCCTGTTCCGCTGTACTCAGATGATTCTGTGGCCCAGGACCTGAGCCCCGTCGCCATACCCATCAACCCCAGGCAACAAAGCGCGGCGTCGTGCGGGCCGTCGACAGCAGGATCGCGGCCCGCTTGCCGTCGGTGAAGTACGGATCGCCCGTCAGGTTGTGCCGGGGCGCGGCGGCGGCGCAGGCGCCGGCGCCGTCGACATAGCCGGCCGCGACCACCCGTTCGGCCTGGGTCAGGTCTTCGATCAGGTAGTCGCGTGACTCATCGACATCGGGATCGATGCGATGGGTCGTGAGGTTCCAGGCCCGGCTGGTCAGGCGCACCCCGATGTCGCGGCTGATCTGCCCGACCCAGACACCCCGCCCATGAAGGCGCAGGGGCGTCAGCCACAGGCGCAGATGCAGCCGCTCGTTGATCGAGCGGCGGCTGCGCTGCAACGCCACGTCCTGGCTGCGGCCGAAGAGGTACAGCGGACTGACCGGCGAGTAGCGGTACTGGGCGCCGAGCAGGAAGGCGCGGGCGGTCTTCGCGCAGGTGGCCAGCGTCAGGGTCTCACTCTCGTCCCAGCGCGCCGCCAGCGCACTGAGCAGGGTCTCGAACTCGCCGACCACCACCAGGTTCAGGGGGTCACCGGTGCGCGTCTGCCGCCGGTTCGTGGTGGCGACCGGCAGCGCCGCCAGCCGTTCCAGCAAGGTCGGCACATCGCAATCGATGAGCGAATCAGGCGGATTGAGATCGGCGAAGTCGCGGCGCAGATAGTCGGCGTCAATGCCGGGCACCGCGAGCGCGAAGGTGAAATTGACCGCCGCGGCGGCCGTCGCCGGTGGGGCGGCAGGGGCGGGCGCCGCCTCGCGGACCGCGTGCTCCCGCACCGCGCAGGCAAGCGACTCGCCCGTCTCATGCAGGCAGACGTGGACGATCTTGGTGCCTGAATCGAGCGGCGTGAACACGAAGCCCTCCGTCGCCGCCCCGGGCGGGATCGGCCGCAGGTGGAAGGCCTGCGCGCAAAAGCACTCGTCCATCCGGCGGTTGGCCCGCCGCGCCGTGATCAGCCTGGTGGGCAGGAGCACCAACAGCGGCAGGAAGAGCCAGCCGGCGACCCCGAACGCGGACAATTGCCTGACGATCGAAAAGTGATTGAGCCCGGCGGCCTCCAGCGGTGTGAAATAGTTGGGACTGATACTGGACAGTTGCAGGCGCAACGGCACTGTGCCGCGATTCTCGACCCGCAGATACACCGGCTGAATGCCCCGTCGCGCCAGCGGCACGCCAAACACCTGCGCGCTGTCGGCCGCATCCAGGACCACCGCGGTCACCTGCGCCGAGCGGTCCGCCTGGACCTGGGCCCGCGACAGAAAGCCGCGCAGCAGCGGCAGCGGCCGATACCGCGTCGTGAACAGGCGGTGCAGCAGGGCGAGGGTCCGTGACATCACCGGCAGCTCAGGGTCGTCATGGGCGTGGGTTCGCGGTCAGGCATTGGGCGATTCTGGCCAGACGGCCGCGCCGATGCAAGCCGCTCGAGCCGACCCGCGGCGGTCGCGAGGTCCCGGGCGGGGGCTGGTCCTCCTCCCGGAGCCTCGCCCCGAGCTTCCGCCAGGGTCCCGATCATGACCTTTATCCGGCCGGGCTTGACCTGGACCAACGAACGCAGTAATTGAGCGTCGCCCGGTGACACCGGTGCGCTGCGTCACCCGGCCGGCGGGTCCTCTGCGAACAAAAAAAAGAATGTTGGGAATGACCTTGCCAAGAGGTCGACATGATCTAAACTCAGGCGTATTGCCGGGCGGTGCGCGCCGGCCAGTTGGGTGAATCGTCAGGTAACGAGTCAAGAAAAGCTAAACACGAACACAATCGTTGTCGTTGTCGGCAGTTCCTAATGGAGTTATTTAACTTACAGTAAACCGTTCCCTAACGACATTACCTCGAGTTGGAGATCACACCATGTATACCGTGAAATTCTATAAGGGCGACTACATCGACCGTCAGCGCGAGGCGAACCGCGATCAAGCGGTAGCCTATGTCGAGCACCACTTCAACAGTAGCGCATCGGCACAGGCGGATTATGCGGTCGTGGTGGTGGGGTCCAATGCCTCGCAGACCAGCCGCAATTGGGGGCGTTGGTACGCCAAGGAGGTGGCCACGCACTTTGGTACCAGGATCGGCGGAGACCAGGGCCTCCTGGTCGGCGGCTGGAATGGCCGTGGCGACGCTAACGTCAAGTACACCAGTATGCCGGCGGTGCTGCTGGAGCCGCTGTTCGCAAGCAATCCGCAACGGGCGGACATCATTCGCAGCGACAGCGGGCAGGCGGCGCTGGCCCGGCTGCTGTACGAGAGCATCCAGCGGTGCTTTCCCGCCGGCGGCCTGATCGCCTTCAGCGTCGGCCACAAGTACAAACGGAGCAGGCCGAACGACCGCGGTGCGGCGCTCGCCGGTGGTGGTTGGGAGGCGGATTACGCCGAGAAGGTATTGGAGCAGACGGCCGCGCTGCTGCAGACCTCAGCGCGTGGCGACGAGGCCGCCGTAGGCCGGAAACTGCGCGTGATGCAGGGCGACCTGGTGCTGTTCGAGACGGCCGTCGATGAGGATGTGACGCTGGTCTGGTCTTCGGAGCGCAACCTGCTGTCGATCCCGGACTGACGATGACCGCCGCGAGATCCATGGCGCGTCGGTCGTGGTACCGCGGGTGCGGCGACCGGGCCGCCGGCCCCATGTGGGCGGCGGCCCTGTCGCTGCTGATGACGTTCGCCGCGGCGGGCGCCGCGCCGGTGGACGCCAACCTGACCAGCTTCACACTGTACTTCAACAACGATGGCCTGAACACCGATGCGCGGGACTGCGCGGCGGTGTTTCCGGTCACCCGCACCGTACCCCGCACCGCGGCGGTGGCCACGACGGCGTTACGCGGCCTGTTTGCCGGTCCCACGCCGGATGAGCGCCAGGCCGGGTACTATTCGTTTTTTTCGTCCGCCACCGCCGGTCTGCTCAAGCGGGTTCGCATTGCCTCCGGCACGGCCTACGTGGACCTTAACGATCCGCGTGACCTGCTGTCCGGGGCAACCTCGAGTTGCGGAGCCGCGCAGTTGCGCACCCAACTGGACCGCACCTTGCGCCAGTTCCCAAGCGTCGAGCGGGTGCGGTACGCGATCGACGGCGACCCCCGCGCCTTTTACGAGTGGTTGAACGAGCCCTGCGCCGCGGCCAACGACCACTGTGACCCGCGGCCCTTTCACCCGCACCGCTGATTTGTCAGACGCTTTACAGCCCGCGCGCGCGATCTTTCGCTGACTTCCAAAGGCACGCCGTTTGGGGGATACTGCCGCGCCCCACCGGTTCGTCATCGGTGAGCGCCGTACTCGGTCTTTGGCCTGGTGATGGGCGCTGCCGCACGGGCACCTTCTTGCCAATCAGACTTGGGACTTGAACAACATGCCTGAATCCCTAGCCCCCGCGCGGCGGCCGGACCCCGCGACCGGATCGAGCGCCCGCGCCCTTTGCGTGGCCGCCGGACTCACCGCCGCCCTGGGCCTGGCCCCGCCCGTCGCGGCCACCGAAGGGGGCGGCGGCCATTATCCCAATGGCGCTGAGGACTTCATGGTCGGGGCGCTGCCGCCACCCGGCAACTATTTCCTCAACTATTTGAGTTGGTACAACGCCTCATCCTTCCGTGACGACAGCGGCGAGCGGCTCTTCACGGATTTCAACCTCAACGTCGTCGCCGACACGCTACGCCTGATCCATGTCAGTAAGTTCCAGATCTTGGGGGCGAACTGGGCGGCCCACCTCTTCGTGCCGCTGGTCAACGTCGAGGTGTCGCGCCGGATCGCGGCGCCCTTCGCCCGGGAGACCGACTCCCGTTTCGGCGTCGGTGACCTGATCATCGACCCCTTTATCCTCGGCTGGCACGGCAAGAACTGGCATGTGACGACCGGCCTCGACATCTATGTGCCGACCGGCGATTTCAATCAGCACAACCTGGCCAATGTCGGGCGGAATTATTGGACCTTCGAGCCCATCTTCGCCTTCACGTATTTGAGTGACGGCGGGTTGGAACTGTCCGCCAAGCTGATGTACGATTTCAATACCGAGAACCACGACACCAATTACCAATCGGGCCAGGAATTCCACCTGGACTATACGGTGGGTTATCACACCGGCCCCTGGAGCCTCGGCGTCGGCGGCTACTACTACCAGCAGACCACGGATGACGAACTCAATGGCTACAGCTTCCTGAACGGCTTCCGCGGCCAGGTCTTCGCCGTCGGTCCCCAGGTCAAATACGACTACCGCAACATGGCGTTCACGCTGAAATATCAGGCGGAGACACAGGTCGAGAACCGCCCGCAGGGCAACACCCTCTGGTTCAAGTTCCTCTATGCCTTTTGAGCCGGCCGGTGCTATCCGCCCGCCCCATTGCGTCGGATGGGGGCCAGTCAACCCCGAAGGACGGACCCGCGCGTGACCCGGCACCACCCAGGCGATCCCATCCGCATCCTGCACCTCTCGGACCTGCACTTTCGCGCCGATCGCGCCTGGGACTCGGACCCGGTGCTGCGCGACCTGGCCCGCTTCATCGCCGCCGAGGTCCGGCAAGGGCTGGTGCCGGACCTGGTGGCCGTCACCGGCGACCTGGCCTTCTCGGGCAAGGCGGACGAGTACCGCCGCGACCCGGACCAGCCGGACGACCGCCCGCACTGCACCGCCTCGGACTGGCTGACGGATGAACTGTGACCGGCGCTCGCGCCGGACCCGGCGCGGCCACTGCCGCGCGAACGGCTGCTGCTGGTGCCCGGCAATCACGACGCCGATCGCCGCCAGGTCGACCTGATCGCCCGCATGGCCCAGCAAGGGCTGCTGGCCGCCGCGGATCAGGACCAGATCGCCACCGTCCTGGCCGATCCCGGCCAAGGCGCAGTGCTGTTCAAGCGTCACGCCGCCTACCTCGCCTTCTACGGCGCCTGGTTGGGGACGGCACAAACCCTGCCCTGGTGGCAGCGCACCATCGAGATCCGCGGGCAACGGCTGCACCTCGCCGGGCTCGACTCCGCCTGGATGGCCTGCGACGACCAGGACTATGGCCGCCTCCTGCTCAGCCATTATCAGATCAACCAGACCGTCGATGTCCGCGCCGCCGCCGGTGCCGATTGGCGGATCGCCCTGCTGCACCACCCCTGGGACCATCTCGCCCCCTTCGACGGCACCGCGGCGCGCCAGGCCATCCACCTGCACCGCGACCTGGTCCTGCGCGGCCACCGCCACGAGTCCGAGGCCTTCCGGGTACTCTCGCCCGACCCGGCCCGCGCCTGTCTGGAACTGGCCGCCGGCTGCGTCTATGACGGCAGCCGCTATCCCAACGCCTTCCAATGGATCGAACTCTACGCGGACCCTCCCGTCGGAGCGGCCCCCGGCCGCGACGCCCCCAAGCGGGTAAGGGTGCACTTTCGCGCCTGGGTCCAAGGCGCCTGGCAGACCGACCGCAATCAACCGGGCTGCCCGGACGGCCACGCCGAGTTCGACCTCGACCGACCCGCCGCCGCGCCTGGCAAGCGGCCGCCGCCCCCCGCCGACCCGCGCAAATACCTGGAGGACCTCGCCACCGACACCGGCTCGATCGACATCCGCGGCCTGGTCACCGGCCGCCCCGAGGCCCACCGCTTCCCCATCGCGGAGCTTTACATCGAACTCCAGGCAACCGGCACCGGGGCCGCGGCGGCGGACCAGACCGGCGCCGACCGCACCCACCCCCGCGCCACCCTGCTGCGCGAGGCCCTGGTCAACCCGCGCCTGGTCATCGTCGGCGACCCCGGCTGCGGCAAGACCACCTTCCTGCGCTGGGTCGCCCACTGCCTGGCCGCGGACCGGCTGGGGCGCGACCCCGGGGCCGCTGCCCGCCGGCTCGGTCTCGCCCCGGGCGCGGCCGGGCCGCGCCTGCCGCTGCTGATCCCCATCGCCGACTGGCTCGACTATATCGAGCGCACCAAGGCCCAGAAGACGGGCCCGACCCTACCCAACGGCGCCGCCTGGCTCCCCGCCTATCTCAGCGCGCGTGCCGGCGACGCCAACCAGGCCCTCGGCGCGGACGACTTCCGCCGCCTGCTGGACGAGGGCCAGGCCCTGATCCTGCTCGACGGCCTGGACGAGGCCCCCGACCGGCTCCAGCGCGAGCGCGCCGTGCGGCGCATCGAACGCCTGGCCCAGGCCTGGCCACGCTGCCCCCTGGTCGTCACCAGCCGCCCGGCCGCCTACCAGGACAGGGCTGTGCTCGCCGGTTTCGCCCACACGACCATCGAGGCCCTGGACGCCGCCGCCATCGACGGCTTCCTCGCCCGCTGGGGCCGGGCACTCTTCCCCGAGCGCCCGGACCGGGCCGCCGCCCACCACCGGGAACTGGCCGCCGCGCTCGCCTCCCGCCGGGAGATCCGCCAACTCGCCCGCAACACCGTCATGCTGACCGCGCTCGCCGTCGTGCACTGGAACGACAAGCGACTGCCCGAGCAGCGCGCCGAACTCTACGAATCCATCGTCCGCTGGCTGATCGAGGCGCGCGAACAGCGCCCCGGCCGGGAGCGCTCCCAGCGCTGCCGCCAACTCCTGGCGGACTTGGCGCTCGCCATGCAGACCGACCCCAAGGGCCGCCAGGTCCAGGTCACCCGCCGCTGGGCGGCCGAGCGCATCGCACCCCGTTGCGACCGGGGCCAGGCCGGCGACACGGCCGGGGACCCCATTGAGCGCGCCGAGTCCTTCCTGGCCGCCGAGGAGATCGACAGCGGCATCCTGGTGCGCCGCGGCCACCAACTGCGCTTCTGGCACCTGACCTTCCAGGAATATCTCGCCGCCCAGGCCCTGGCCGGTCGGCCGAACGCCGAGCGTGCCGAGTTGCTGCTGGGGGCAGCGGGTGAGGACGGCGCCGCACTCTATCGGCCGGAGTGGCGCGAGACCGTCCTCCTGCTCGCCGGCGTGCTCTACCTGCAGGGCGAGGACAAGGTGGAGTGCCTGATCGCCGGCGTCCTCGACCGGCTCGGACCGACCCCCACGCTGGCCCGACAGGCGCGCGCCGCCGGTCTCCTGGGCGCCCTGGTGCGGGATCTCAGCCCCTTCGGCTACCGTCCCGCCAACCCCCGCTATGCGCGGGTCCTCGACGCCGCCCTGGCCGTCTTCGATCCCGCGCAAGCCCCGACCATCCCGCTGGCGGACCGCATCGCCGCCGCCGATGCGCTTGCACAGGCGGGCGATCCGCGGCTGGGCTGGACCCAGCCGGGGCGCTGGGTGGAACTGCCGGGCGGAAGCTTCACGATGGGTGCGCAGAACCAGGACCAGGCGGCGCCGGGCTACGACCCCGAGGCACGCGACCTTGAGTACCCGGTTCACGTCGTCAATGTCACCGCCTTCCGTATCGCCCGATTTCCGGCAGCCGTCCAGGAATTTGCCGAGTTTCTGGACGACGAGGACCACGCCGACCCCCGCTGGTGGCGGGCCGGCGGGGCGGGTCAGCATCCGGAGCCGGACGACTGGCAGTCCCAACGGGCCTACCCCAGCCGGCCGGTCGTCAATCTTTCCTGGTATCAGGCCATGGCCTTCTGCGCATGGCTGACCGTTAAGTTGGCCCGGCCCCAGGGCGCGAAGGGCACTGTGTGGCTGCCCCCGGGGCTGGTGGTTCGCCTACCGACCGAGGCGGAGTGGGAATACGCCGCCCGCGGTGAGTCCGGCCGACGCCATCCCTGGGGCGACGAGCCGCCCGACGCGCAGCGCGCCAATTACATCGACACCCGGATCGGCCACGCCATCCCGGTCGGAATCCTCACCGGCGACTGCACACCAAACGGTGTGCTGGACCTCGCCGGCAACGTCTGGGAATGGTGCCTTGACGCTTACAGCGCGGATTTCTACGGCTGGTGCCAGCGTCAAGGACCGTTGGCCGACCCCTTGGCCCGAGGCGACGGCGATTCGCCGCGCGTGCTGCGCGGTGGTGCATTCGAGTATCGGGCCAGGTACCTACGTTCAACGGACCGGGGCTGGGTCGGGCCTGTGAACCGCGACCGGTTCATCGGGTTCCGCTGCGTCCTGGCCGCGCCCCGCCAGCCTTGACCCTTTGACCCTTCGACCCTTTCTTCACAACGGACCGCGCAGCAGTCCGTTCGCGATTGACCATGGAATGACACTTTGTCAGTGTAAGTGTCACTGTCAATCACACTGACACGGGCTGTCAGCCCCGCCATGCAACTCACCCTCGAACAAGCCGCGGACCGGCTGGGCAAGCTCGTAGGGTCAATAAGGCGCGCCGCACAGCGCTGCGGACCGGGCACGGCGCTGCATCGCGCCGCATCCACCAGCGAAGGTATCGGCGGCGCTGGTGGATGCGCTGCGCGGCCTTGATCACAACTCCGGCCACCCTGCCGGGCGGGGGGTCGCTGGTCCGCACAGCGGACCCTACGGGCGCGGGGCCGTAGGGTCCGCTGTGCGGACCACCGACCTCGCGGTTAGCTGATGGGCCGGGATTATGATCAAGGCCCGCTGCGCTTATCCACCCTACATCGTCCCCGCGACCACATCAGTCTTGCCCGCACCCGGATGCGTTGATGATGACCGCATCAATCCGCATCGCGCAATTCCTCACTCAGGTCCTCTTCGCTGTATTGGAAGGGGCTGACCCGATAGCGCGACAGGGCATCGATAAAGGCCGCGCGGGTCAGGCCGGCGATCTCGGCCGCCCGGCCCTGCGAGATGCGCTCCAACTCATACCACTTGACCGCCGCGGCCACGCGCATCTCCTGCGCGAATTCCGTGGGGGCCTGGTACAGCGTGGCAAACGCCGATTCGGGTATGCCCAGGGTCAATCGGGTCATCCAGGTCTCCGGTGCTTGGGTCATCTGCGCTGAAATCCCGGCCTTGATCACGATCCCGGCCGCCAAATCTCACGCCGTGGTCGTGACACCGCTCCCGCGGCGGGACGAGTATCCCCGTAGGATGGGTAGAGCGCAGCGAAACCCATCATTGGCACGCGCACAAGGCGCTGATTGCTGGGTTTCGCTGCGCTCTACCCAGCCTACGGATCGCTCGCTGACAATGGCTCGAAGGTCCCGTCAGGGCCATAGCCCAGGATCGCGTCAGGGGCGCTGGGGTCGAGGTCCGGGAAGGCGGCGCAGCGGTGCGCGGCGGCCCGGATTCGGGCGAGTGCAAGCGCCTTGGCCCGTTGCCCGCGCAACCGGCAGGCCCGCTGTTGCAGTGCCTCCAGGATCACCTGGGCGACCGGCTCCCCGGTCTCCCACGCAAGCTCTTGCGCCAGAGGTTCCGTCTCATCATGGCTGATCGTCAGTGCCATCGTCTGGGTCACTCCGCGGGCGGGGCTGGTGTCGGTCAGGGTAATGATAATACGACGGGGGCGATGATGCCGGGAGGACCAGGCCCGCGCAGGGCGGAACTCGGCAGGAGGTTCCGCCGATGTCGCGGGAGTCGTGGCGGATCGTCCTGCGGACATCCGCCCTACGGGCTACGGGCTTGTCTTGCGATCCCCAAGCCCCGAAGGGGCGCGACATACCAGCCCAGGGCAACGCCCTGGGGTAGCGTTGTTTATTCGGCCTAGCCCTGAAAGGGCGTGACACAAGGAGCCATGCCGTTATGTCACGCCCTTTCAGGGCTAAGCTCCGCGGATAACCCATACCCAGGGCGTTGCCCTGGGCTGGTATGTTCGACCCCGTTGGGGTCGATACGCAAGATCAGCTGAAACCGGGTACTAGACCGTAGGGTCCGCTGTGCGGACCGCCGCCCGCAGCGCCCCAGCGCCACGGCGGGTTCCGCGGCTCGGGTTGGTCGCGCCGGTCTAACGAATAAGCGTTTATCCGTCGTGCGCGCCCAACTGACCCCGAGTCGGAGCGCGACGCCGCGCGCGCACGACGGATAAACGTTTGTTGGACTAATCCGCTCCTGGCACGACGCCTGCTGCGGCCGCGGTCCTCTTTAAGAGAGGGAATTGTATCCCTGAGGCCGGGGCGCCGGTCGGTCCCGGACCACGTTGCAGCACCCGGATGCCGCTCGGTGCGGCACCAAGCGGGCCTCCGCAGGGCTCCGCGGGGCTGGACAACGGGCTATTGAGGACGAAGTGTAGCCCATTTCCCGGATGTTGGGCGAGCGCGAACGCAGGCCGCGGGCGGCCTGTCCCGGACGGCCGGCGGGCGCTGAGGCTTAGCAGGTGGCGGGCATCAGCGAAACCCCCTGACCACGCCGTAGCGGGGCCAGGTGCGCGGTGACGTGCAAGCGCCCAGTGCGGCACTTGGGACAGGGATAGCCGTCAAAGGGCGCCGTCGCCGCCGGTGCCGTGGCGGGTTCCGGCGTCGGCGGCGGGGCCGCCAGCGCCGCACGGATCAGCGCCAGACAGCGCGCCCGGCAGCGGTTGGCCAGGAAACCGAAATGACGAACGCGCATGAACCCTTTGGGTAAGACGTGCAGCAGGAAGCGCCGGATCAGTTCCTCGCCGGTCAGGGTCATGACCTTGTTGCGACTGCCGTCGCGGTAGTCCTTGTAGCGGACGTCCACCGTGTCGTCCTCTTCATCGAAGGCCAGCAGCCGCCGGTCCGACAGGGCGATGCGATGGCTGTAGCGGCCCAAGTACTCGATCACGGTGTCGGTGCGCGCCAGACAAGGCTTGGAATAGACCACCCACTCGGGCTGCATCAGGGCGTTGAGGACGCGGTCAACCTCCGCGGCCGTGAGGCGCGACAGTCGCCCGTCTTTGAAGGCCCGGCGCAACCGGCTGACCAAACCGCCGCGGAAGTGCCGCGACAGCGCCCGCACCGGGAACAGATAGGTACTCTTGGCCGGATGCCAGGTCCCGTCGGCGCCAAAGGCCCCGCCCGGCACCAGACAGTGCAGGTGGACATGGCGTACCAGCGTCTGCCCCCAGGTGTGCAGCATCGCCGTCATCCCCAACTGCCCGTCCAGGCGCTTGGGGTCCTCAGCGAAGGCGGACAGGGTCGCCCACACCGTCTCGAACAGCAAGGCGTAGATCACCTCGGGGTGGACCTCGACCCAGCCGTTGAGGGTGTCGGGTAGCGTGAAGACCAGATGGTGATAGGTCACCGGCAGCACCGCCGCACGCTGGCGTTCGACCCATTCCTCGGAGGCCCGGCGTTGGCAGCGCGGGCAATGGCGATCACGGCAGGCGTGATAGAGGAAGGGGCAATCCCCACACTGGTCGCATTCCAGGGCGAAGCCGCCCAGCGCGGCGGTACGACAGTCCAGGATGTGATGACAGACCTGCCATTGGTGCGGGCTCAACGGGTGATGTTCGGCATAACCGGACAGGCACGCCGCCATGACCGCTTGCAGGGAGGTATTAGCCATGGCCGGCCTCCAATTGGGCAAGCAGGTCCAGGGTCCCTTCGCCCTCGCTGGCACTGGGCAGCCAATGCACATAGCGCAGGGTGGTCTGGATGCTGCGGTGGCCCATCAACCGTTGCAGGCGCTCCACCGACAACCCGCCCGCCAATTGATGGGTGGCGTAGGCGTGGCGCAGCCCATGGATCCCGCCGACCGTGGTTACGCCGGCCTGGCGCTTGGCGTCGGTGAAGGCCTTCTGCAAGCCGGTCGGCGACAGCGGCGTCCCGGCGCGCCCGGCGAACAGCCAATCCGCTGGCCGATAGAGGCGCCAATAGTCCCGCAACGCCTCCAGCAGGGTCGGTGAGAGTGGGACCAGGCGGTCCTTCGCCCCCTTGCCCTGGGTGATCCGCAGCAGTCGGCGCTCGCCGTCGATGTCCTGCACCCGCAGGGCCAGGACTTCGCTCAGGCGCAGTCCGCAGCCATAGCAGACCGTCAACATCATGCGGTAACGCGGATTGTCGCAGGCGGCCAGGATGGCGGCGACCGCGCCGCGGGTGAGCAGCTCCGGGATGCGCTGCGGGCGCTTGGGTAAGGTGACCTCCAGGTCGACCGTCGGCCAGCCGAGCACCCGCAGATAGAAGAAGCGGATGCCGTTGTACATCAGCCGCACGCTGGCCGGGGCCAAACTGCGCTGCACCACCAGATGCTCGAAGTAGCGCGTGAGATCGGCGTGCTCCAGGGTGTCCGGGGAGCGCCGGGTGAATTTGGCGAGGTCACGCACCGCGTCGAGATAGCTTTCGTGGGTGCGCGGCGAGAAGCCATGCATCTGCATGGCCGTGATCATCTGCTGACGCAGGGGTGTCATCGTCTGGTTCTCGGTCAACGACCCGGAGTGGGCCGTTACGAGTGTGGACGATGGGGGACGGGGCGGGGCCGCGGGTAACCGTGGGACGGCTGGGCTTATCCGCGCTTCATTCGCTATTCAATGGCGCTGCGGGATGGCCGCGGAAGGCCCCGCGGAGCGGATTAGTTCAACAGGGCGTTTCGTCTTGTCTTGCGATCCCCAAGCCCCGAAGGGGCGCGACATACCAGCCCAGGGCAACGCCCTGGGATAGCGTTGTTTATTCGGCCTAGCCCTGAAAGGGCGTGACATAAGGAGCCATGCCGTTATGTCACGCCCTTTCAGGGCTAAGCTCCGCGGATAACCCAGACCCAGGGCGTTGCCCTGGGCTGGTATGTTCGACCCCGTTGGGGTCGATACGCAAGATCAGCTGAAACCGGGTACTAGGGGTCAAGGCTGGCGGGGCGCGGCCCGGACGCAGCGGAACCCGACGCCCTCGTACCGGCCCCCGGGCTGGTACTTGACCCGGTCCGAGGCGCACAGGCCCCCAGCCCCGATGAAGAAGGCACCGCCGCGCAATACGACCGGCGACCCGACCGTCCGCTCGTACCCAGCGTAGAAATCGTCACACCACTCCCAGCAGTTGCCGGCCAAGTCCTCAATCCCCAACCGCGCCTGGCGTGAGCGGGGAAAGGACCCAACCGGGGAGGTAGCCCCGAAACCAGCCGCGGCGCTGTTGCAGATCCCGTCCTCCCACTCACCGCCCCAAGGGTATTCGTGGCCTTCCGGACCACGGGCGGCGGCCTCCCATTCGCGCTCCTTTGGCAAGCGTCCGCCGGCCCAGCGGCAGCAAGCCTGCGCCTCCCAGAAGGAAACTCCGACCACCGGCTGATTGGGGGCGTTCCAGCGGCGGTCTTGCCAGAATCTCGGCTCGGTGACGCCTTCCTGTTGCAGCCAGCCCCAGCCCTCGTCGAACCACCAGTCGCGGTTCGCATAGCCGCCGTCCTCCATGAAGGCACGGTATTGCCCGTTGGTCGTCGGGTACCGGGCCAGCAAGAAGGGGGTCGCGACGCGGACCTGTTTGCCCTTTTTTCCGTAGGGGTACTCGCCTGCCGGGACTTCGACATAGGCCGCCGGGTCACGAAGATCCAAGATGCGCGGGTCCCCGAGCCGCCCCAGACAGAGCCCCAAGGCCTGGCGGGCGGGGATGGCGATCTCATCGGCAATGGCGTCCAGGCAGGTCTGCCGGAAGCGCCCGGCGAGCCCCGCCGGGACCGCGTAACCCTTGGCGAGACACAGGTCCAGGCATTCAGCGACCAGCACGGCGGGGGCCGGGTTGGCCTTGACCCCGGCGCGCCCGAGGTCGGCGCTGAGTTGGGTCAGGAGATCCAGGCCCCACTGGGCGCTGCGGTAATTGAAGACCCCGGCGGCGAACAGGAAGAGGAGCGTCGGGCGCCACTCCGGGACGGGACCGCGTGCGCGAAAGACCAACTCCAGCGCGGCGCGGTCCTCGCTGGTGCGGCTGATCCGCTCGGCGGCCAGGAACTCCTGGAAGCTCAGGTGATAGAAGGCGGCGCGCCGGCCGGGGCGGGGCAGCAGCAGGCCGGAGCGGGTCAACAGTTCTTCGCGCTGGACGGCGGGCGCGACGCGGCCCTGCTCGTAGGCGGGCTCGAGCCGGGCGAAGGCGCGCAGCAGGCGCTCGATCTCGGTATCGCTGGCCTCGGGGCTCGGAGTCTGCCGGTCTTCGTCCAGGTCCGCGCCGGTGTGCATGCCATAGGCGATGGCCTCGAGCCGGGCCTTGACCGGCTCGCGTTGCCGGGCGTCGCCCGGGTAACGGTTGTAGAGCACGTTGTCGATGATCTTCTGGTAGAGGTGATAGCGGTCCTGGGGCAGGCGCCGGCCGTTGCCGTAGATGACACAGAGCGCGGTGAGCAGCATGGGGTTGCCGGCGAGCCCGCTCAGGTCGTCGCGGCCCTGGATGGTGGCGATCAGACCGGCGGCCAGGTCGGGCTGGTCCAGGGTGTGGAACCAGCGGCCGATGAACAGGTGCTGCAGCGGCTCGGGCAGGGGCTCCAGGGGGGCGCGCGGCAGGCCGAGTTTGAGCAGGCCCGCCTCGTCCAGGCCATAGGGGCGGCTGGTGAGCAGGGTGCGGTTGCCGGTCCGCTCCCAGGTCGGCAGTGCATCCGCGAGTCCCGAGAGCAGGAGCGCCCGCGGGTAGAGGGTGATGCCGTCGCGGGGTTGGGAGACCGGGACCTCGTCCAGTCCGTCGAGCAGCAGGAAGGCGCTGCCGGCCGCCAGGTGCGCCTTGAGCAGGGCGCCGGTCAGGCCCTCGGGCGGGGCCCGGTCGATCCAGTCGGCCAGGGCCTGTTCCAACTCGGTGCGGTGCCAGGTCAGGCAGCCCTGGCCGCAGTCCATGGTCCGCCAGAATTCGCGCAGCGGGACCAGGAGCGGCAGGCGGGTGCGCAGGTTGGCGGGCGATGGCTCGGCGAATCCCTCCGGCGGCGGCACCGGATGGGCGGGGGCGCTGCCGGGGATACTCTGGAGCGCGGCCCAGCGGCAGAAGGTGGACTTGCCGGCCCCGGGCGGGGCGGGGCAATAGAGCGATTCCTGGTCGATGCGCGCCAGCAGCAGCGCGGGCGGCGGGTCTTTGCGGTCGGCGTCCGGCGGTTCCGTGGGGGGCGCCGGGGTGGTGACGGCGGGGCAATAGACTTGGCTGAGGGTCACTGACTGGCCTTGCTGGGCGTCCTGACCGAGCAGGTCGACACCGCCGTGGGTGCGGCGCAGCCAGGCGAGATAGTCGGGGGGGATGATCGGCGCTTGCCGGACAGTTGGCCGCACGCCCGCGGCGGCGGGTGGCGCGAGCGGGAACTCGGCCGAGCCGTCCGGGCAGCCGGGCTGGTTGCGGTCGACATCCCAGGCCCCCTTGTACCAGTGGCGGAACAAGACCCGCACCCGCCGCGGTGCCGCCGGGGTCTGCGGCCAGAGTTCGATCCATTGGAAGGCGTTGGGGTGGCGGCTGCCGTCGTAGACGCAGCCGGCGGCCAGTTCCAGGCAGGCGCGGGCCGGGTCTGCCGGCCGGATGAAGGCGGCCTCGCCCTCGTGCAGGTGGCCGCGCAGGACGAGATCCCGGTGCAGGTGGATTGCCTGGCGGGCCGCGGGGCCGTCGAAGGGTGCGAGATGGTCCCAGGGGTGGTGCAGCAGGGCGATCCGCCAGTCGGCACCCGCGGCGGCGCGGACATCGACGGTCTGGTTGATCTGGTAATGGCTGAGCAGGAGGCGGCCATAGTCCTGGTCGTCACAGGCCATCCAGGCGGAGTCGAGCCCGGCGAGGTGCAGGCGTTGCCCGCGAATCTGGATGCTGCGCTGCCACCAGGGTAAGGTATGCGGCGTCCCCAGCCAGGCGCCGTAGAAGGCGAGATAAGCGGCGTGGCGCTTGAACAGCACGGCGCCTTGGATGGGATCGGCCAGCACGGTGGCGAGTTGGGCCTGATCCGCGGCGCCCAGCAGGCCTTGCTGGACCAAGCGGGCGATCAGGTCGACCTGGCCGCGATCGGCATCGTGATTACCGGGTACGAGCAGCAGTCGCTCGTGCGGCAGCGGCCGCGACGGGTCCGGCGCCAGGGCTGGCCACAACTCGTCCGTCAGCCAGTCCCAGGCGGTGACGCGCGGGCGGTCGTCCGCTTGGTCGTCCGGCTGCTGCGGGGCGCGGCGGTACTCGTCCGCCTTGCCCGAAAACGCCAGGTCCCCGGTGACGGCGACCAGGTCCGGCACCAGCCCTTGCCGGACCTCGCCGGCGATGAAGCGGGCCAGGTCACGCAGCACCGGGTCCGAGTCCCAGGCCGTGTCGGCCCGAAAGTGGATGTCGGACAGGTGCAGGAGGCGGATGGGACTGGCGTCGTCGTTTGGCATCCGGTGCGGTCTCGGCAATGGCTGAGGAGCGGTTCACAAATATCTTAAACAATTCCATTAGGAACTGCCTATAGCGCCATCTTCGTTGTCGTTGTCGTTGTCGTTGTCGTTGTCGTTGTCGTTGTCGAGATTATCGTAGCGCCCCGGACTCCCTCGCACCCCAATGTGCATCGCTTCTTCGATTACGACAACGACAACGAAGACTCTGTTTACTTGTTCTTGACTCGTCACCGAGCCGATCAGTCCATAAACCCTGCGATAGTCCGCGCCAGGAACCCCAGGCGCTGCTCAAGCACCACCGGTCTGGTGCAAAGGAAGCCGATCGACTTCTCCCGTTCGTCGAAGACCCGCTCCTCCAGCGTCAGCCGTTCCTTGAGGGCCGCCCGCTCCTTGGCCGCCGCCTCGGAGGGATCGCGCTCCAGTGCGACCATCTGGTCCAATTCCAGGCCCAGGGCCTCGGCACGGCGCGCCTGGTCCTGGGAATAGCGCCTGATGCCGTCGAGTTGCTGGGCACGCTCCTGATCGAGGACCTCCAGGACGCCCGCGAAGACCAGGGTCAGCAGCAGCGCCCGCTCGGCCGGGGCCAGGCCCTGGGCGAAGGCGGCGACGGCGGACCCGGCCGCCTCCTCGCTGAGGCCGGGTTGGGTCAAGCGGCCGACCAGGTCCGCCACCGGGGCGTTCGCCCGCCAGGCGAGTCCGTCCACCGGCGGTCCGTCCCAGAGGGTCGCGGCGGCGATCCGGGGGACCAGAATCTGGTCGCAGGGCCAGTCGGGGTCTGCGGCCTGGGCGTCTTCATCGGCCGCCGCGGGGGCGGCGGTGAGTGCGAGGGCGCAGAGGGTCAGGATCAGGGGCCTGAACAGGGTCACGCGGGGGGCTCCTTGGAGGTGTTTGGTCATGGGTGGATCGGCGAGCGGCGATTGCACCACGGAAGTTTAGCCCGGAAAAAGCAGTTTAGCCGCAAATGAACGCAAATTGACGCAAATAATCAGAGACTTGGGCTTTACTGCATGTTCGCCGTTCGGGTAACGCCCGCGACGATGCTAACCAGCAGCGTTATTTGCGCTTATTTGCGTTCATTTGCGGCCAAATACTCTTTTTCGGTTTAGGGGAGGTGCGGGGCCAGCCGTAGGGTCCGCTGTGCGGACCAACCCCCGCCAGGCGTGCCCGAATGATCCGATTCAGCCCCCGCCCTGCTTGAAGCGCATCATACCGCGCCCGGGGTCATAGCCCCAGAGGGCGGCGGCGAGGAACAGGGCCAGGGCGGCGGCGACGCCGGCCAGGGCGTACCAGTTCAGTTGGGCATAGAGTGAGAAGCGGATCAGTTCCACGCCCCAGGTGAAGGGATTGAAACGGCAGATCTCATAGAGCGGGATGCTGGAATCGCGGATGCGCCAGAGCGGATAGAGTGCGGAGGAGGCGAAGAAGAGCGGGAAGATGACGAAGTTCATCACCCCGGCGAAGTTCTCCAGTTGGCGGATCACCGAGGAGAGAAAGAGCCCCAGTGCGCCCAGCATCAGGGCGGTGAGCAACAGGGCGGGCAGGACCAGCAGGTAGCCGATCGGCGGCGGCTGTACGCCCCAGAACCAGGCGATGGCGAGGAACAGATAGACCTGGAGTACCGCCACCAGGGCCCCCGCCAACAGCTTGCACAGCAGAAGCCACCAGCGGGGGAAGGGACTGACCATCAGGAGCCGCATACTCCCCAGTTCCCGGTCATAGACCATCGAGAGTGAACTCTGCATCCCGCCGAAGAGCAGGATCATCGCCGCCAGGCCCGGGGCTATATATTCCTCATAGAGGATATAGGTCTCATAGGGCGGGATGATGGAGATCCCCAGCACGGCGCGGAAGCCGGCCGCGAAGATGAAGAGCCAGACCAGCGGACGCACCAGGGCACCGAGGAAGCGCTCGCGCTGGTGCAGGAAGCGCAGCCCCTCGCGGGCGAGGATGCCGATGAGGACGAGCAGGTATTGACGTGGGCTCACGCCGCCTCCTGCGCGCCGGTGAGACGGTTGAAGGCCTGGTGGACGGTGGCCGACCCGGTGTCGGTCAGGAGCCGTGCCGCGGTGCCCCGATGCAGCACCCGGCCGCGGTGCAGCAGGACGACCTGGTCGGTCGGTTCCACCTCGTCCACCAGGTGGGTCGCCCACAGGACCGCGACCCCGTCCTCGCGACAGCGCGCCCGCACCTGGGCGATGATGGCCTGGCGACTGTGCACGTCGAGCCCCACGGTCGGTTCGTCCGCCAGCAGGACCCGGGGCCGATGCAGCAGGGCGCGGGCCAGTTCCAGGCGGCGGCGCTGACCGCCGCTCAGTTGCCGCGCCCGCTCGCCGGCCCGCTCCGAGAGGTCCACCCCGGCCAGCGCGGACTCGATGCGCGGGCGCATCGCCGCCGGGTCCAGCCCGTGCAGGGCGCAGTGATAGCGCAGGTTCTGTCGCAGGGTGAGATCCAGATCCAGGGTCGGCTGCTGGAAGACCACGCCAAGGGCGGCCAGGGCCCGCGCGCCCTGCCGGCTGAGGTCCTGGCCCAGGATGCGGATGGACCCGGTGCGGCACAGAAAGAGTCGGGTGATGAGTGAGAAGAGCGTGGTCTTACCGGCGCCGTTCACCCCCAGGAGAACGCAGAAGCCGCCCGGCGGGACCCCGAATGAGACGCCGGCCAGCACCTCGCGTCCGGGGTAGGCGAAGGCGATGTCGCAGACCTCGAGGGCGACGTCGTCGGCGGTGGTTGAGCCCGGCCTGTCATCCTGACCACGATCACTATCTGCGCTCATTCGTAACAGACCCCCGATGATTTCCCGGCACCTGATGGCGAAGCAGGGCTTTGCTCTGCGTCCACTATTGCGAACGCCGCCAGCCCCAAAGGGGCGTTACATACCAGCCCAGGGCAGCGCCCTGGGTCGGTCGATGATGAAATTCAGCCCTGAAAGGGCGTGACATCCGGTGCCCGCTTCCGTATTCGACACCGATGTCACGCCCCTTCAGGGCTGGGGCATTGACTGACCCAGGGCGTTGCCCTGGGCTGGTATGTGTGACCCCGTTGGGGTCACTCATCACCTTCGGAACGGTTCACTAACTATCCATTAGGGACCACCCAGAGCGCCATTGTCGTTGTCGTTGTCGAGATTGTCGTAGCACCCTGGATTCTCCCACACCAAATTGCATCGGTTCTCCGATTACGACAACGACAACGACAACGATTGCGTTCAACTTGCTCTTGACTCTTTACTCAAGGCGCAACCACCACCCCCCAAAGCAGACGCCCGACCGGGATGCTCTTGCGCACCTTGAGACTCGCAAGGTCGATAACGGACATGTCATTGCTGACGCCGTTGGTCGTGAACATCCGCTGCTGATCGGGGGAGAAGTCCAGGTTCCACACCCGTTGGCCGACCAATAGATATTTCTCGACCGCGAAGGTCGCGGTGTCGACCACCGCGACCCGGGCGGCGGGGCCCAGGGCGACATAGGCGCGCTTGCCGTCGGCGCTCAAACGGATGCCGACCGGCTGTATCGACTCCGGGCGCAGCCCCGGGACCTCGAAGCGGATGACCTTGAGCTTCTCTTTGGTTGCCGTGTCGATCACGCTCACGGTGCCGCCGATCTCGGAGGAGACCCAGACCTGTTTGCTGTCCGGGGTGAATTGGGCGACCCGCGGGCGCGGGTCCACCAGCACATTGGCGACCACCTCGCGGGTGGCGAGATCGATGAAATGGGCCATGTTAGTGGTCTCTGAGGTATTGACCAGCCACTTGCCGTCCGGGCTCAGGCCCATGCCCTCGGGCTCGACCCCGACCTGGATCTCGGCCACCTTGGTGCGCCCCTCCACGTCTACCACGGTGACCATGTTGTCGTCTTCATTGGCGACATAGAGCAGGCGTCCGTCGGGCGCCAGGGCCAGGAGTTCCGGGTCCGGACCCGAGGGGAGGCTATGGGTGACCTTGAGGCTCGCCAAATCCAGCACCTCGATATGGTCGGCGTCGCTGGTGCAGACATACAGTGACTTGAAATCCTTGCTGAGCGCAATACCCCGGGGTCTGGGTCCGACCTTCACGCTGGCCTTGATCGCAAGGGTCTCGCCATCCACCACGGTGATGGTGTTGTCCTTTTCGCTGGAGACATAGACTGTATAGGCACCGGCCGCGCCGGGCCAGGCCAGGACGAGGATCGCCAAGAGCGCCGCGGCGCGGCTGATTGCAGACAGTGATTGACTGATCGACATGTGCTATTTCATCCCGCAGGTGGTTTCCGCCCGGTCATAGCCCAGGGTGTCGAGCGTGGAGAACTGGTGCAGGAATCCCTCTTGCGGCGACACCGAGACCAGGACCCGGGGCGAGACGATCAGCAGCGGCTGGCGCAATTGCCCATTCCAGTCGCGAAAGGACGCCGGCACCCCCTTGAAGGCGGCGAGTTTGAAGTCAGGACCCAACAGGTAGGCGCGCAAGGGCCCGGGGTCGGGTGAGCCGGTGCGGGTCGCGGCCTCGCCGATACTGCGCACCGCGAGCCAGGCGGCATAGTCCAGGGGGGTCATGAAGCGCCCGGTGCGCTCGCGGAAACGGCGCTGGAACTGGGTCGCGCCCCATTGCTCCGAAACACCGCTCCAGGCGGCGGCGCTGAGCCCCCGGGTCCCGCCCACCGGCCGCGCGAGGAAGCTGCGGTAATTCAGATACTCACCGAAGGTGTCTGACTCGTCTGCCACCAGCAGGATATCGTAGTCCGCCACCTGGGTGAAGGCGTTGGCCTCCTGCTGCTCGGTGAAGTGCCCGGAGTCGGTGCGTGAGGCCCCGGCCTCGAAGGTCCAGGGCTTCTCCACCAGGATCCTGGCACCGAAGCGCTTGGCCGCGCGCCGCAGGGCCGCCGCATAGGCCTGATCGCCCGGGGTGGGTCCGACCACCAGGAACCAGCGCGTCCAGCGCTTCCAGGCGAGGTATTGGGCCAGGGCGTCCGCCAGCATGGCGCGGCTCGGGGCCGTGTGCAGCAGGTTGCGGCGGCAGTCAGTCACACGCAGGCGGTCGTCCGGCGCGCCGATGTTGAACAGCAGTGAGTCCCGGGCCTCCGGCAGGTCCGCCAGGGCCAGCAGGTCGGGGGCCGGGAGATTGATCAGAAAGACCCGCAGGCCCTGGCCGTGCAGGTCGCGGAAGGCCGCGGCGGCCGGGGTCCCGGGTGCGACCCGCGTCGGAACCAGCTCGAACGCCTGGCCGGTGAAGCGTCCGGTGGTGGCGTTGTCGCGGATACCCTGACGCGCGCCCTCCAGGCCGTCATCGACGATCGGCGGCAGCAGGGCGGAGAGGGGGGGCGCCGCGGCGGGCGCCTGGTCGATCAGGCCGATGCGCAGCGTGAATTCCGCGGCCTCGACGCCCGTCGCGAGGGTCAGGGCGAGGAGTAAGAGGGTCAAGCGGGACCGGGCGCCCGCGGGACCAGCGCTGCGCGTCAGGGCCGCAGGCCGGCTCCGCGAACCCGGATGGAATGTTGAGCCTAAGGGTTGCGTCATTCGCTTGGGTCTCTCCCGGTCGACTGATCGCGGACCCCGACCTGGGACGAACAGGGCAGCCGACGGATCGTCCAGTGCGACAGCAAGACTCACGCCAGCACCCGGCCGCCGCGGGTGACCGAGGGCCGTGATAGAAATGCCCGGTCCATTGGCCATGCCGATACCCGTAGGGTGCGCCGCGCGCACCACGGCGCTGATCGAGACTCACGCCATTTCGTTCAACCGCAGCCCCTCAAGGTGCGCGCGGCGCACCCTACGCCGGTGGTTCGAGCCATTCCGAGCAGCGGCACCAAGGCGGCGGGTCGCCATCCGCCGGGCAAGGCGGCCTGGGACACTGCGTGTCACTTCTGACACGTCAGCAGGAACCGCGCCCGGGGTCGGGCCGGTAGGGTGGACGAGCGGGAGCGAAGTCCACCGCAGCCGACGCCGCCGTTGATGGACTGCGCTGCGCTTGTCCACCCCAGCATCCAGGGCACTGCCGTTAAGTTAAGCGCCGCAACCCAAGCGCCTGGAGTCCAAGGCTTCAGCCTTGGAGCGCGCCAAGGCTGAAGCCTTGGACTCCAGGCCGAGGCGACGCGGTCGGCGGGTGCGCCTTGACTTGATGGCAGTGTACGATCCAGGGTCGTAATGGCCGCACTGATCGAGGGCACCAGTCGCGCGGCCGTCAGGCAGAGCCGAGACCGAACCCGGACGAATCGGCACACTCTTTGCGTCAACGTGGCGAAATCGCCTCCCCGCACCCCGTATTCGCCCTCGCCCCCCGGAGTCACGCCATTGATGAAATCATCGGTCGCCCTCGCCTTGACCCTGGCCTCGCTGATCGCCGTTCCCGCCGCCCTCCGGGCCGCCGGTCCCGCGCGCCAGGACCTCACCCTCAAAGAGACCATCGCGGCCCCGCCCGAGCGGGTCTGGGCGGTCATCGCCGACTTCCAGGACATGGGCTGGCACCCGGCAATCACCAAGACCGCGGGCCGCGGCGGCAATGCCCCGCGGGCGGTCCGCACCCTGACCCTCACCGGCGGGGGCCAGATCGTCGAGGAATTGCAGACCTACGACGCGGCGGCCCACACCTTCTCCTACCGCATCCTGGAGGTCGACCCCAAGGTCCTGCCGGTGACCGACTACAGCTCCTCACTCGCGGTCGCGCCGGCAGCCGATGGCGGCAGTATCGTCACCTGGAAGGGGTCCTTCGGCCGCGGCGACCCGCACGAGAACCCGCCCGCCGGGCTCACCGACGAGGCCGCGGTGGACGCCGTGACCAAGGTCTACCAGGCGGGCCTGACCAACCTCAAGGCGCTGGCCGAGAAAAAGGCTCAATAGGCCGGGCTTCGCCACCCGATCGCACGACACAGGAGCATACCGATGAGCAATCCCCTCGACCTCGATCAGCCGCTCACCGATTCCGTGCTGCGCCGCCACTATGAACAGTTGCGGGCGGCGCGGTCAGCGGCACCGCCGGCCGCCGCGCCGAGTCCGACCCCCAGGCCAGCGCTTGCGCCTGCGCCGACCCGCGCAGCGCCCCCCGCGGCACCACCCGAGCCGCCGGCGCAGGGCGTGCGCGGTTGGCTCGGGCGACTCTTCGGCGGCTGACGCCGGGCGCATCGGCTCGGACCACTGGCGTAGGGTGCGCCGCGCGCACCATGAGCGATGCGCTTGAGCGCCACGGCCAGGGTTTCGCTTGGCGCCATGGTGCGCGCGGCGCACCCTACGGTAGCGGCGCCAGCACGCCGCTCGCACGAACGGCCCGCTATGATTACGAGTCCATTTATGTCGGCATCAGCCACCCGTACCGCACTATTGGCCGTTCTCCTGGCGACAGGCGCGGCGGCCGCCGCGCCTGATGGAACCCCGGCCGCGGCACCCCAAGCCGACCAGGAACCGGCCCCGAAACTCACTCAGGCCCAACAGCTCGTCTTCGCCAATGACCTGATGCAGAAGGTCCCCGCCGGAAGCGTCCCGGAATACCGCTTCACCCGTCATGGCAAGGACCTGCCGGACTACCAGGACCGGGTGATCGTCACGGTGACGCGCGTCGCGGACGACGGCAAACGTGACCTGCAATTCGATTTCCTGAGCGGCGGTCACCACCTGGACTTTCAGCCCGCCACCGCCTACCGGGGCAACCCGGTGCCGATCCAGTTCCTGGAGCGCGACATCAAGGAGTTGGCCGCTGCGACCGAGGGCGCCAGCGGATACTTTCGCAATCGCCTGCGGGCCGCCTTCGCCAAAGCGCAGAGCGAACCGGTCAAGATCCCGCTCGGCGGCCAGGAGGTGCCGGGCGTGCGGATTACCCTCAAGCCCTTTGCCGGGGACCCCAACAGCGCGCGTTTCAAGGACTACGCCGACAAGGGCTATGAATTCCTGTTCTCGGAGCAGGTCCCCGGCGGGCTCTACCAGATCAGCACCAGGGTCCCGTCCGCGGGCAGTGACGCGCCCCTGATCGAGGAACAACTGACCTTTCACCACCGGAACCCGGACACCCCAATCGCCCATTAGCCCTGGTAGCATCAAGTGCAGAGCCCGATACTATTGGAGCATTACCTTGATCGCCAGAAGATGTCACGCCCTTTCAGGGCTGGGATCCTTAGCAACAGACCACCCAGGGCGTTGCCCTGGGCTGGTATGTCAGGCCCCTTCGGGGCTTAAGTAACCCAGCAAGAATTACTTGAACATTGAGCCCCGCGCTTGCCGCATTGCGCAATATAGTCCACTCGGAAAGTGTTCAACTTGTCCCTGCCAGCATACGAAGGCTCGCGGCGATGGTAGGTACCCCCGCGTGAAACCAAGGCGTTCGGGCGGGAGGATTGACCCCAACGGGGTCGCACATACCAGCCCAGGGCAACGCCCTGGGTTGTGCACAGAGATACTCTTAGCCCTGAAAGGGCGTGACAGATGGCCGCATCGACACCGGCTGAGTTTCGACGCTAATCACCTATCCTGTAAGTTATTCGCCGACCAACCCACTTTCCTGGATCACAAGACCCATAGGTCCCCATGCACAAAACCTCGCTGCCCTTGAGCCCATTCCTTGGCCTGGCGCTCGCCGCCGTCATCGGCGGCGTGAGTGCCGCCGATGGCCCGGAACCGGCCGCCCCCAAGCCCGCGCCCTACCCCACCACCGCGCTCGCCGACTATGTGCTCGGCTGCATGATCGCCAACGGCAAGAATCCGGACACCCTGCGCAAATGCTCCTGCAGCATCGACTTCATCGCCGCCGCCATCCCCTACGCGGACTACGAGCGGATCGAGACTCTGATGCGACTCCAGCAGATGGAAGGCGCCGGCCGCAACGCGGTCTACAAGGGCAGCACCTGGGCCAAAGACGCCGTGACCCACTTCAAGGAGATCCAGGCGGAGTCGACACTGCGCTGCTTCTAAAGGCCCCACCGGCGCTCCGGCGGGCAATCCCGACTGACTGACAGTGGGTGCCGCCGCAGCTTGCCGATGGCGGCCATAGCCTCTAGGCTAAGGGCCCTGGCAGCCAGACCGGCTACCCCGGAAGCTGAAAGGCCCCCGTGGGAGCGGCTTCAGCCGCCACGAGGCCCCGGTAGCTTGCGAGATCGCGTTGCGGCTAACGGCCATGGAAGGAACATCAGCCACCCCGGTCGATGAGATGCGTGGCGGGGAGCGGCTTGCAACCGTGTTGCGAGGGCGCGGTTATCTGCGACGTTGCGGACACTTGCGAGGCCTCGTCGCGGCTGAAGCCGCTCCCACAGCGTCGCTGCGCGACTCTTACGGCAACCCGCCGCGGCCGGGGGCAGCTCCTACGGCGTAGGAGCGGCCCCCGGCCGCGACGGATTCACCCTCGAGATAGCCGGAATAACGATGAAGGCTGCCCGCTGGGTGTTCAGGCGGGGAAGGATAGCGAATTCGTGTGGTCGGCGCAGGATCGAGGTCGGCGGTGGACGTCCAAGGCTGAAGCCTTGGACTCCAGGGTGGGGGCCGCAATGGTGCTCGAGGCGGCGCCTAACCGCCCCCCGTCACTGCAATCGGAAAGGTCTGCTCGAAGCGGCGCCCGATGCTGTCCTTCACCTCGACCCGCAGGTCACCGGCGGCGGCCGGGATGAGACCGAAGCGGATGCTGGGGTCCTCGCTGATCGAGATATTGGAGTCGACACTGAACAGGGGTTAGCCCTGGTAGGCGAGGTCGATGCGCTGGATATAGTCCGCCGGGATGAAGTGACGCGCGACCTGATCGAACTGGAGCCCCGAACTGTTGGGGTGCTTGATCATGAGTTGGGCGGTCAGGCGCTCGCCGGGCTTGATCTGCTCCGGGAGCACCAGCTTCATCCGCCCCAATTGCGCCGCCGCGGCGGCCGGGTCCTTCAGGGACGGGGCTGAGCAGCCGCCGGCCGCCTTGACGAAGTTGGCGACCGTGAAGAGTCGGCCGTCGTCGGTCTGGGCCACCGCCCGCACGTTCGTATAGGCGTTGACGCGGACCCGGGTGGCGAGCCGGTCCCAGGCCGTGGGACCCGGAAAGTGGAAGGTGGCCGCTCATCGGCGAGCAATTGAAACAGGGGCGCGTGGATGCCGTCGTCACCTACTGGCACTATGCCGCGCGCCTCACCGCCGCCGGCCTCCCCCAGGCGCTGGGCGTCCGGGAGGCGCTCCGGGCGCTGGGGATCACGACCGACCTGCCGATGATCGGCTACTGCTTCGACGAGACCTGGGCGGCCGGCCACCGGGAGGCGCTGCGGCGGTTCCTGAGCGCCGCCGACCAGGCGCGGACCCTGCTGCGCGACTCCGATGCCGAATGGGAGGCCCTGCGACCCCTGATGGCGGCCCCGGACGAGGCGACCTTCATCGCCCTACGCGACGGCTACCGGGCCGGCATCCCCACCCGCTGGGGGGCGGCGGAGCGCGCCGATGCGCAGCGGCTCTATGTGCTCCTGCGCGCGCTGAGCGGCGCCGACCTGGTGGGCGAGGCCGCGCAGTTGCCGGCCGGGACCTTCTGGGACGGGGCGCCGGACTGAGCCCGCCGCGTGACGCGTGCGGCACCGCGCCTGCTGCGGCTCGGCTCCGCCCTGTCGCTGGTGCTGCTGTGGCAGGTCGCCGCCTGGTGGTGGCCGAGCAGCCTCCTGCCGACGCCGCTCGCGGTGCTGGATCTCGCGGTGCACGACGCCCTGCACGGCCCCCTGCTGCACGACCTGGGGGCGACGCTGCGCCGGGTCGCCCTCGCCTTCCTGATCGCCATGCTGGCGGGCAGCGCCATCGGTATCCTCATGGGCCGGCGGCGCACCCTCGACCTGCTGCTCGACCCCTGGCTGATGCTGTTCCTGAACCTGCCGGCCCTGGTCGTGATCATCCTCGCCTATGTCTGGTTCGGGCTCGCGGAGTCCACCGCGGTGCTGGCCATCGCCGTCAACAAGGTCCCCCAGGTCGTGCTCACCCTGCGCGAAGGGGCGCGCACCCTGGAGCCGGACTATCAGGAGCTGGCCCAGAGCTTCCGCCTGGGGTGGTACAAGCGGCTGCGCTACGTCACCCTGCCCCAGTTGCTGCCCTATGTCGCGCTGGCCGCCCGCTCCGGGCTGTCCTTGATCTGGAAGCTGGTGCTGGTGGCGGAACTGCTGGGGCGCAACGACGGGATCGGGTTCGCGTTGCACCTCTTCTTTCAACTCTTCAACGTCACCGGGATCCTGGCCTACAGCCTGGCCTTCATCCTGGTCATGCTGGCGATCGAGTATGGGCTGCTGCAACCACTTGAACGCGCTGCCAACCGCTGGCGACGCTGAGGACGCACCCGGCGGCCCGCGCCCGTCGCTCGCGGACATCCTGGTCGCACGCAAGGTCTATCCGGACCCCGCCACCGGCCACGAGCGGCTCATCCTGGACCAGGTCGCCTTCACCCTGGGTCCCGCGGAGTTCGTCGCCCTGGTGGGCCCCTCGGGCTGCGGCAAGAGCACCCTGCTGCACCTGATCGCCGGGCTGGATCAGGCCTTCACCGGGTCCATCCGCTGGCCCGGCACGCCCGACGGCCGCCGCCCGCAGTTGGGCTACTGCTTCCAGAACCCGCGGCTGCTGCCCTGGCTGACCCTGCGGGGCAACATCGACCTGGTGCTGGACGACCCCGCCGCCCGCGCCGCCGCGGTCGACACCCTGCTGACCACCATGGGGCTCGCGGCCGTCGGGCACTTCCCCGCCAACCGCCTCTCGGTCGGGATGCAGCGGCGCGCCGCCCTGGCCCGCGCCTTCGCCGTGCAGCCGCGCCTGCTCCTGATGGACGAGCCCTTCGTCTCGCTCGACGCCCCAACGGCCGGGCAACTGCGCGGCCTGCTCCTGGATCTTTGCGAGCGACAGCGCCCCACCGTCATCTTCGTCACCCACGACCTGTACGAGGCCACCCTGCTGGCGGACCGGCTGCTGTTCCTGTCGGCCCCACCCACCCGGGTCATCGGCACGGTCGAGGTCGGCATCGCACGCGATCGGCGGCGGGAGGTCTTGGTGGACGCGCGTTATGGCGAACTCAAGGCGCTGTTCCGGGCGCTGTATCAGGATGCCGCGGGCGGGCCTGAACAACCGGTGACGGACGGTACCGATGCCCGGCTGGGCTGAGGTCGCACGGGGACTCCGGCGACCGCAACGTCTGACGGCGCGGCGCTGCGGCTCGTGGCCCCTGGTCATAATCCCGGCCTATCAGCGAACGGCGCGTCTGCGGTCCGCACAGCGGACCCTACGGTCTCGCTCCCGTAGGGTCCGCTGTGCGGACCAGCGCCCCCGGTGCAGTCAGAGTAGCCGGATGTATGATCGAGGCCATCATCACCCCGCCCACATCGATTGCCGGGCGCCGTAGGGTGGACAAGCGAAGCGCAGTCCACCAACAGCCCCGCGGCCCTCGGTGCACCCCCCTCCCGCCGGCCTCGATCATCGTTCCGGCCAGCGGCCATCTTCTGGAGTCCAAGGCTTCAGCCTTGGTTCAGTACATCCAAGGCTGAAGCCTTGGACTTCCGGCCCGGGGCGGCCGGAACGATGATCAAGGGCGCGATCTGTCACGCCCTTTCAGGGCTAAGATTATCTCTGCGGACGACCCAGGGCGTTGCCCTGGGCTGATATATGTGACCCCGTTGGGGTCAATCCTCCCGCCCGGACGCCTTGATCCCGTGCGGTGGGTGCCTGCCGTCGCCGCGACCCCTAAGCCCCGAAGGGGCGCGACATACCAGCCCAGGGCAACGCCCTGGGTGGTCTATTGTTAAGGAGCCCAGCCCTGAAAGGGCGTGACATCCCCAGACCGCGGGGCCTCGATCATAACTCCGGCCACCTCACGGGGGACATCCGTCGCGGCCTGGGGGCGTGCCCGGCGTTATGATCAAGGCCGCCCGCGGGACAGCGCCGTAGGGTGGACAAGCGCAGCGCAGTCCACCAACAGCGCCGCAAGCCCCGGTGGACCGCGCCCCCGCTCGTCCCCCGGGCCGCAATGACGATCAAGGCCCGCACACGCCATCCACCAAGGGTCCCGCAAGGCCCCCAAACTCACCACCACCGCCAACCCCCTGAGGCAAACCCCATGTCCAGCAAGATAATTTTCAAGGCCGGCGAAGCCACCGTCTTCACCGAAGGCAAGGACGTCACCGCCGCCATGCCGGAAATCCTGATCGGCGCCGTCGACGGCCCGGTCGGCCACGCCTTCGCCAACATGATGGCCCAGAGCAAGGGCCACACGGCCATGTTCGCCGTGCGCGACATCAATCAACTGGTGCGCCCGGCGACCATCATGGTCCCGAAGGTCACCCTCAAGCATACCGCACAGGTCGAACTCTTCGGCGGCCTGGTGCAATCCGCCACGGCCGACGCCGTACTCGACTGCGTAATCGAAGGCATCATCCCGCGCGACCAGGCCAATGACCTGTGCATCATCACCCTGGTATGGATCGACCCAGGCTGCGCCGCGCTGGCAAAGAAAGGCAAGCTCGACAAGGCCGACATGTACAAGAACAACTACGAGGCCACCAAGCTGGCCATCCAGCGTGCCCTCAACGACGAGCCATCCATCGATGAACTGATCAAGAACCGGCATACTGTCAAGCACTGCATGTGGGAGGAGAGTTGGAACCAGCAGTAACCCCTATCGCTGGTTTACCGGAATTTGCCGATTCTCAATACACGCGATACCGACACCCGGCCCCTTACCGTGATAATCAGGCCGCGACCCGGTGGGAGCGGCTTCAGCCGCGACGCGACCGCGCAAGCTGCCGTGGCTTGGTCGCGGCTGAAGCCGCTCCCACGGGGGGGCTTTCTTGGCGGAACCTCCTGCGGAGATCCGCCTTACGCGCACTGCCGACAAAACTGTTCCCCGGAACGCTGGAATTCCCTAGCCCCGGAATTCCCGGGAACTCGATATACTGTCCCTGAAATTTTGAATAAAATTTCTGGCTGACAAAGACTTGGCTGACGCGACATCGAAAGCAACTCAACCCTGGGGCCGCACATGGCAACGATCAGTTTCGAGTTTGAACCCTCTACTTTCAGCGCCCTACGCCTGGCACCGATGGAGTTTGCACGCGAGATGCGCATCGCGGCGGCGGTGCAGTGGTACGCTCAGGGCATCGTCTCCCAAGGCAAAGCTACGGAATTAGCAGGGTTGACCCGCTCGGAGCTGCTTGAAGAGCTTTTCCGACGCAGGGTCCCGGCCTGCCAAGTAACCGCAGACGAACTGGTGGACGAAATCCATGGGGTCTAACTCCTGGGTGGTAAACGCCTCGCCGCTGATTCTACTGGGTAAGACCCAACACCTGGACTTACTCGCCGCTCTGGCGGGTGTCGTTGTCGTCCCCCAGGCGGTCGCCACCGAGGTTGGCGCGAAGGCCGATGGCGGGGCGATCCTTGCGGAGTTGACCGGAAACTCGGCCTCCCGCTTCGCCGCCTTTGAGCCCGCGCCCCCCGAAGCCCTCGCCTGGGACCTGGGACCCGGAGAGACGCAGGTCGTCTCCTATGCACTGCGCCATCGCGCCGACCGGGTAGTCCTCGACGACCTGGAAGCACGCCGTTGCGCGGTAAGCGTCCGGCGAATTGCATCTTTCCCGGCCAGCCCCGGGCCGGGATGATAGCCCCCGAACAGAGCAACTTCGGGGGAATTCAGCATGGCACAACGGCGACGTACGCGCGAGCAGTGGCGGGAACTGGTTGAGGGTTGGCCGCGCAGCGGCTTGACGCAGCAGGCGTACTGCGAGCGCCACGGCGTCGCGCCGGGTAGCCTGCAACGCTGGCGGGAGGTATTCCGCCAGGCGCGTGCCCGCGGCCATGACCAGACCGCGGAGGCGGTGCGGCTGGTGCCGGTGCAGTGGGTCGACGCCCTGCCGACGGTCGTGACGCCACTGATCCTGGTGCTGGCGGATGGGCAGCGCCTGGAGATCGCCCCGGACTTCGATACCGCCACCCTCAAACGGGTGTTGACGGTGCTGCAGGAGGCGGCATGATCGCATTCGACAGCCATACCCAGGTTTATCTGGCGCTGGGGCCAACGGACATGCGCAAGTCCATCGACGGCCTGGCGGTGCTGGTCACTGAGGTGCTGGCGGCCGACCCCTTCTCCAGTCATCTGTTCGTTTTTTGTAATCGCGCACGCGATAAAGTAAAGCTGCTGTTCTGGCATAACAACGGCTTCTGGCTGTGGTACCGGCGCCTGGAGCGACAACGCTTCTGGTGGCCAAGTGAATCCACTGGCGGCGCGATAACACTCTCGGTACGCGAGTTGGGGTGGTTACTGGAGGGCCTGGATCCGCGGCGGGTTGAGGCGCATCGGCGGACCGACTTTTCATTGCTCTAATGGCTTATCCGGGTGACTTCTCATCACCCCTCTGCTATGATTGGCGACATGCTCAATAGCACGCCATTGCCACCCACTGACCCGATGCTCCTGCAAGGAATCATCGCGCAGTTGCATGAGCAATTGGATGAGCAGATGGCCGCCATGCAGCGGGAGCGGGCGCACCATGTCGCCACCCTGGAGCAGCAACGCCAGCGGATTGATCAGCTCCTGGAATACATCGAACTGCTGCGGCGCAAGCGCTTCGGTCCCAGTGCCGATCGGGTTCCTGACGCCCAGTTGAAGCTCTTCGATGAAGCCGAGTTGGAAGCGCTGATCGGTGAGCTGGAGGCCCAACTGCCGGCCGCCGCACCGCCGCCGCCGAAAGACACCATCCCGGACCCGACGCTGCCACCCAAGCGTCAGCCGGTGCGCCGCCCCTTACCCGCGCATCTGCCACGGGTGGAGCGCATCCTCGATCTGTCTGCCGATGAGAAGGCGGCCCTGGGTGCGGACTGGACCTTCATCGGTTACGACACCTCCGAGCAACTGGCGGTCATCCCGCGCCAGACCTATGTCATCGAATATAAGCGCGCCAAGTATGTGGCGCGCGATGAGGACGTGCCCGGCGCTGAGGTCGGGGTAAAGATCGCCCCGCGCCCGGTGCAAATCATCCCCAAGTCGATCGCCCACAGCTCGCTGCTGGCGGCCATCGTCACCGCCAAGTTCGTCGATGCCCTGCCGTTGTATCGGCAGGAGAAGATCTTTGCCCGTGAGGGCATCGAACTGAGTCGCCAGACCATGGCCGGGCTGCTCATACAACTGCACACCGCGCTCACGCCGGTGGCCGCCGCACTGCACGACCTGCTGCGCCAAGGGCCGGTGATCCATATCGACGAGACCCCGGTGCAGGTGCTGCGCGAGCCCGGACGCACGGCCGAGCAGAAGTCCTACATGTGGGTCTTCTGTGGCGGACCGCCAGGAGCGCCGGTGCGCTGGTTCAAATACGCCCCGAGTCGTGCCGCCACGGTGCCGCAAGCGGTGCTGTTCCCGCCCGCCGCGGACCCACCGACCGACGCACCACCGCTCTCCTTCTACCTGCAATCCGACGGCTACAGCGCTTATCACGTCCTGGCCAACGCGCCCGGCGTGCTGGGCCATGCCGGGTGTTGGGCGCACGTGCGCCGCAAATTCGTCGAGGCCGCCGCCGGGCGCAACGCCAGCGCCGCCCAGCAGATGGTCGCCTTGATCGGCGAACTCTATAGCGTGGAGCGCAGTGTCCGCGGCGCCGCCCCGGCGATCCGCCACGCCGCACGGCAGGCGCGCAGTCGCCCGATCCTCGACACGATCAAGCAGTGGCTCGACACCACCGCCCCGCGGGTCCTGCCCAAGAGCTTGCTTGGGCGCGCGATCGGCTATGCCCTCGGGCAATGGCCGACGCTGACGACCTTCCTGGATGACGGCCGCCTTGAGATCGACAACAACACCGCGGAGAACTGCATCCGGCCCTTCGTCACCGGTCGGAATTATGTGCAGCTCCGGATTATGCGCAGTTGCCGGTTCGGTGACTGCCGCGGTACGTTGATACAGCGAGTGTTTCCGTCTGCGGCAGTCGCCCCGGCTGCGCATAAGACTGTGGGTACCCCTAGATCTCCCGATGACGGAGGGTACCCATGTCAGAGCAGCTTCTTGGCGATTTCCGTTCGTACCTGGCGGCGCGGGGTCACACCCCCGGAACGCAGCACCAGTACGCGGCGGTGGCGGCTCACTTCCTCGCCTGGCTGGGCGAGCAGCCGCCCGATCGGCAGCAGATCGACGCACCAGCAGTACAGGTCTTTCTCTACGAGCACCTGCCTGCTTGCCGCTGCCCACCGCCGAACCCGAAACACCGCAAGAGCGTCCGCGCCGCGCTGAACCGACTGCTGGTGATGGGCGGCGAAACGCGCCTGCGCCCACGAAGTCCACCGTCCAGTCCGAGCATTGAGGCCATGGTGGCGCGCTTCGATACGTACCTCCGCGACGTGTGCGGCTTGGCCGACGCGACGCGCTGGTACCGCCGCCGTTACGTGCGTGCCTTCTTGGCCGGTCAGTTTGGGGATGGACCGGTCACGGTCGGCCGGATCGCTCCAGACGCCCTGATCCGGTTCGTGACCGAGCAAGCGCACCTCCAGCGACCCGGCAGCGTCGGCGTCCTGGCCTATTCGTTGCGTAGCTTTCTGCGCTTTCTTCAGTTTGAAGGGGAGCTGCCGGCCGACCTGACCGGCGCGGTACCGACACCGCCACACTGGTCGCTCGCCCCACTACCGCCCAGCCTGAGCGCGGCGGAACTCGCACGCCTCTGGGGCGCCTTCGATCGCGCGACCGCGCTCGGGCGCCGGGACTATGCCATGGCCCGCTGTCTGGCCGATCTGGGCCTGCGGTGCCAGGAAGTGGCCGCGTTACGGCTCGACGACATCGATTGGCGAACGGGAGTCCTGCATCTGCGGCCCGGCAAGAGCCGCCAAGCCGCGCAGTTGCCGCTCCCCGCGCCGACCGGGGCGGCCCTGGCCGATTATCTGCGCCACGGGCGACCCACGACGCCGAGTCGGGCGCTTTTCGTCCAGCACCGCGCACCGGTGGGCGAGGTCGCCGCCAAGACCACGGTGCGCGGCGCGATCCGCCGGGCCTTCGCGCGCGCGGGCCTGCCGTGGTCTGGGACCCACATCCTGCGCCACACTGCCGCCGCGCGCATGGTCCAGGGCGGCAGTTCACTGAAGCTCGTGGCCGACGTGCTGCGCCATCGCAGCATCGACACGACCGCGATCTACGCCAAGGTGGACCTGCCCAATCTGTCGCGCGTGGCCCTGCCCTGGCCGGGGAGGTCGTTATGAGCCACTGGTCGACCATGCAGGAACGAGTGACGGCCTATCTGACAGCGCGCCGTCGGTTGGGGTATGCCCTGCGCATCGAAGGTGAGCAGTTGCAGCGCTTTGCCCAGTTCGCCGATGCCCGCGGGCACAACGGCCCCATCACGGCACAGTTGGCCCTGGAGTGGGCCTGTGCCTCCGCGCGGAGCGGCCCGATTGGCCGGGCGCGCCGGTTGGAGGTGGTCCATCCCTTCGCCAAGTTCTGTGCGGCGTTCGAGGCAGAGACCCAGATCCCACCGGCCGGTGCGCTTGGGCCGGCCCATCGCCGGCTGACGCCCCACATCTACACCGATGAGGAAATCGATCAACTGCTGGCGGGGGCCGGCGCACTGACTCCAGCCCGGGGGCTGCGACCAGCCAGCATGCAGTGTCTGCTGGGGCTCCTGGCGGCCACCGGCCTGCGCGTCTCGGAGGCACTGCACCTGCAGCGCACGGACGTGGATCTGGCGCGCGGCCTGCTGTGCGTGCGCCAGACCAAGTTCTGCAAGTCCCGGTATGTGCCCTTGCACCCCACCGCCAGCGCCGCGCTGCGCGAGTATGCGCAGTTGCGCGACCGGCGCTTGCCGCTGAGCCGCGAGCCAGCCTTCTTTCTGCGCGACGACGGTCGCCCCCTGGGCTACGCGCAAGCGCTCTATGCCTTTCATTGCATCCGCACCCGACTCGGATGGGACCGCGCGCCCGAAGGCCGGCCCCGGCTCTATGATCTGCGCCATACCTTCGCCTGTCGCCGACTGCTCGCCTGGTACCAGGAAGGCATCGATCTGGCCTGGGCCGTCCCGCTGTTGTCGACCTATCTGGGGCACGTCAAGGTCACCGATACCTATTGGTACCTCACCGGCATTCCGGCGCTGATGGGCATCGCCGGGGAGCGCTTCCAGCGACTGGCGCAGTCTGGCGGCGCGGAGGCGACACCATGAACGCCCCGCAGTGTCCAACCGATTTGGCCCGCCTGCTCCAGGCCTTCTTCTGTCAGCACCTCATGCAGCAGCGCGGCGCGAGCCGCCAGACGATCAACGGGTATCGGGATACCTTTCGACTCTTGCTGCGGTTTGCCGAAACCTCTTGCGGGAAGTCCATCGGCGAGTTGGCTCTGGCCGATCTGGACGCCGCGCTGGTGCTGGCGTTTCTCGAGGATCTGGAGACCCGTCGGCATAACACGGTGCGCACCCGCAATGCCCGGCTCGCCGCTATCCGCGCCTTCGTGCACTATGCCGGTCTGCAAGAGCCCGCGGCGCTGCCGGTGATACAACGGATCTTGGCGATCCCGGCCAAACGCTTCGACCGGCCCGTGGTCGGCTTTCTGTCCCGCGCAGAGATCGAGGCGATCTTGCAGGCGCCGGATGCGCGCACCTGGAGCGGCCAGCGTGACCGTGCCTTGCTGACGGCGATGTACAACACCGGCGCCCGCGTGTCGGAGCTGGTCGCGGCGCGGCGCGTGGACTTGGAAAGCGAACACTGCCAGGCCCTGCATCTGCATGGCAAGGGCCGCAAGGAGCGGGTCGTGCCGCTGTGGGCGCGGACGACGAAGCTGCTGCGCGACTGGTTGGCGCGGATCGGAGCGGAGCCTCAGCAGCCCTTGTTTCCGAACCGCCAGGGGCAACCGATGACTCGCTCCGGGGTCGCTTCGCGCCTGGCGCGCAGCGTGCGGGCCGCCAGTTCCTGCTGTCCCTCGCTCCAGGATAGGCGGGTATCGCCGCACTCGGTGCGGCACACCACCGCGATGCATCTGCTCCAGGCCGGGGTGGACCTGACCGTGATCGCCCTGTGGCTGGGGCACGAAAGCGTGGAGACGACCCACCAGTATATGGAAGCGGACTTGCGAATGAAGGAGCAGGCGCTGGCGACCCTTCAGGCACCGCCCGTCGGTCCGCCGCGCTTTGTGGCGTCGCCGACGTTGCTGGCCTTCTTGGACGGCCTCTGATTATGCGCAGGCGGCGCTGACGCCGCCGCCTGACCAGGGTCTGAAACCCAAGCTGCTCCGCCAGTTGCCTTCCCGGAAACCAGAGGTGCTGGCGGAACTGCGCATAATCCGGAGCTGCACATAATTCCGATTATGCCGAGCTCGGCATAATCGGAAAAACTGGCTCTTCTCCGGCAGCCCCAAGGGTGCTGAGGTCAGCGCCACCCTCTACAGCCTGGTGGAAACGGCCAAGGCCAACGGCCTGGAACCCTGGGTGTACCTCAACCACCTCTTCGAGCACCTGCCGACGGCCAAGACCCCGGAGGCCATCGCCGCGCTGCTGCCTCACAATTTGAAATTAGACGACCTGAAACGGGAAGGGTCAATCCTGTAGTTGCCCGGACGCTTACGTTGCGCGAAGGCCATGGGGCTACGAGTCATCGGAACGCTTGGCGTCGTCGGCCGCGCCAAGTCCGCGGGACGGATCGCCGCCGCCGTGCCCGTCATCGAACACCTGCGTAGGACCGGGCTCTATATCTCGGATGCACTGGTGCGGCATATTTTGGAGCAGGTTGGCGAGTAAACTGCCCGCCGAAGCGGGCGTGGGCGGAGGGGCAGAGGGTCAAGAGGCAGTGGGTTAGGTCTTGCATTTCGCCTGACAGGAGACAAAAGGCAAGACCTGACCCATGCCACCTGAAATAGCCGAAAACACCATTTATGTGAAGTGGGGAGAAGGGGCGGATGTCCTTGGATGTCCGACACTGCTTTCCTCACCAGTCGTATGCGCCTCCACGTGCGAGAAATCTTTCGACGTCGTAGTTCATGTCCGCGATGGCTAACTCTACACCAACATCGAGAATCTTTCGACTGGCGGTATATTTTCCGGACGCGTTCTCAAGGAATCGACCAGCAGGATCCACCATTACATAGCTGCCCAGCATATCATCATTTCCTTCTATAACTACAGTGACTCTAAAATCGAGTCGCGAGTTTCGATCAACGAAGCGGGCGAAAGACTCGGTACTGACCGAAAGGGTGTCCACGATGTGATCATTCTCGCCCGCAATTGGCAGTACCCGCATGATCTTCCAGCGGTCGGGCTTAATTCTTTCCATCGTTTGGCCCAAATTCTCCGAAACGTTAACTCTAGTTACAACGGAATTTACTCTAAGCTTTATTCCAACCTCACGAGCCACATCTGCAATCTCGACAAGGCGATCTACAGAGATTACATGTCGTCCAGCTACGGCTCGCCCATGCACTAGATTAGTACGAGTCTCGGCGGAGTCGATGCTTAAGACAAGCCAGTTCAAACTCTTGGACAAGGCGCGGACGCGCCGCGACTCAAGCAGACTGCCATTTGTGACTAGGACGGTGATCATTCCAGCCTGCGACGCGACTTGGATTATCTCGTCGAGCCAAGGACAGAGTGTTGGTTCTCCGCCGGCAAAGGTGATCTTCTTAAAGCCAAACCGTGCGAGTAACTTCACCACGAGCTCAGCGTCTGAAAATGGTAAGCCACGAGTATAATTAGCATCAAGAACGCTATCGTACTTCGCGAAGCAAAAGGCGCATCGCATATTGCATTTGCGCCATAGGTGATAGTTAACTGCCTCTATTCTCATGGAAACTATTTCCGCGCAAATCCGGCTGGCCAGAACAGAATATACAGCGCCAAGAGTCGATTCACTGAGCGATACTGCTTAACGAATATCTCGTATAGCGCTGAGAATTTCCGCACACAAAATATAATTCCCAGAGGCTACGAAAGTTACTGGTAGATCTGGATTGATTTCATGGATATTCATTTCTGCCCCATCTAGATTTGTGATGACTCCGCCAGCCTCGGATATTAGCAGTAGTCCGCTGCAGACGTCGCCAAAAAGAGCGTTAAAACAAACCATGGCGTCCAGTTGGCCGTCAGCAATGCGAGCAAGGTCGGCCGCTGGAGCCCACATGGTTACAACTCGACGCGCCCTTCTGCTTAGAGCCAAGTACGCCGTCTCTCCCATCTTTCTGTCGGAAATAGAGTAACCGGTTACTAAGCTAACTGTTGCAGCTTGCATACTTTTCGCGGCGTCAAGGTGCAGGCGGTTACCATCGCAAGTGGCGCCAGCGGACAATCTCGCAACATATGTATGAGAAGTTATGGGATCATGAATGACTCCTACGAGCAGGCGCTGACGTGAACGGAGACATATTGATACCGCGATGTAAGGAATGCCAACGGCGAAGTTGTTTGTGCCATCTAGTGGATCAACAATCCAAACAGTGTCCTGCGCCCAATTAGGCTTTGCTGTCATTTCCTCCGAAATAACAGGAATGCTTGGATACTGGTCTGTTAAGAGAGAAATAATGAGTTCCTCGGACTGTATGTCAATATCCAGTTGAACGTCAAAGTTGCCTTTAGGTGTGGGCTCTGATAGATAACCAAAGCGAGATATGATGAGCGCCCCAGCTTCACTCGCGATCCGCGCCGCGGCGTTTGACACTTGATCAAGATCGATGTCCGCTGGTGACCTTTTCACTCTCTTATTCTCCGTAGCTTGAATTCTTCTGCGGCCAGTTGGTAGAGAAAGGGTACGAATCCTGCGACGAGAGCGACCCCCAATGACCCTAAGACTTGGCCAATTACTGATATGCTTTTCGTGGTTTCTCCCAGGGTCATTAATAGCAGGAGGCAGACGAAAAATGTCAAGGCAGAGTTCCAAATATACAGCCATTTACTGGGCCGAGATCTCCCATATGCGGCAAGGCCTTTGGCTTGGTCAAAACCGGAAAACGCGCGTGTCCACGCCAAATCGATTTCCGATTTTCTAAAGTCGGCGATCAGTAGTTCGGCAACGTTCTCGATTGCTGTTTGCCGAGCGGCATTCAAAGCGTACAAGGCGTCGTGAGTGGCCCAAATGGGCTCGTGTCCAGGCGTCAAGACAGACGACCAGTAGCCCAAAGTGTGTTGCTGATGCAGCAGCCATTGCATTGATGCCACACAGGTAAAGCTGCTTATTGGCCGCCGCGCCGCAAGCAGCGCCGCCAAAACCCAGGGAGTGCTAGAGTGTCGAAAATCAATGGCGGCGTCTGTGTCGACGACCTCCATCTCAGATGTACTTGGCCAGGGCTCAGGTTCGGCAGGGTGAAATGTGGCGTCGAGGTAGTTGAGTGCCTTTTCAACTTGTTCATCGTCCGCGCTTTGACCGCCGGCAAGGAGCGCGAGGATGGCATGCGCTGTGTGAATTGATGTCGATGCGCGTCCGGCACTTGGGTCAGTGCCTGGCAATGCTCCCCAACCGCCGTCGCCATTCTGTGCGCTTCGAAGCCACGCCAAACCGGCTCTCACCGCTGGCGAGCTTGGAAAGAACTCAGACAAAAATCGCAATGCGAAAGCGGTGGGGTATACCCGGGGGCGCGGGCAGCCGGGAATGGAGCCCCATCCGCCAGAGTCGTGTTGTGCAGATTCAACCCATTCCATTCCTCGCGTTACTGCATTATACTTGCTATAGGCATAAGTTGCGGTATTATAGATAGCATTTTCCCTGCCGCCCGAGCAAGCTAGGGAGGTGGCCCCTCCTAATCTTTGAATTCTTATGGAGCCATGACATGTACAATTGCGAGTTCCCTAATCGAGATAAGGATATCATTGAGAAGGCTCGTCTCTACGATTCATCTCCGGTAATTCGCAAGCGCATGAGTATTCTTTGGTATAAGTCACTTGGATATTCTCATCATGAAATCGCTCGGCTTAGCAGTGCTTCTGGAAATACGATTATAACCACGATTCGTAGCTATATAGATGGTGGGCTCAACAAAGTTATGAAGCGGCGACCGTATCGCCCTCAAAGCGAATTACAAGACCACCGTTATCTCCTAAAGAAACATTTTTCTGAACATCCGCCTGGCAGCTTAAAGGAGACCGCTTCTGAAATTGAAAAACTAACCGGTATCAAGCGTAGTCTCGGTAGCGTTCGCACCTTCTTGCTTTCTATCGGCATGTATCGGAGAAAAGTCGGGATGGTTCCAGCAAAAGGTGATCCCGACGAACAGGAAGCATTTATAAACAATAAGTTACAACCAATTCTGAATGAGGCGATAGCCGGGAATCGTCACGTCTATTTCGTTGATGCCGCCCATTTTGTACTTGCTCCATTTTTGGGTTTCCTGTGGTCATTTACGCGCCTATTTATCAAAGCGCCTGCTGGCCGTAAGCGATTTAATGTCTTGGGTGCCCTGAATGCTGTGACCCATGACATCGTCACGGTCACCAATGATACATATATTGACGCGATCAGTGTTTGCGCGCTCCTACGTAAGATTGCTGCATGTCACATTGGCGAAGCCATCACACTGATCTTAGATAATGCAAAATACCAAAAATGTCGCATTGTGGCTGAGCTTGCACAAGAGCTGAAAATCGATCTGCTTTATCTACCTCCCTACTCACCAAATCTTAATCTGATCGAAAGATTATGGAAATACGTAAAGAAAAAGGCACTTTATTCAAAATATTACGAGGATTTTCCGAAATTCAAGAGCGCAATATCAAACTGCTTGAGCGATGCGAACGCTCAATGCAAAAGCGAAATGAAGACCCTGTTTTCTTTAAAATTTCAGCGCATTAGAAAATCTCAAATAATTTCAATTTAGAGTATATCCGCGGTATCTATTCCTGAAGCAGTAAGTGCCCAGAGGCAATACAAAGTGCTCTCGGTAATAGATCGATCGCTTTGGCCTATTAAGGCTCTGCGGACAGGCCATCCGCCATCAGGATTTTGGAGGCTAAGAATAGTCTTCTGGGCGCGGTCAGCAATATGAGTGTATGCTCCAGCATGGACGTAAGAAAGAATCCCCTGTGCTGTCGAAAGGGCGCCGATGTTATTTCCGGTGAGCAACTGTGTCCAGCCGTATAGTACGTCTACTTCCGCCACGCGCTGTTCTAAAAAACTCAATGCGAGGGCGAATCGATGCGACCATGTTGTAACGATATCGATGCCAATTTGGTGGACTATGGCCAGATGCCCTGCTCGTTCAAGAGCGAGATGAACGGGTGTACCATAAGAATCATGAAGCGAGTCGATTTTTCGCCAGCGTAGACCGCGCCTATCTAGCTCGGAAGCGACTCCAATATCGCGGCTTGCATATGCTAAGATTAGCAGTGGAGGCACTTGGGAAATGCCTGTATCTAATATTGCGAGCAGCTTCCCGTGCAATGCTAGCTGGTCCTTAATAGCAGCCTCAAAACGTTGTCTAACAGATTGACCATCGACCACAAAAGGCGATGGCCCATGCAGGTTCGGAAGCTGAAGGAAACCACCATTTTGATCAACTAGTATTTGCTGATCGGGGCTGATTGCTGCGACCCGAAGATCGGGTGCCTGAAAGGAATTTATCAATGGAATGATCTCATAGCTCTAAACATCAAGATAGACAGGTAAGAAGTTTGTGGTGTTCTATGTTCGCCTAGGTTTCGCACGGCGATTTTCCTGAATTCTGGGTTATTGTTCCAGATTGGTAGCGGCCTTTCAGAACTATGGAACGGGCCGACTTAAAACCTTCGGATTGGCGATCAGGTACACGGACGCGGATATTCTTGCTTTCTGTCGTATGCACACTTATGCGCGCCGTTACGCCAGCTCCGCTTGGCCCCGACAAGGGGGTCGACCGCTGAATGGACGATCCATCAAGGCGGATACCCATCGGAAGATGGTATACCGAGTGAAAGCGGTTGGGAACTCGAGCCCACAAGGTCTGCTCCCTCGCCCTGCTCTGCGGCGACGCCTCGACCGCCGGGCAACCGGACTTTCCGGCGTCCCAACCGGTCGCCAGGGCCAGCGTATCGCCAAGCTGGGGTCTCGGGCTCAATAGATCAAAAAACCTAGGCAACTGCCGTCCCGTGAGTTCCGGCGCCGACGACCCGTCGTCTCGCTGGGGTATACCCTATCCTGATGTCAGGACGCCCCGCCGCACAGCGTCCGGATAGGGTCCGCCTTGTATTTCCCTGACACCCGCGGCGAAAGGTCATAGATCTGTTCCTGACACTTTGGGTCTCGCTCTCAGGAATCGCCTGTACTAATCTTAGCCAAACTAGGACTTACCAGGTCTAGCCCCTTGCGGGAAATCGGCAAGGTACCACGAGGACGAAAATGGTGCGGTGGCCTTGGTGGCGACAAGAAGCCTGAGCAGTGCGGCGAACGACAGGCAGCGGGCATGACTACCCCGGGGGTCTGTCCAGGGCGTCGCCGGCCGTCCCGCCGACGCCGGCCTTCCGCCTTGATCGCGTCCAGGGCCTCGAAGCGGCCGGGACCGCTGGCGAACCCTTCCGCCCACACCTGCCGCGGTTCCCCGATATCGCGTTGCCGGAGCGTACGCCGCTGTTTCCACTCGGGCAACGCGGCGCGAACCACCTCACTGGCGGTAGCACAGTCTCCGCCCTCGACGGCGCCCCGGTCCAGGCCGGCCATCTCGGGGACGAGGGCGATGCTGAGTTTCTCGACGTTCGCCATGAGTCATTACCTCTTGGCCCGATGGTAATCAAATGTGCCTCTGTTTTCCATCGAAACTCGCCCCGTCCCGGAACCTTTTGGATGCCGCGGTGGTTCCTGGCCTTGGTGTCGTCTACCAGTCCCCAAGGGTCCAGGCCCGGGGCCAAACCCCGCCCCCTTGGCCGGACCCGCTCGCGCGACCGCCCGTTGTCATCAAAACGTGTTGCCGCCTACCCCGCAACGGACATCGCGGACGAAGGCCGTCCGACCTCCAGAAATCTTCCCCGAGCCCCCGCGGGCCTTGCCCAGGGTCCGACCCACCCCGAGCGGACGCGACCGGCGCCCAATTGTCAACGCCCCCAATCCGCCCTAAACTCCCCCCATGCGCCACCCCATCGACCCCAAGATCGACTGTGTCTTCAAGGCCCTCCTGGGGTCTGAGGAGAACCGTAACCTGCTGATCCATTTTCTCAACGCTATCTTGGGTCCCGATCTGCAGGACCCGGTCACCCAGGTGCAGATCCTCAACCCCTACAACGAACGCCAGTTTCTGACCGACAAGCTCAGCATCGTCGACATCAAGGCCCATGACGACCGCGCCCGGCGCTTTCAGATCGAGATCCAGTTGTTGACCTACGCGGCCCTGCTCGGGCGTGTCCTGTACACTTGGAACGACCTCTACAACCATCAGTTGGGGAGCGGTGAGGACTACGGCAAACTCAAACCCGCCTACTCCATCTGGATTTTGGGCGAAGACCTCCTGCCGGGTGACGCCTATTACACGCATCGTTACCGCCTGCGCGACGAACGCGGCCAGTGTCTGCTCAACCACGGCGGGATTTATCTCCTGGAACTGAACAAATTCGCCGACGAACAGGTGACGACCGAGGAGCAACGCTGGCTCAAGTTCTTCAAAGAGGGCGAGCACCTGGACGTCGACCGGCTCCCCGTGTGGATGCAGACCCCTGAAATGAGGCAAGCCATGAATACCCTGACGGCCTTTTCCGAGAAAGAACTCGCCTACGATGTCTATCAGGCGCGGCAGGATTTTCTGCGCCAACAGCGCGCCATCGAACGGGAACGACGCTCGACTCAGCAGGCGTTTGAGGAGCAAAAGGCCGCGCTCGCGCAGAAAGAGGCCGTGCTGGCGGAGAAGGATGCCGTGCTGGCGGAGAAGGATGCCGCGCTGGCGGAGAAAGATGTCGTGCTGGCGGAGAAAGATGCCGTGCTGGCGGAGAAAGATGCCGCGCTCGCGCAAGAGCGCGCGGCGCGGGAGCTCGAGCGGCAGGGCAAAAAAGCCGCTCTCGCGGAGATTGAGCGCCTCAAGGCATTGATGAAAGGCGACAATCCCCCGGCCGGTTCCTGAGCTTCTTGCCGTAATCGGCAGGACGCGAAACAAGGGTCTTGATCATAACTCCGGCCACGCGCCCTAGCGGCAACCCGTCGCGGCCGGGGGGCCGCTCCTACGGCGTAGGCGCGGCCCCCCGGCCGCGGTGGATATCACCCGCGAACTGGCCAAAATAATGATCGAGGCCGGCTCCACGCGTGGATGCAGATCCCCTGAGATGAGGCAAACCATGAGTACCCTGAAGCCATTTTCGGACGAAGAACGCGCCTACGACGTCTACCGACGGCGGCAGGACTTCCTGCGCCAACAGCGCGCTATCGAACGGGAAATGGCCGAGCTCAGGGAGAGCCTGGCCGCACTCCGACAAGAGCAGGCTGAGCGCGAGGAAGCGCGCGCGGCTCGGGAGGTCGAGCGGGAGGCCACGGAAACCCGGTGGCAGGAAATTGAAACAGTGCGCCAAGAGACAGAGGCCGCCCTCGCGGAGGTCGAGCGTCTCAAGGCTCTGCTGAGAAGCAAGAACATAGCGTATGTACCGAGGTAGCGGAAGCGGGGGTGAGGGGGATGCTGAGCGTCTCGACGCTTGCCATGGGTCAGCCAGTAGGACGGGCGAGCAGGAACGGGGGTTACCGAGGCCTCGATCAGCGTTCCGGCGACTTCGGTCGCAACGAGGTCATTGGTCCGCACAGCGGACCCTACGGGCGCGACGAGGTCGCTGGTCCGCACAGCGGACCCTACGGGCGCGGCGCGGCCTCGATCATCGTTCCGGCCACCGCGGTATGTCGGTCGGCCTTCAGGCCGACCGACTGGGAGCGCCGCACCCCAGTGCGGCCCGGCCTGTCCGCAGCACGCAACGCCGCAGTCGCTAGCGAGATCGCGCCGCACTGGGGTGCGGCGCTCCCAGTGGCCTGGATTATGATCGAGGCCCGCGGCGCCATCCCGTCGGGTCCGCTGTGGGGGCCTTGCGCGCTGGGCGCAACCATGATCAAGGCCTTTACCGGCTTCGGTCATGGTTTTGGCCAGACGAGGCACTGGCCGTTAGCCTTGGATCGGTCGGCCAAGGCTGAAGCCTTGGACTCCAAATGCGCAGCGTCGGCCGTAACGATGATCAAGGCCCGGCGGGCGCAGTTCACAACGGAGCACAACGGGCCATGCGAACCAGAAAACCCCGCGGCGATAGAACGACGGCCCTGGCCCTGATCTGCACCGCCCTGTGGTTCCTCTGGGTCGCGCCGGCCGATGCGGACCCGGCGCCCGCCGCTAAGGCCGCGGCCCCGGCCATTGCGGTGCTCGACTTCGAGTTGAACGACCTGACCCTGCTGCCGGGCACCCCCGAGGAGTTGGCACGCACCGCCTCGCTGCGGCCCCTGGTGGAGCAGGGGCTCAAGGCCCAGGGAAGCGACCAGTTGGTGTCGATCGATGCCGCGGCGCTGGCCCAGGCCAATGTCGGCGTCGGGTATCTCTACGACCACCCCGAGGCCGCCGCGGCCCTGGGCCGCACCCAGGGGGCCGACCTGGTCCTGGTCGGGCGCCTTCACAAGCCGAGCTTTTTGTTCGCCTACCTGATGGCGCGCCTGGTCGACAGCCGCACCGGGATGGTCGTGCGCGACCTCGTGGTGGAGGCCAAGGGCCAGACCGGGCCGGCGACCGCGCGCGCCGCCGCCCGGCTGGCGGAGCAGGTCCGCGAGACGCTCGCGCGGCACTGAACCGGCGCCGTCGCACGCCCGCGACCGGCACCGACTTGTGCCCGGGCCCCGCCTGTCGTACTGTCGGCAGTCGAACGCAGAAAAAATGATAAGACCCCCGCGACCCTGGGCGACGGGGGAATCAGCGTAGCGCCACCGCCGCCGTCGCAAGGCCACCGGTGCGGCTCCATCACCACTGGAGGACAATGCCTTGGTGACCGTTCCCCTCAAACTCGTCGTGTCCGATCATCGGGCGCGCGTGCACGCCGTGCTCGCCGGCAACGAGCTCGTGCGCTCCGCGCTGGACCGGGTGACGCTGGCCTCCTGGCAGCGTTGCGCGGGCGACCATGGACTCGACCCGGGGGCCGCCCCCGCGCCGGTCGTCATCCCCCGCGGGGATCTGAAGGACCGGCAGGAGCGCTACTCGCGCCTGCTGGAGATCGCCCGCCCGGAGATGACCAACCTCTATCAGCAATTGGCCGGCTCCGGTCACGCCATCATGCTGGCCGACCGGGACGGGGTCCTGCTCAACTATATCGGGGACCCCATCTTCACCGACACCGCGGCGCGGGTCGGCATCCAGACCGGGGCGGTCTGGAGCGAGGCGATCCAGGGGACCAACGGCATGGGCACCTGCCTGGTCGAGAAGAAGCCCCTGGTCGTCCACCAGGGTTCCCATTTCTTCGAGCGCAACGCCGCGCTCACCTGCGCCGCCGCACCCATCTTCGACCCCAACGGCGAGGTGCTGGCCATCCTGGATGCCTCCAGCGAGGCGACCCTGGCCCAGCAGCACACCATGGTGCTGCTCAACATGGCCGCCCAGGTGATTGAGAACCGGGTGTTTTTCTGCGGCATGGGCGATGCGTATATCTTCCGCTGCCACAGCCGGGTCGAGTTCATCGGCACCCTGGGCGAGGGGCTGATCGCCTTCAGCCCGGACGGGCGCATCCTGGCGGTCAACCGCAGCGCCATCTTCCAACTGGAATTGAAGGGCCCGGAACAAATCGTCGGGCGCTTCCTCCACGACCTTTTCACCAGCTCGATCGGCACGCTGCTCAAGCGCGCCCATGCCCAGGGCGGCGCCGCCTTCCCCATCCACGAGACCCGCTCGGAGCGGCGCTTCTTCGCCAAGGTCCAGCCCCCCGAGAACAGTGGCCGCCCCGAGCCCGCCCCGGTGATCCGCCCCCACCTGGTCGGCGAGGCGCGCACCACCCCGGCCGTGATCGGCCCCTTCGAGGCCCTGCACTTCGGCGACCCGCGCATGGAGCGTAACGTCGCGACCATCAAGAAGGTGCTGGACCGCGACATCCCCTGCGTGCTGTTCGGCGAGACCGGGGTGGGCAAGGACGTCTTCGCCCGCACCATCCACCAGGCGAGCCCGCGCCGGGACAAGCCATTCGTGGCGCTCAACTGCGCCTCGCTGCCCGAGTCACTGATCGAGAGCGAGCTGTTCGGCTACAAGGCCGGGGCCTTCACCGGGGCCAACCGGGAGGGCAGCCGCGGCAAGATCCTCCAGGCCGACGGCGGCACCCTGTTCCTGGACGAGATCGGCGACATGCCGGTGCAACTCCAGGCGCGCCTGCTGCGTGTCCTGGAGGACCGCATGGTGGTCCCCTTGGGCGGCGACCGGCCCATCCCCGTCTCCATCCAGCTCATCAGCGCCACCCATCGCGACATCCGCGCCCTGATTGCCCAGGGCCAGTTTCGGGAGGACCTCTATTACCGCATCCACGGCATCTCGCTCACCATCCCCCCGCTGCGCGAGCGCGGTGACCGGCGCGAACTGATCATCAAGGTCGCCCAGGATCAGGCCGGCCCCGGCGTCACGCTGGAGTGGGAACCCGCGGCCATGGACCTGCTGCTCAACTACCCCTGGCCCGGCAACCTGCGTCAACTACGCAACGTCCTGCGCACCGTTACCGCCCTGTGCGAGGACAACCGGATCACCACGGCCGACCTGCCGGATGAAATCGGCCGCCCACCGATGACCGACGCGGCCGCGGAGGCCCCCGAGGAGACCTTCAACGCCCTGGGGGTGGCCGAGCGCGACGCCCTGCTGCGGATGCTCGAGGGCCTGCACTGGAACGTCAGCCTGGTAGCCAAGAACCTGGGGCTCAGCCGTAATACACTGTATCGGCGGATGAAGCGCTATGGGATCAATCCGGCGCGTTAGGATGCTGGCGTTAGTCCCGAAAAGAGTATTTGGCCGCAAATGAACGCAAATGAACGCAAATAAGCGCAAATAAATCTGCTGGTTGGCATCGTCGCGGGCGTCGGCCTCGATCGTCCTTCCGGCCACTGGAGGTCGAGGCTTTAGCCGGTCCAGCGTGCAGGCGCCACTGATTTCTCTTGGATATCTCGGGAACGGCCACCGGCTAAAGCCTCGACCTCCGGTTGTAGACGGACCGCCGCTGGCCGGAACGATGATCAAGGCCCGGGCATCGCACGGACGGCGAACATGCAGCAAAGGCCACGTCTCTGTTTATTTGCGTCGATTTGCGTTCATTTGCGGCTGAACTGCTTTTTCCGGGTTGATGGCAGTGAGGTTGCCGGTCCGCACAGCGGACCCGACGCGGGCGCTCTGTCTGCGGATGGGACAGCCTCGCCGTGACAGTGTGTCGCACCGCTGGGGCAAGGGCGGGTCCGCCGCTTGGTACAGATCGGAAGGGTCAAGCCCCGGATCAATGGCATCAAAATTGCTGTGGAAGCTGGACTGCGGATCGGCGCCCTCGCGCCACCGGGGATGCACCCGAGACCGACAACAAAGAAGATTCGGAGGACAAATGAGAGCAATCAAGAAAGTAACCGTTTAGCCCCCCCTGTTCTTAGCCCCCTCGCGGACGGCGTGACGTAGTTTCGGCCAGCCACGCCCGGTCCGCACAGCGGACCCTACGGGGAGGCTGCGCGCCCGTAGGGTCCGCTGTGCGGACCAGCGACCGCGCGGCCAGCGGGATGGCCGGGAGTCGGATGAATGCCTCGCCGACGATCATAAGCCTACGCGACAAAGCTCGACGGTCCTGGCAAACTATGGCCCAAGCTTCTATACGAGAGTGCGCCAGCGCCGCCACGCCCCCGCCATGCACCTGAGCGATCACGACCTCAGACAATTCGACGACGCCTACCTGCAGACGCTCACGTCGGCGCAGGCGCGGGTGCTGTTGGGCAAGGCGCTGGCGGACCTGAAGGCGGCGCGCGAGCGGCTGGGGCAGAACCCCTCCAACAGTTCGCGGCCACCGAGCACGCGGCTGCCGTGGGAGGGCACGGGCGGTCAGGACACGCCCGCTGGCCAGCCCGACGTCCCCGCGGGGTCGCAGGACGGGGCCGCTGCGGCAGACACCCCCGGCGACGCTGAGCCGGCGGGGCCGGCGGCGCCCCGGCCGCGCCGTCAGGGCTCGCACCGGACGGTCACCGGCCAGCCCCCCGGTCGGCGCCCGGGCAGCCCGGGGCACAGCCGCACCCAGCACCTGCCGGTGGACGCCGAGCAGCCTCACCGGCCAACCTGCTGTGCGGGGTGCGGCCAGGCGTTGACGGATGCTCATGTGGCGCGGGCACACAACGCCCGCTACGAAATCGAGCTGATCCAGCCCGGTGCCGGCGCGACCGGACTGCTCCTGCGCCAGACCAAGCACATCTATTTTGAATGCTGCTGCGATTGCGGCCACTGGACGCAGGCGCAGCCGGGGCGCGCGGCGGGCGAGGTCGAGTGGACGGTGGCCCTGACCGAGTGGCATTTGGCCGGACCGTTGCTAGTGTCCTTCATCTGCGCCTTGAGCCAGCGCATGCGGTTGTCGCGGGCGCGGGTCCGTGAGTTTCTGTCCGATTGGCTGGGTCTGGAGTTGTCGAGCGCGACCATCAACCAGTGCCTTCACGAAGCCGGACGGGCGGTGGCCCCGGTGGTCGAGGCGGAACTCTACGCGGCGGTGCGCAATGTCGAACTGCGCTATGCCGATGAAACCAGTTGGAAGGAGCATGGTCGGCTGCGGTGGCTGTGGGTGTTCACCTGTGCCACCGCCACGCTGTTCGTCGTTGGCAAGCGCTCGGTGGAGGTCGTGCGCCAGGTGCTCGGCGAGACCTTCAACGGCTGGTTGATGAGCGACGGCTTCTGGGCCTATCGCGACCTGGACCAACGGCTGCGCTGCCTGGCCCACCTGATCCGCAAGGCCCAGGCGCTGGAAGATGGCTTGGAACCGGCGGCCCAGCGCTTTGGCAGCGAGATCCTGACGGTCATCGCGACGGTGATGGCCGCCGTTTACGACGCCCGCGGCGCCCCGCCCCCCGTCGGGGTGTTGCGCGCACGGCATGCGCGGATGCTCAACGCCCTGCTCGACGAGTGCCTGCGTCAGGTCGATGCGCCGCATGAGAAGATGCGCGCGCTGGCGCGCGAGTTGTTCAACGACTGGGACACCTTCTGGGTGGTACTCGACCATCCGGAGTTGCCGTTGACCAACAACGAAGCCGAGCGCGCCCTGCGCCACTGGGTCATCGCCCGCCGCATCGGCATGGGGACCCGCACCGCGCAGGGCACCCGCGCCTTCGCCCACCTGGCCAGCGTCATCGAGACCTGTCGCAAACGCGCCGTCTCGCCCTGGCCGTATCTGGCCGAGGTAGTCCGCCAGCGCCGCCAAGGGCTTCAGGCCCCGCCGTTGCCCTTACCTGCCATCTGACCGATCGCCGCGACCGGCCGTGATCATAATTGCGGCCCGGCCGCGGCTGGCACGCGTCGCAGCCGGGGTCGCTCCTACGGCGTCGGAGCGGTTCCCGGCCGCGACGGGCCGCCGCAAGGGCTGATGGCCGGATTTATGATCAAGGCCGCCGCGACCCGCCGGGACTCCTTGGCACCCAGCACCCAGGGGGGGCTAAACGGTTACTCAAGAAACTGGCCCGGTGCGCGGCGGCCGGCGTCGGCCTGGCACTGGGGGTCGCCGGGAACCTGTCCGCCGCGGACGGGGGCGCGCTCTACAAGGCGCGCGCCTGCCAGGCCTGTCATGGGGATGACGCCAAGACGACGGTGCTGCCGATCTATCCCAAGCTCGCCGGCCAGAACGCGCCCTATCTGCTGGAACAGATGAAGGCGATTCGCGACGGCACCCGGACCAACGGGCTGTCCGCGGCCATGCGGCCCCTGATGGCGAGCGTGCCGGACGAGGAGTTCCAGAGCATCGCCGAGTGGCTTGCCACCCTCAAATAGGCGCGGGGGGAAACGCACGGGCATAGGATCGGTAGCCTGGATGGAGCGCAGCGCAATCCAGGTCCTCGCTCGCCGCCCGCTTCGTTCTCGTTCTCGTTGTCGTAATCGAGATTATCGTAGTGCCGCGGGGCCTTGGTCATAACTCCGCCCGCCGGCCTTAGGGCGCAGAGCGCCCAACACATGCGTGACACCGCTGGGGAGATTGTGAAAGTATTCATGGTGTGTCCGCCAGGGGGCGTGCCACCGCGTACCTGGCGGCGCCTGGCGCCGCCCGGTTTCGTCGCGGGCGAGCGGCGCGGACGCGAGCGACTGGCCGTCAAAATCCGTCTCCGAGGCTGCTATTTGATAGAAAACATAAGCCTATCGATGCGCTCGCCATTGCTGCCTAGGCGGGCAGCAGGCGCCTGGACAAACGCTGGGCGCAGTAATCCCGAAACGCCTGCACACCGAGAATGTGGATCACCCGCGTGAGATTGTAGCCGAGCACCATCAGGCTCATCTCACCCCAGACTTTCTCAAAGCCGCGCACCAGGAAGTGGTCCCAGCCGAACCAGCGCTTGAGCGTACCAAAGGGGTGTTCGACCAAACCGGCGCGTTGACGCATGCGCGCGGGTCCCTGGTCGGCCATGCGCTGGCGCAGGGCCTCCACGACCGGCGCATGCTCGGAGCGCTCGATCTGGCGCCGGCCGCTCGCGGGCAGGCAGGAGGCCTTGAGCGGACAGTCTTGGCACGCGCCGGGCGGGCGGCTGTAACGGGTGTAGAGGGTGCCGGTGCCGGCGCGACGGTGCGGCTCGCCGTACCGGTGCAGTTCTTGGTTGCCGGGGCAGCGATAGACATCGGTGTCCGGCAGGTACTGGAAACTCGCCCCGCTCAAGCGCCCTTCCGCGGTCAGGCGCTTCTCGTAATCGGGAACCGGGACGTAGACGGTGATGTTGGCCTGCGCACACGCGGCCAACTGCGCCTCGTTGAAATAGCCGGCATCCGCCGCGGCGGTCAGTTTCGGGACCGCCAACACCGCTTTGGCCGCGAGGGCTTGCGGGGCCAACTGCTGGGTGTCGTTGCCGGCGTTGGTCACCTCGTAATGGACGATCAGCCGGTGCTTGCCATCGACGGAGTTCTGGACGTTGTAGCCGACCAGCTGCTGGCCGCCCTTGCGCAAGGCGCGGGCATCGGGGTCGGTACGCGAGATCTGGGTGTCCCCGCTGTCCGCCAACTGCTTGAGCAGGGCAGCGTGCTGCGCTTGGCGCGCCTGGAGCGTCACGATCTTGGCGGCCAACTCCGGGGTCTTGCTCAGGTCCTCAGGCAACCCCCGTTCTTGGGCATCCTGGGTCTCCAGGTCTTGATGGTAGGCCGCGATGTCGCACTCGATCTGCTTGAGTCGCTTCTCCAGTGTGGTCTTGGTGATGACGCTGGCGTCGCTGGCACTGGCGTTGAAGAAGGCGCCGTCGATGCCGATCTCCTCCCCGCCGAGCAGGTCCAGGTCCTTGCACAGGAGGATGAAGTCCTTGCACACCGCCCGCAGCGCCGGGCCGTTGAACTGGCGGAAGGCGGCGATCGTGCGGTAGCCCGGGGTGAGGCCCTCCAGCAACCACATGAACTCCAGATTGCGGCGGCACTCGCGCGCCAGGCGCCGCGAACTGTGCACCCGATCCAGGTAGCCGGCGATGTAGAGCTTGAGCAAGGCCGCCGGGGCGAACGCCGGTTGCCCGCAGCGCCGCGCCCCGCCCGCGTTCACGAACCCGAGCACCGCCAGGTCCAAGGTGTCCACGAAGGCGTCGATCGCGCGCACCGGATTGTCCGTGCCCACAAAGTCTTCGATGCGCCGCGGCAACCGTGCCTCGTACCCGCGTGCCGTGCCCTGCTTGTAGCGTCTGCCGATCATCCCCCTGACCCCTTGGTTCCGACTTGGCTGACAGTCTACGCCAGGCACCGGGCACGATCCGAATACTTGCCCAATCTCTAGAGCGGTGTCACGAGGGGGTGGGCTGGGCGGATTTGCGATCAAGGCCGTGCCACGGATTCTCTCGAACCCCAAAGTGCATCGCTTCTACGATTACGACAACGACAACGATCGCGTTTAACGTGTTCTCGACTCGTTACATCGCATCAACCGATGCGCCCCGCCACCGACCCCAGCAGCAGCACCGCGCTCGCCGCGACCGTAATCAGCACATTGTCGTCGATGGGGCCGAATTCATAGCGCTCGATCCAGGTCGCGACCACCGCGGAGGCCACCCCCCACCAGGGGATCGATGGATCGGCCTGGCCGCCGATTACCCAGCCGAGCGGGACACAGACGATCAGCATGAAGAGGTTGCCGATGGGACTCTTGGAGCGGCGGCGCACCAGTGCATTGCGCGCAATGCCGGTCACGCCGTCACCGAAGGCCATGTAGAGCGCGGGGAGTATTGCGAGCCAGGGGTCGCCGAGCAGCCACCACAGGCCGGAGACCGAGAGCCCCCACATCAGGGCGAACTTCACATCATTGGTATTGTCCGGGGTCTGGAACCAATACATCCGCAGCCCCAGGCGATGGGCGAGCAGGGTAAACAGGGTGAACAGGAGCCCCGCGATCAGGGGCCACCAGGGATCGGTAAAGACCAGCGGCACCGCCAGTGACCCGACCCCGCCGGCCAGCATATGGACGATCTTGCGGTTGTAATAGACCGCACGGATCGGCTCCATGCCGCGCGCGACCATGGCCCGATAGGGGATGAGGGTCCCGAAGAGCACGGCGAGCACATAGAGGCCCATGCCGATGGCCCACCACAGTTGCGACGAGAAGCTCATGCGCCCTCCCCCATCGGCTCCAGGTGTCCGATCGCCTCGATCACGAGCGGGTTCAGGCCCGCCCCGCCCTGGGCGCGCACATGCTCGATGATCTGGCGGCGCATGCGCGGTTCCCAGAAGCGCTTCAGATGATTGGTGACTTCCGCGCGCCCCTGCGCGGGGTCCGGCCAGGCGCCGAAGAAGTCGCCGATCTGGTTGGCTTGTTTGATGAGGTTTTGGATATCCATTGGTTGCTCGCGGAAAGAAGTACGTTAGAACGTTAGGCTCGCACCGCCGCCCGGCGTCGTTGTCGTTGTCGTTGTCGTTGTCGTTGTCGTTGTCCAGATTATCGTAATGGTCCGGATGCTCTCGCACCCCAAATTGCACTGCTTCTCCGCTTACGATTACGACAACGATGGTGTTTGTGCCTTACTTGTTCCTGGCTCGTTACCAAAGTACTTCCGTACTTTCCCACGGATGGGTATAAACCAACATCCGCTCGCCGCGCGCGAAGCCGATCAGGGTGAGATGGGCGGCCTCGGCCAGGCGGATGGCGGCGGCGGTCGGGGCTGAAACCGCGATCAGGAGGCCGATGCCGGCGGTCATTGCCTTCTGGACCATCTCGTAGCTCGCCCGGCTGGTGCAGATGGCAAAGCCGTCCGCCGGGTCGGTGCCCTGCCGCGTCAGGGCGCCGATCAGCTTGTCCAGGGCATTGTGCCGCCCTACGTCCTCGCGCACCAGCCGCACGGCCCCGTCAGCCCCGACCCAGGCGGCCGCGTGGCCGCCGCCGGTCAGGCGGAACAGGGGCTGGTGCCGCGGCAGGTCCGCAAGTGCGCGGGCGATGACGCCGGGACGCGGGCGGCAGGTCCGCTCGACCGGGACCGTCGGGCGCTCCAGTGCCTGCAGGCTCTCCACGCCGCACAGGCCGCAGCCGGTCCGTCCGGCCAGGGTCCGGCGGCGCTCCTTCAATGCGGCGAAGCGCGCGGCGGATATTCTCATGCGCGCCTCGATCCCGCCCCGGACCTGGACCAGTTCGCAGTCATGCAGATCTGCGGCGGCCCCCAGAATGCCCTCCCCCAGGCTGAAGCCCAGCACGAAGTCCGCGAGATCGACCGGGGTGACCAACATGACTGCGTGGGAGATGCGGTTGTAGACCAAAGCGAGCGGGACCTCTTCGATGACCTGGTCGGGGCGCTCGAGCGCCTGACCGCCCTCCAGTTGCAGGACCTGCACGCCTTGGTGGCTGGGCCAGTCGGCCGGTCCTTCGAGGCCTTGCAGGGGCGTTGCGGCACCAGGTAGGTAGCGGCCGGCGGCAGGATCGCGGCGGTCTTCGTCGCGGCTGAAGACCGCTCCCACGGGGGCCGCTCGCGGTCCCTGGCTGGCGTGCATGGCGCCCACTCAAGGCTCGACCGCTGCCGCGGCGCCGGGCAGCAGGTCCAATTGCCGCTTGGAGAAGCGGCGGTGGCGCTCCTGCCAGGCGGAAGGCTGGTGGATCTCCAGCCGGTCCTCGGCGTGCCATTGGACGTTGGCCGTGCGCCGCGTCTGGGCCCCCACATTGTATTGCGAGAGGATGCGGCCGGTGGTGAGGATCAGCGGATAGCGGTGAGTGACCCGCTCCGTGGTCGGCACATAATGGGTGACCATGAAACGCCCCTTGCCGCGGACGAGCTCATCCACATGCATGATGGGCGTACCGTCCGGGTGAGCGGCATTGCAGGGCCACTGGATGCTGCCCAGGGCGTCCAGGCGCGCATAGCTCACGCCAGTGAAGCTGGGGGTGAGACGCGCAATCTCGTCCATGACCTCCGACGGGTGCCGGTAGTCCATGGGATAACCCAGGGCCCGGGACAGGGCTACGGTGACCTCCCAGTCCGCCAGCCCGGCCAGCGGCGGCATGACCTTGCGCACCCGCGAGATGCGCCGCTCCGCATTGGTGAAGGTGCCGTCCTTCTCCAGGAAGCTCGAGCCGGGCAGGAAGACATGGGCGTATTTCGCGGTCTCATTCAGGAACAGGTCCTGGACCACCACGCACTCCATGGCGGACATGGCCGCCTGGACGTGCTGCGTATTCGGGTCCGACTGGACGATGTCCTCGCCCTCGCAATAGAGCCCGCGGAAGCTGCCGTCCAGGGCCGCCTCGAACATATTGGGGATGCGCAGGCCCGGCTCCGGATCGATCGCCACCCCCCAGGCGTCGTGGAACAGACGCCGCGTATCCGGGTCCGAGACGTGGCGATAGCCGGGCAGCTCGTGCGGGAACGAACCCATGTCGCAGGACCCCTGGACATTGTTCTGACCGCGCAGTGGATTCACCCCCACACCCAGGCGGCCGATGTTGCCGGTGGCCATGGCGAGATTGGCGATGCCCATGACCATGGTCGAGCCCTGGGTGTGCTCGGTGACCCCCAGGCCGTAATAGATGGCGGCATTGGCGGCACCGGCATAGAGCCGGGCAGCGCCGCGGATCAGTTCGGCGGGCACGCCGGTGACCGCCGCCAGGGCCTCCGGCGACTGTGCGGGCTGGGCGACATGGGCGCGCCAGGCGGCGAATGACGCGGGCTCGCAGCGCGCGGCGACGAAGGCCTCGTTCACCAGACCTTCGGTGACGATCACATGGGCGAGCGCATTGACGATGGCGACATTGGTCCCGGGCAGCAGCTTCAGATGAAAGTCCGCCGCCACGTGCGGGCTCTTCACCAGGTCGATCCGGCGCGGGTCCACGACGATGAGCCGGGCGCCCTGGCGCAGCCGCCGCTTCAATTGGGAGGCGAACACCGGATGCCCGTCCGTGGGATTGGCACCGATCACCACGATCACGTCCGCCGCGAGCACCGAGTCGAAGGTCTGGGTGCCGGCGGACTCGCCGAGCGTCTGCTTGAGCCCATAGCCGGTCGGCGAGTGACAGACCCGGGCGCAGGTGTCCACGTTGTTATTGCCGAAGGCGGCGCGCACCAGCTTCTGGACCAGATAGGTCTCCTCATTGGTGCAGCGCGAGGAGGTGATACCGCCGACCGACCCCCGCCCGTACTGCGCCTGGATGCGCTTGAACTCGGCGGCGGCATAGCCTAAGGCCTCATCCCAGGACACCGGCTGCCAGGGGTCATGGATGGATTTGCGGATCATCGGGGTCGTGATCCGGTCCGGGTGGGTCGCATAGCCCCAGGCAAAGCGGCCCTTGACACAGGAATGGCCGTGATTGGCCTGCCCGTCCTTCCAGGGGACCATGCGCACCACCGTGTTGCCCTTGAGCTGCGCCTCGAATGCGCAGCCGACGCCGCAATAGGCACAGGTGGTCACGACCGACTGCTGCGCCTGTCCCATCTCAATCACGGACTTTTCCATCAGGGTCGCGGTGGGACAGGCCTGGACACAGGCCCCGCAGGAGACGCATTCGGATTCCATGAAGGGCTGGTTCTCACCCGCGCTGACATGGGCATCGAAGCCGCGCCCGGAGATGGTGAGGGCAAAGGTCCCCTGCATCTCGGCGCAGGCCCGCACGCAGCGGCTGCAGACGATGCACTTGGCCGGGTCGAAGCTGAAATAGGGATTGGAGTCGTCCTTCGGTGCGGCGCTGCCGCCATCGAAATGATTGTCCCCGTCCATCCCGTAGCGGACCTCGCGCAGGCCCACCACGCCGGCCATGTCCTGCAACTCGCAATCGCCGTTGGCGGAACAGGTGAGACAGTCCAGCGGGTGATCCGAGATATAGAGTTCCATGACCCCGCGGCGGACCGCGGCGAGTTTGTCGGTCTGGGTCCGGACCCGCATCCCCTCCTCCACCGCCGTGGTGCAGGAGGCCGGATAGCCGCGCCGGCCCTCGATCTCCACCAGGCACAGACGGCAGGAGCCGAAGGGCTCCATGCTGTCGGTGGCGCACAGCTTGGGGACCCGACTGCCGATCGACTCCGCCGCGCGCATGACCGAGGTGCCCCCCGGGACCTGCACCGCGACGCCGTCGATGGTCAGCGTCACCAGGCGATCGGAGGCGCGGGCGGGGGTACCGAAGTCGGGGTCGCGGGGGAGGGACATGGTCTTGCCTCTGGAAGAAAGTACGTTGGTCACTGCGGCCCTCCCGTGAGCCGCGAGGTCGGCGGTCCGCACAGCGGACCCTACGAGCCTGACGCCGCGCCCGTAGGGTCCGCTGTGCGGACCGAACGCCGCTAACGTGATCTAACTTGGCGCAAAGTCCTCCGGGAAGTGCCGTAGCGCCGACTGCACCGGATAGGGCGCCATGCCCCCCAATGCGCACAGTGAACCATTGAGCATCGTATCGCACAGAGACTCGAGCAGGGCGAGGTTGGCGGCCCGCGCCTGGCCGGCGATGATGCGGTCGATGACCTCGACCCCGCGCCGCGAGCCGATGCGACAGGGAGTGCACTTGCCGCACGACTCGTGGGCGCAGAATTCCATGGCGTAGCGGGCCATGCGCGCCATATCCACCGTATCGTCAAAGACGACGATGCCGCCGTGTCCGATCATGGCCCCGATCTTCGCATAGGCCTCGTAATCCAGGGGGATGTCGAATTGGGACTCGGGGACATAGGCCCCCAGCGGCCCGCCTACCTGCACCGCGCGAATGGGTCGGCCGCTGGCGGACCCGCCGCCATAATCGTAGAGCATCTCATTCAAGGTCAACCCGAAGGCCTTCTCCACCAGGCCGCCGTGGCGGATATTGCCCGCCAATTGGAAGGGCAGGGTCCCGTGTGAGCGGCCCACGCCATAGTCGCGATAGAAGGCGGCGCCTTGGGCCAGGATGATCGGGACCGAGGCCAGGCTCATGGCATTGTTGATGACGGTCGGGCGACCGAAGAGCCCGGCAATGGCCGGCAGGGGCGGCTTGAAGCGGACCAGGCCGGGCCTGCCCTCCAGGCTCTCCAGCATGGCGGTCTCCTCGCCGCAGATATAGGCCCCGGCGCCCATGCGCAGTTCCAACTCGAAGCTGCGGCCGGAACCGAGCAGGTCCGGCCCCAGAAACCCCGCCGCCCGCGCCCGGGCGATGGCCGTCTCCATGATCCGGAAGGCGTGGGGGTATTCGGAGCGGGAATAGATATAGCCCTGGGTCGCCCCCACCGCCAGAGCGGCGATGGTGGTCCCCTCGATCAGGCAATAGGGGTCGCCCTCCATCAACATGCGGTCCGAGAAGGTGCCGGAGTCGCCCTCGTCCGCGTTGCAGACGACATACTTGGGCGTGAGTGGCGCATCGCGGACCGTGGCCCACTTGATCCCGGTCGGAAAGGCGGCGCCGCCGCGCCCGCGCAGGCCGGAGTCGGTCACTTCCTGCACGATCGCAGCGGGCTCAAGTCCGATGGCGCGCTTGAGCCCGGCGAAACCGCCATGCGCCTGGTAGTCGTCGAGGCTCAGGGGGTCGGTCAGCCCCACCCGGGCGAAGGTGAGGCGCTCCTGGCCGGCCAGATAGGGCATCAGGGCGGTGAGGCCGTGGCCCAGGCGGTGGGGTTCGCCGCTCAAAAAGCCGGCCGCGAACAGGTCGGGTACATCCTGTGCCCGGACCGGGCCATAGGCCATGCGTCCGGCCGGGGTCTCGACCTCCACCAGCGGCTCCAGCCAATAGAGCCCGCGCGACCCGTTGCGCACCAGTTCGATCGGCAGGCCGCACCGCTGCGCCTCGATCTGAAGCGACCGCGCGACCTGGTCCGCGCCCACCGACAGGGCGCCGGAATCGCCCGGCACATAGACCCGCTGGGGTTGGGTCGCGGTCATGCCGTGGCCCCGACGCCGCGCAGTCCGGCGATCAGCGCGTCGAATCGCTCCTGGTCCACGCGCCCCAGGATCTCGTCATCGACCCGTACGGCGGGCGAGCAGGCGCAGTTGCCTAGGCAGTAGACCGGCTCCAGCGTCAGGGCGCCGTCCGCGCTGGTCTGGTAGTAATCCAGACCAAGGACGGCACGGGCGTGGGCCTCCAGCGCCAAACCGCCCAGCGCCTGACAGGACTCGGCCCGGCAGAGCTGCAGCACATGCCGGCCGGGCGGGGCGCGGCGGAAGTCGTGATAGAAGTCGAGCACCCCCTGGACCTCGGCCCGGGAGCAGTTGAGTGCGTTGGCGATCAGCGGCACTGCCGCGCCCGGGACCCAGCCCAGGTGTCGCTGGATCGCGTGCAGAATGGGCAGCATGGCGCCGGGCCGGTCACGGTGGGCCGCGATGATGGGGCCGACCTGACCCGCGTGGTCGGGTGCGGGATCGGCGGCGGCGGAGTTCGACATACCGGTGGCTCTTGAGGGATCGATGCGCGGCTGGTGCCTGTCCTTTGCAAGGACCGGACCGGTCAGCCGGGTGCCGGGGGGCGGGGCGCAGCGGGTGGCGAGCGGTCCGCACAGCGGACCCTACGGTGCCGTAGGGTCCGCTGTGCGGACCTGCGACCTGTGCCGATTATGCAACAAGTGTCACCAAGAGACGATCGACGCTGAGACAGGCGCGTTATCAGCGTCAATGATGGGTTTCGCTGCGCTCTACCCATCCGGCGACCGGCCCGGCCGCACGCGCGGGGCTTGTGCGGGCGGCGCTGTTTGGCTTATGGTCCCCGGCGCCGGTGGGTCACACCTGTAGCGCAGATCCACCTGGCGACAGCGGCTTCATTCCTCCCCCCACCCAGGACCCCAGGCCCCACGATGCAGCACCCTGCCACCCCCCGACTCGCCTGGGCCATCACCGGCTCCGGCCATTTCCTTGGCGAATGCCTGGCGCTGGTCGAGTCGCGCACCGACGTGGACCTCTTTCTGACCCGTGCGGCGGCCGAGGTGCTGGTCATGTACGGGGTCGACCTCAAGCGCCTGCGTGAACGCATCACTTGCTATCGCGACGGCGCGGCCAGCGCCCCCCCAGTCGCGCGCTTCTACCAGGGCATCTATTCCCGCCTGGTGATCGCCCCCGCCACCTCCAACACCGTCGCCAAGATGGTCTGCGGGATCTCCGACACCCTGGTGACCAATATCTACGCCCAGGCCGGCAAGTGCCGGGTCCCGAGTATCGTCTTTGCGTGCGACACCGCCCCCGCCATGCAGACCGAGGCCCCGGGCGGCCAGGTCATGGTCTATCCGCGCCGCATCGACCTGGAGAATGTCGAGCGCCTGCGCGGCTTCGAGTACACGACGGTGGTCGACAGCGTCGCTGCCTTGGCGGCCGCCCTGGCGCTGCCCCCATGAGTGGGCACCTCCTGTTCCTGACCGGCCAACTCGCCGAGCGGCCCCTGCGGCGCGTCCTGGAGGGGCTGGACCTGGGCGATACCACCTGGACGGTGCGCCAGCTCGGGGTCAAGGTCGCCGCCTTGATGACCGCGGACATGATCCGGCGGCGGCTCGACGATACCGCCGGGGCCGACCGGATCATCATCCCCGGGCGCTGCCGTGGGGACCTGGCGGCACTCTCTGAGCACTTCGGCATCCCGGTCGAGCGCGGACCCGAGGAACTGATGGACCTGCCCGGTTATTTCGGCCTCGCCGGTCGGCGGCCGGACCTCAGCGCCCACAGTGTCCGCATCTTCGCCGAGATCGTCGATGCCCCGCGTCTGGACGTCCCGGCGATCCTGGCGCGGGCCGCCCGGTTGCGCGCCGACGGCGCCGACGTGATCGATCTGGGCGGCCTGCCGGACACCCCCTTCGCGCACCTGGACGCGAGCGTGCGCGCCCTGAAGGAGGCCGGCCACTTGGTCAGCGTGGACTCCATGCAGTCCGCGGAGCTCCTGGCCGGCGGCCAGGCCGGGGCGGATTTCCTGCTGAGCCTCAATGAGGACAACCTCTGGATCGCGGACCAGGTCGCCGCCTGCCCGGTGCTGGTGCCGAGCCAACCGGGCGACCTGCCCTCCCTGGAGCGGGCCATGGCGCACCTGGAGGCGCGCGGCCGGCCCTACCTGGCCGACCCCATCCTGGACCCCATCCATTTCGGTTTCGCCGACTCGCTGGTGCGCTATCACAGTCTGCGCCGGGCCTACCCAGGGGCGCAGATCATGATGGGCTTGGGCAACCTGACCGAACTCACCGAGGCCGACACCACCGGCATCACCGCCATCCTCATGGGCCTGGTCTCCGAGCTTGAGATCGGCAACATCCTGACCACCCAGGTCAGCGCCCACTGCCGCAGCGCGGTGCGCGAGGCCGACCGGGCGCGCCGCATCATGCACTGGGCACGCCAGGAGGGCAGCCTGCCCAAACAGATCGACGGCGGCCTGACCGCCATCCACGAACGCAACCCCTTCCCGGCGAGCCTGCCGGACATCCGCGAGCTGGCCGCCGCTATCCGCGACCCTAACTACCGCATCCAGGTGAGCAGCGAGGGCATCCACTGCTTCAACCGCGACGGCCTGCACAGCTTCGACGACCCCTTCGCTTTCTATCCTCACCTGGGGGTGCAAGAGGACGCCGGCCACGCCTTTTATCTGGGCGTAGAACTGGCCCGCGCCCAGATTGCCCACCAGCTCGGCAAGCGCTATGTCCAGGACCAGCCCCTGCGCTGGGGTTGCGTCCTGCCGCCGGGGCCGACGGATCTGGAGCACTGCGACCCGGTCGGGCCGACCCGTAAGCCAAGAAAGAATGATTAGCCGCAAATGAACGCAAATATACGCAAATAAATCTGCGCGTGGCGGCCATGCTAAATACCGCCGGTGCGCGGGCGGCGCTGGCCATACCCTTGATTATTTGCGTCCTTTAGCGTTCATTTGCGGCCAAACTGCTCTTTCCAGGGTAAACGCTGACCCTGGGAACGCCGGGCACCAGCCCCGAGCGTCGGCATCGACCCCCATAGCCCCACGTAGGACCGCGATCAGGACCTCACCATGATCCAAGAAGTCATCGTCACCACCCGCCACCCGGACGGGCGCACCCATTGCGCCCCCATGGGCATCCGCCGCGCGGGGCCGCACCTGGTCATCGCCCCCTTCCGGCCCTCCACCACGCTCGACTTCCTGCTCGCCGGCCGCAGCGCGGTAGTCAACTACACCGATGACGTGCGCATCTTCGCCGGCTGCCTGACCGGGCGCACGGACTGGCCCCTGGTCGACACCCAGCGCGTCGCCGCACCGCGCCTGGCGGACGCCCTGGCCCATACCGAACTGGAACTGGAGACGCTCGAGGACGACCCGGAGCGCCCGCGCCTGCTCTGCCGCCCGGTCCTGGAGCAGACCCACGGCCCCTTCCAGGGCTTCAACCGCGCCCAAGGGGCCGTGCTGGAGTTGGCCATCCTGGTAAGCCGGCTCGACCGGCTGCCGGCGGCGCAGGTCAGCCAGGACATCGCCTACCTGAGCATCGCCATGCAGAAGACCGCCGGCCCCCGGGAACAGGAGGCATGGGACTGGCTGATGCAGCGGGTAGCGGCCCATCAGTCCGGCGGGGCCCTGCCATGACCCGACTGCTGGCCAGTGTGACCGACACGCTTGAGGCCGAGCAGGCAATCCGCGGCGGCGCCGACCTCATCGACCTCAAGGACCCGGCACGCGGGGCCCTGGGCGCCCTGCCCTGCGAGCAGATCCGCGCGATCCTCACCCGGGTCGCCGCCCGCCGCCCGGTCAGCGCCACCATCGGCGACCTGCCCGCCGACGCCGAACTGACCCGCGACCTGATCCGCACCACCGCCGCCACCAGGGTCGACTATGTGAAGGTCGGCCTCTTCACGAAGGACCACCGCGCAGCCTGCCTGCCGGCCATCGCCGACCTCGCTCAGACCTGCGCCATCGTCGTAGTCCTGTTTGCCGACCGCGCCCCCGACCTGCGCGACCTGCGCCCCTTCGCCGCGGCCGGTTGCGCCGGGGTCATGCTCGACACCGCGGACAAGGCGGCCGGCGGGCTGCTCGATCATTTGGGTCCCGATGTGCTGCGGGCCTTTGTCACCCAGGCCCGGTCTCTGGGTCTCCTGTGCGGACTCGCCGGGGCCCTACGGCTTGCCGACATCCCTGCCCTGCTGCCCCTGGGGCCTGATTACCTGGGATTCCGCGGCGCACTCTGTCACGCCGACCGGCGCACCGCCGGGCTCGACCCGGAGCGGCTGGACGCCGTGCGGCGCGCTGTCCCGTCGGCCGCCCCGGAGGGCCTCTAGCAGGACCAGCCTCAGGACCCGAAAAACTCCGCACCGAGCGCACCCACCGTGGCTGTCACCAGTGCGCGGTCCAGGAACTCATTGCGCTGTTCGCAGGAGGTCTCGGCGATGAGCAGGCAACCGTGGCAGGCCGCGCCGTTGAGCGGCTGATGGTCATGCAGGGCCGGATGGTGGTAGGCGCACACCGGGTCGTTCGAGCACAGCGCCGCCAATTCAATGGCACGGCGCAGGTGCCTGGGCGTATCGCGGCCGGCCTGGACCAGTCCCCCAAGGATCCCTTCTGCATCCGGTGAACCGGTGTAGATCAGGATGCCGTAACGCCCTGGTCTGGCGTAGACGCGCTCGCGCAGGGACGAGGCCGGGTAGCCGCATTCCAACGAGACGGCGGTCAACAACAGATGGGAGAGCGAGTGGAGCAGGATATAGGGCAGGCCGGGAAATTCGCGGTTGGATTGCTCATGGTCGCGCTTCCAAAGTGCAAACCCCGCCTGGAGGACGGTGCCCCGGTCGATCACGGCTTGCCGTTTCAGCCAGGTGTCGATCAGCTCGGCCTTGAACTGGAGGAAGATCCCTTCACCGTGGTTTTCGACGGCCGGCAGCCAGGACGCATCCGCCGCCAGCGCGGCGGATTTGACCCCGAGGTCGAGTTCACCGTCGATGTCCGGCCCGGCCGCCTCAAAGCGCGTGAAGCCGACTTGGGCAACGACTTCGCGCAGTCGATGGACCAGCACGACCCGTTCGATTGACTGGGTCGCCGGGCCTTGCCAGTGCGCCGCAGGCAGGGTGCGGGCGTAGAAATGCCCGCCAGGCTTATCGCTGCCAAGCTCGTCCTTCGCCTCGGTCAAAGCCTCGAATTCGACCTCTTTGACGCTGCGCGGGGAGCCGCTCGCACCATTGCGTATCCGGTCAATCGAGGCCATGACCGCCGCGTCGTCGATCCCCGCGAGCCTGGCCGCCGGGGTGGGCCTCATCCGGACCTTCTGCAGCTCCGCGAGGGTCTCCACATCACTCAGAAAATCGTCCCACAGCGACCGGGCCACCTCGTCCACGGGACTGCGGGTGTCCGGAATCGAGATCACCGACATCAGTTGCGCAAAGTAGGCGTGAGACGCGGTCCGGGTCAGCAAGCGATTCAGTTCGCCGCAGGGCTCGCGGTTCCCGGCGCCGAGCCAGGGCCGATCCCCGTTGCAGTGGCCGAGTGCTTTCAGGTCCCGGCGCGCCGCCTGACTCACGGAGCGGGACTCACCGCAGGCACAGATGATGAAGACCGCGTCCAGGTCACCGCTGGTGCCGCGCTCCTCGATCCAGAGTTCACGGTGACACCCGGCCGTGCCATGCACAAAGGCCGGCCAGTCGATGTCGCCGATGTGCCCCATGATGCAGGCGTGCACGAAGCGTATCGGCACGACGCTCTTGTTCTTGCGGTCGTCGCCCCGGAACCGTCCCCCGTCGAGTGCATTCGCGTGTACGAGGCGACGGCGCCGGTGGCCCGCCGCCGTCAGCTCCGCGTCCTGGACGATGAACCACTCGGGAAAACGCCAGGCGACGATATCCGGGCGGAATCCCTGCGGCCTGTCACTGGCCGGGGGCGGTGCGCGCAGGGTCAGGCCGGACCGGCCCAATTGGTCGGCGAGCTTGGTCAGGAGCCGCGGCTCGTCGATCACGGCCAACTGGCTCGGGTCGTACTGCCAATGATCCAGACCGGCGATCAGGACCGAGGCGTCCGGCAGGTCCACCATGGCGCCCGGTCCGAAGGTCGTGATCACTTGGCTGGCGCGCAGTGTCGGTTTTGTCATGGCCTGTTCCTCCAGGCATCCAGGTTCCTGACCGTGAGTTCCACGCTGGGCTCCACGTCGCGCATCGAGCGATTGGCGCGAAAGCGCTGGCGCACCTCCTGCAGCGTGGGCAGGTCCGGGTCAAGGAGGTCATAGAGTAAACGCGCGGCGCCCGCCATTTCCCATTGCTGGTACTGAAACCTGGTGTTGGTCGCGCGCATGTCCTCGGCGATCCGGCTCCAGGCATCGAGCAGGTCCTCGCAGCCGTGCAGGACCTGGTCGTGCAGTTGTTGGGCCGCGGCTGGCGCTTGGTCGAGATCATGGTCACGGGCGCGCTCGGCAAACCACTCGGCCACCGATTGAAGCGAGGTCCGCCGGCCAAGGATTTGCTCCGCCCCCTGGGGTGGGGTCATCAACGCATCCCCTTGACGGGCCAGCGACACCAGGGCACCCGCCAGGGCGCGGTCCAGGGCCCGCGGCGAAAATGGCGTGACACTGGTGGCCTCCACCGCGCGATAAAAGCCCGCGTGATAGCCAGCGAAGCGCTCGTAATGGGAGCGGTCGCGCGCCTTATGGATATTGAGCAGGGTGACCACCAGCCCGGGGTGGGCGCGATCACGTCCGACGCGACTGGTCGCCTGGATATATTCGGCGCTGGTCTTGGGCTGGCCGAGCACCACCATCAACCCGAGCCGCAGGATATCCAGTCCCACCGAGATCATGTTGGTGGCCAAGGCAACGTCCACGCGCTCCTTCTCCTGGAACGGCAGGGCCAGGCGGCGCTTGGTGGCCGCCACCTCGCCCGTGGAGACGCGCGAAGTCAGTTCCAGCACCTCGTAGGCGATGCTCCGATTCACAAAGAGGCCATCAGCGGGCTCCCGCCGGCGGCGCATCCCATACTGGGACAGGCGGGCCCGTACCTCATCCTCGACGATCCGGCGCGTACCGCCCAACTCGCGCAGACTGTTGAAATAGCCCAGCAGCGTCATGTAGGGATCGGCGGGATTCGGCGTTCCCTTCTTCCCGCCCGCCGCGTCCCACTGACGTTGACCGGCGGACAGCAAGGCGAGCGCACTGCGCAGCAACAGGACCTTGAGGCTGCGTCCCTGGGCGGCGACCCCGACATAGAGCCGCGCCGGGACCTCACGCGCGGGCCTGGTCACGGCAAAGAAGGAGTCGCGGCGGTCCGGTCCCGGCGGCGGAAAGACCTCCACCCGGGGACGACCAAACAGCGCCCGGATCTGGCGCTCGGCCCGGCGGACGGTGGCCGTACTCGCGATGATCTTCGGCCGCACGGACTCGTCATTGATGGTCCAGGTCGCCAGGGCGTCGATCGCCGTCTCATAGAGCCCCGCGATGGTCCCCAACGGCCCTGAGATGAGGTGCAACTCGTCCTGGATGATGAGATCGGGCGGCGGCAGGCGCCCGCCAAAGGGCCTGCCGCCGGGCGCACAGGGACCGTAGAAACCGTCCTGGTCGTAGCGCTCGATGCGCCCGAACAAGGCCCCGGTCTCGCCCGTCCAGGGCAGACTGGCGAACTTGTCGACGGTGGCAATCAGCAGTCCCGGGAGGCGTCGATAGATCGGCTCGTCGACCGCGATGATGGGTAAGCCCCGCTCGGCCGAAAACTCGCACCCGTGGTCGATACAGCGCACCTCGAGGTTGAGCGGCTGGTTGGGGTTGGGCGCCAGACGGAAGGAATCGGGCGCCAGCTCGGCACCGCACCAGGGGCAGTTCTCCAGTGGAATCGGTCGTGAATAACGTTTGGGATCACGCTTGTACCGATTCGTTCGCAGATAAGCGGTCTCTTCCTTGCCGGGGCCGTCGTAGCCTTTCCAGCCCATCCGATTGGGTGTCGCGGCCTTGCCGACCCAGAGTCCGATCTCAAAGGGCCAGGGCCCCAGGCGTTCATCGGCTTCGCGCTCCAGTTCCAGGGCACAGATCAGGGTCGCGGCGCGCCCCATCTGGTCGAGCGTCAGCAGCCGCAGGGTGTAGCGCATCAGCACACTGACCCCGGCGGAACGCAGTCCCGGATGACGCAGCCGCCGCAGCACCAGGATGAATGCCGCCAACCCCAGATAGGCTTCGGTCTTGCCGCCGCCGGTGGGGAAGAACAGCAGGTCCACCACTTCACGATCGCCGTGCGTATGGTCCGCGACGCCGCGCAGGGTGAGCAGGATGTAGGCGAGTTGGAAGGGGTACCAGCGGGGCGCTGGCACCTGGGCGGGGGGTTGGCCACAGGACTGGGCATTGCGTCGCCGCGCCGCCGCCGCCATGGCGCGGTTGGCGATCCGGAAGGCCGTCAAGACCTCGGGATCGGCAAGCAAGCTGATCCCCGCGGCGATACGACTGGCGGCGTGCTCGGCCGCATCCAGCAGCTCTGTTGCCGTGATGGCCTGCCGTTTGGTCAAACCGGTGCACTTCTGACGCTGGACCCCGATCCAGGTCCGATACTGCTCGACCAGGGGCGAGAGCTTGGTGGCGGCATCATTGCCGTCCTGCAGGTCGGCTAGGGTCTCCATCCCCAGTTCGACCAAGGGCAGCGCGGCCGGCTCGACACGCTCGACCTGCGCACTCGGCAACCAGTCGCTCGCCGCCTCACAGCACCGATCACCCTCGGTCAGGGTGGCCTTGGCCGCTACCCCATGCCCGACGGCGTACTCGTAGAGATCGCGATACTGGAGATCGCCGACCCGGGCATCCCATTCCTCGGTCAATTCACCGTTGCCGGACCCGCGCAGATCGGGGCGCGCCACGAAGGGCACCGCCGAGCGCAGTGTGAGACCCGCCTGAAAGGCGAAGGAGCGATAGCCGTGATCCGGATTGGGCAGGCGCTCGTTGACCAGGAACACCGCGACCGAGAGGGTCCCGGCGGGCAGTGACGTCGCTGCGGGAACCGCCCGACTGGTTGCCACCAGCACCAGGCCACGACTGTTCGGAACGGCCAACTTGACGGGGGCCGAGCCGGCAGCCGGTAGCACAAGATCGAGTGTCTGCGTGCATGGCGTACGGCGGTAACCCCGCGGCGACTGCGCCGGTGTCCCCGCGGCAACGGGCGGCTCTTCTGCTTGCTCCTGCGCCTGGGCGTCCGGTTCGGGCGGTGGCTCTTCCGCCGCCCCTTCAAACCCATAATCGCCCCACACCACGACGGCCTCCAGACGGTCGACACCCGGCGCCACCAGCACCGAGAGTCCGAGCGAGGACGGCAGGTAGCTCTTGCCGGCCGCGGCGCGATCCGGCGGCGCACCCTCGTCGGCATCGATGTCTCCGCCGGCATCGAGCTGTTCGGCCTCTTGGAGATCGGTGCGCTGCTCCTCCGGGGCATGGCATGGCACCAGGAAGCCGGTCAGATACCAGCGGGTCGGCGACTCGGGTAACAGCTCGTGAGCGAAGGCGTGGTCGTTGTCGGGGCCGATCAGGTCGAGGCGCAGCGCCTCGACGAGTTGACCGCGAACCTGCGTGGAATCCATCGTGTTCGTCAAGGACCACCCCTCTGAATAAAGGATGAGGGATGAAGGATGAGGGATGAAAGAAGATCCTTCATCTTTCCTTCATCCCTCATCCTTCATCCCTTTTAGTTGTCTTGGCTCGCGTTGCCCTTGGCAGACAAATGCTCCCGGAAATCCATCGTAGGCAAGACAAATGATCCGGCGGTACTGCGGGCCGTCAGCGTAGTGACAAGTTCGCGAATAGCCCCATAAATGAGGCTGGCGCCATTCACGGCGGCGAGGTCGCTGCGCTTTTCCTTATCGATCTTGCGATCGATTTCGATCAGGCCCAGCGCGGTGATGTCGAAGAGGTAAGGCGCGGGCTTGCCCTCCTGGTTGTCGATCGCGATACGAAGCATCACGACGAAGACGCCTGGGTCGCTGTCATCTTCGGCGTTCGGCAGTGCCTCGCTCCCCAACTCGACACGAAAGGTGGTACCGTCGAAGTCGAAGTTCGTCGCGTCGCCGGGAGGCGCGTCGGCCGCTGGTTCAACGGCTTCGACGTGGATGCTCTTGAAGACCAGTTGCCTGAGCTGAATGATGCTGGGACGCATGGCTGTACTCGCTGGATCAGCTCAAGGCTAGATCGAGATCGGGCGCCCCGGAATCGTTGGCGGCCTTCCCGATGGTGTAGCTAAAAGTATCGGCATGCAGCTTCGATTCCCTGGTTCTCATCCAGTCGGGCAGTGCGACGCGGTAAGATAGGCCAGGCGATACCTGATATCGTTCTGCCGCGAGTTCCGAAGCGGCAGGGACTTTGGCATGAGTCAATGGCGGCTCCATCTGGTACTTGGCGGGTAACCCCGCGCGACGCAGCAGCCAATTGGCCGCCTCCGGCACCCTGTCGGCCAGGTGCAGAAGCCTCTCCATACCCTCGGACGGCGCCACGTCACCGTGCTCGTATTTAGAAAAAGCACTAGGCCCACCGCCAAAGACGCGCGCTGCCTGTGCCTGAGTGATACCCAATTCCTTGCGAATACGCAGAATGTCAGGCGGGCTCAGGCGCTCCGCTTGGTCACGCTCAACGGTGGCCTGGTAACGGGCTTCGATGATCGTCCGCTTGTTCTGGCGCGACTGCTCGGGCGCTACGATGTACTCGCCGCAGTGATCGCAGAGCGAATGCACAAGTCCGCGGATGGTAAAGCCGTAACCGTCGATCTCGTCCTGGCGGTCATGGGTGTGTTCGATAAGCTGACCTTCGTCGCACATCGGACACAGGCTCGGATGCTGGTTCATGGCAGTCTCATGATGATAGATGGCAGCTCATCACCCAAACGGTCATACGAGGATCGTCATGGCGAAAGCCGAATTTGAGGTAATATTGCGGGTGCCGCCAAGGGACGCTGCGACACGCCTCGATATGATCGTAATGTAACGCATAGACATCCGCATCGATCACTTTGCGGCTACGCCCCTCGCACCACTCGGAGTTCCGGTAATCTTTCGGACACAAGGCGGCGATGAGATTTACGATATCGTCAGTATCCCACTCCAATGCCTCGACCTTCTTCTCGCAACGGTCACTGGCCAGAAAAATAGGGCCGCGTTGCGCCAGATGCTGCACCGTTGTCAGATCATAAATCGGCCCCCCCGGAATCCTGCGTGCACGCTCACCCTCGGGTAGAGGGTCTGGGGGCAGGGCAATCGCATCACGCTACACTAATATTCGGAGAATCTGATACACGTGTTTTTGGCTTGGCATCCGGTGCTTCAAAAAGCAGCTTCGTCAAGTAGCGTTCATCCCAACCGGCCTTCAAGCGTTTGTTCTTGATGCCGAGCTTGGTGTTGTCGTTCTTCAGCCGCGTCAGCGCGATGTGGCGCAGTACGGCCAGGTTCTCGCGGGCGCCCGGTTCGCGCACGCGGCAGTCATCCTCGCGGAAGGCCACATCGAGACTCCAATGCAGATCGTTCTCCACGCCCCAGTGATCACGCACGGCACGGGCGAAGCGGGCCACGTCGGTGGCGATACTGCCGATGTAGAAGCGAGTTTCGCGGGTGATCTTGCCAGCGACTTCGCGCTGCGACTCGACCATGCCGATCATGTTCATGCCCTTCCACAGGGCGCTGCGCGGTACGCCGGAGAGATCACCCAAGGTCCGGTAGCGGCGGGTCTCCACCCGTCCATGGCCATGCTCGTGGGTTTCGTGCATCTGCGTGTCGACCCCCGCGTAATCCCGCGCGTCGGCATCGATAAACGCCTCCTCGACTTCGGTGGCCAGCGTGCCCTGGTTGCCCTTGAGCGCCAGCACGTAGTCGGCCCCCTGCTCGATGATCTGCTCGGCGATCTTGGTCTGACAGCCCATTGCATCAATGGTGACGATGCAGCCTTGGAGACGCAGCAACGCCAGCAACTGCGGGATCGCCGTGATCTCGTTGGACTTCGCGTCGGTGGCGACTTGCCCAAGGACGACGCGGTTGGCCGTCGCCCACGCGCTGACCACGTGCAGCGCGGCCAGACCCTTGGCCCGATCGTGGGAGCGGCGCAGCGTCTTGCCGTCGATGGCGATGATCTCGCCGGGGATCACTTCACGAATCGACGCCACCCAAGCGCGAAAGCACGTCTCGAATGCTTCCGGCGCCAGCAACCCGAACACCCGCCCGAACGTGTCGTGGGCCGGGATGCCCTTGGGCAACTCCAGAAACTGCGCAAACCACGGCCGTTTCGTGCGTCCGAACTGCGCGATGGCCACCCAGCCGTCCGCGCCGCAGAGCGTTGCCGCAATGGCGATGACGATCATGTCGATCAGGTTGTGGTGGCGCTTGATCGGGCAGCGCGGGTCTTCCAGCGCGGAAAAATGCCCGGCCAGCGACCGATCCAGGGTTGTTTCGCACATCGTCGCCACTCCACAAGACAGAAAAGTCAGTGGATTGTCACGTGATCCTCGTGTTTCGTCTAACAGTAATTGCTAATTATCTGATGCGATTGCCCTGGGTCTGGGGGCGGTGTCCACGGGCGCTTTCTAAGAGTATCTACCATTTTGGTAAGTTCTGCCAGTGTTGGTCGTTCTCAAGGCACGCGCGAGTTGAGATATCGCTGCAGAAACCGAGCATTCCGAGGAGATGCGCAGGTCGGCATGGTTTACAGGGTATCGTCTGCCTCGTCCCAGGGAATCCCCAGATATAGTTTCATGTTGCCACATGGGGCACGATATATTGTTTGGGGTTGGGAGCTATCATCCAGTATCCCCCAGTCCGAGTCAGTCGAACAAATCTAAAGTCCCTGCTCCGCGCGCCTTGCGGCGCGGACCGGCCTTACCAGCCGCGCCTTTCCCAGCCGACGCCGCGACGAGTCCGGCCTGTTCTTCTTCGGCGGCCCGCTCGGCGTTGAGGGCCAGCAGGCGGGCGAGGACCTCGTCGCGGATCGCGTCGGGCCAGCGCAGGCGCCAAGGCTTCTTGCGGCCATTCCCGCCTCGCCCACCGGACGCCGGGCCAGCGGTCTCCGCGTCGTCCTCGTCTTCCCACTCCAAGAAGAAGTCGCAGTCGGTGGGGATGTCGGTCCAGCCGTAGGCGTCGAGTACGGCGCGGTCCATGGCGGCGTGCAACTCGCGCAGCCGCTGGATGTCGGGCGAGGACTCGTCGGGGTCGTGGAAGCGGTTGTAGGTCTTGGTCAGGCCCTCGTTGTTGCGGACCATCAGGTCGGCAAGGAAAGTGTCATAGGCGCGGCCGACAGACTCCAGGGCAGGGTCGACGTCTTAACAGTCCGGGAAGGGGAAGGTTTCAAAGCAGTCGGATGGGCGATAACCCTGGCGATCTTCCAGCGTAGACGATGTAAACTTCATCCATACTTCTTGAACACTTGATTGCATTACGGCAAAACCAGCTGGAGTTTCAAGCGTAATCACAACCAGGTTCTCACTGTATACAAACACCGGGGATGACCATGATAGGGCAAAGTGTTTACTTGTCCGTGCAATGATCAGCACCCGCTCCAGTGCGCGAAGAGCTGTAACAAGTCCAGGACGCTTCTCGGCGTATTGCCACCATCGCTCACGTAGTGCTTTGCGATTTTGTGCATCACGCTCTGGTTTCACCTTCCGCTCCACGATATCAAGTAAGTCTGGCCAATCCATTGCCACCGGTCCAGGATAATCCGCTGGCACGATGCCCATGCATAGCCATTTCTTACGCCGTGACTCATCTGCCCCTGTCCAGGTTTCTCCCAAGTCATCTCGCCGCAGAGGAAAATCTTCAAAGTTGACCACGTAGCGATGATGGGCATGAGTGGGCGATTCATTGACCTCATCACCGCCAATATATGGAAATATCCGCTCGGAATTCCGAGGGTCGTGTTGGATCAAACGATACATCTCGGCAATGGGTGACGCGACACTCTTGGTGTCGGTGTCATCAAAAGTAAAACCCATGCCAAGCACGATGCTACCCTGGAAGCTCTTATTGGCATTTGCCTCAAGCCGCTTTGGGTCTTCATCGCTTCCCGCGTGGAATAGGTAGGCCGTGATCGTCGGGACCTGCTTGCCGTCCAGTTCAACATCCTCGCTCCAGGCCCCGCGAATACCATTGATGACACTGACGATCACGGCCGCCTCGCCCGGCCACTTGTAGCGCTTGCGCGCCCAGTAAATGCTACCGCCGTGCGTGCGAATCCAGCGCAGCCCGGTGGACCTGGTGTCGCCCTGCCCTATGGTGTTGGTGGCAATGAGTCCGAAACAGCCATCCGGGCGTAGGAGGTCGAAGGCCCGGCGGAAGAAGTGGGCGACAAGGTCGGCATTGCCGTGAGACTCCGGGTGCAGGACCTTGAGCCAGTCGAGGTAGCCGTCGCGGGTGCCTTGGATCAGGGTGTTCTTGCCGGCGAATGGCGGGTTTCCGAGGATGGCGTCGAACCCTTTGCCATCACGCTGAAAGACCTCCGGAAACTCGATCTCCCAGTGAAACGGCACCAGCGGCTTGGCCCCGCCGCGCAGGTCCAGCGCCGGCGCATCCGGCAGGTTCATCAGGTTCCCGGCTTGGAGCTTGTGGGTCAGTTCGGCCCGCAGGGCGTCGCGCTTGAGGTCGCGCGCCTTGTCCTTGTCCGCCCCGAAGAAGGCGGCGATGACGAGATCCCCGACCAGCCGCACCAGTTCCAACGCCTCATCGGCGGTCGCGAGCTTCTGCGCCTTGAGCCGGGGGTCCAGGTCATCGCCGGCCTCCAGGATCTCGCGCCGGACCGCGGTCTCGGCCTTCAGGCGCCGGCCGATGATCTCCTGCCCGAAGGTCGGATGCGGCTCGGGCTTCCAGTGGAAGTCCTCGATCTGACGGCGGCTGAGACCCACCAGCGAGTCACCGGCACGGATGCTGTGATCGAGGAAGGTAAATGGGTGGTCCCGGGCCAGGGTCGCGAGCCACAGCGAGAGCTTGGCCAGGTCCGCGGCCATCGGGTTCTTGTCCACGCCGTAAAGGCAGCGCTGGGCGACCAGTCGGCGGGCGAGCAGGACCTCGTCCTCGTCCAGGGGGATCGGGGGCAACTGGTCGTGGGTGTGCCAGGCCGTGACCAGGGCATCACCCAGGGCGCGGCAGGCGGCCACCAGGAAGGCGCCGGAGCCGACTGCCAGGTCGCAGACCTTGAGGTTCAGGATCTGGTCCGGGGTGGGGCCAAGGTCTGAACCAGCGCCGAGCTGGGCGAGCACCGGCGCCAGGGTGCGCAGAACGATGGGCTCGGTGAGCGTTTGCGGGGTGTAATGGGACCCGCTCTTGCGGCGCTCGTCGGAGGGTTGCAAGACCATCGCGCCCTTGGCGACCAGGCTCGGCGTGGCACCCCGGTGGATGCGCCGCTCCAAAGCGGCGAGCAGGTCATCAAGGTTAGCGGCCTCTTTCAGCGCCTTGGCGGCCTTGGCGTCGAGCTTCTGATCGGCCGCCTCATTGAGCCATTTGGCGCGGTTGGCCGGCTTCTGCGCGAGCAGGTCGGTCAGGTTCACCGCCGGCGGGGCACCGTGCTTTTTTGGCGGCTTGAGCGCGATGGTAGGACCGCCGGCGACCTCCAGTCGGAAGCCCATGATGGTTTCGTAGACGCTGCCGATCTGCTCCACAGCCAGGGTGCGGTAGGAGAGGCGTTCACCGCCGAGCATCAAGAGCCGGTCGAGCACGCGCCAGATTACGCCATCGGCGACGAGTGGGATGGCGCCTGCCCCTCCTTCGAGGAAGGGGAAGCGTTTTGGGTCGAAGAGGTAGCCCTGGCGCGCCGGGATCTGGAGTTGGGGGTGGTGGCAGCCGCCGTGGACGGCGCGGAACAGGGCGAGCAACCGGGACCAGGCGCCATAGCGATGATCCATGGTGTCAGGGTAGTTCTGGGCGTCGGTGCGAAGCTTCTCGAACAGGCCATGCACCGAATAGTGCTGCACATAGAGCGGTGAGCCGGGCATCAGGCCGCGGTCCTCGGCGTAGAGCAGGAACACCAGACGCAGCAGGACGTTGAGCAAGCCGGCGTAGACGCTGTTGGGGTCGCGGGCGAGCACGTCCTTGAGTAGTTCGCCGTAGGCGCGCTCGTCGGCGGCCTGGAAGCCGCGCAACAGGTCGTAGAGTGCCTCCAGCACCTGACCGGAGAGCCGGGTCGACACCAGGCTCTGGTAGTCGCGGCTTTTGGCGAGCACCGCCGGCAGACGTTCAAACGCCGGTCCGGCCAGCAGCCGGGAACGCTTGAGCAGCATGTGGCAGGCGCCCACGATTGGGCGCCCGGCGATCTCAGTCATGGCGGCGACCGGGAAGGTCAGGCTGCCGGCGTTCTCACCGCGCGGGGCATACATGAGCCGCAGTTGGGTACCGTTGGCAAGCAGGCCGATGGGCACCTGGGTCTCGCGTAACAGACGCTCGAAGCGCCGCGCCGGTGAGGCCGACCAGCCGCGGGAGGCGTGGGTGACGGTGGCGTCGAGATCGGTCCCGAGGGGCAGCGACTGGATCAGGAGGAGCCAGGGCCGCGCGGGGTCCGTCGGTTTGGCATCGGCCAGGGCGGCAGTGGGTTCCAGGACTTCGCCGAATTCGCGTAGCGGAACCGAGAGGCTCTCCGGTAACGGACGGGCGGGGTCAAGGCCATACACCAGGGTATCCAGGGTCCCGTCAAAGTCCGGGGGCTTGACGTAGCGGCGGGGGCCTCGGGCGATGCGAAGCGCGCGGGTGACGGTCGGGCGGTAGATCTGGCGAAGACGATCGCGGGGTTGGGCGAGGCGCGCGAAGGGGAAGTGCGCGGGCGCAGGCGAGCGCCAGCCTCCGCCGGAGCGGCCGTGCGTCAGCGTCAGCGGCGTCGGGTGTCAGACGCCGATGGCGGCCAGGGCCCGGCGCGGTTGGTGAGCGAAGGCGCGCAGGGCGCTGGCGATATTGGTAAAGCCGTGCAGACGAGCCAAGGCGATGGCGAAGTTGCGCAGGCTGGCCATGATGGCCGGTCCGTGGCCGACGCGCACGCGCGAGCGATCCTCGTCGAAGGTGACGTCGCGGACATAATGGGAGCGGTTCTCGATGCCCCAGTGGCCGCGGTTGAGTTGCAGGAGTCGCGGCGGGTCGGCCAACTGCGGTGGCAGGCTGGTCACGGCGAACACCGTCTCGTCGCGTTGCTTGCCCGACGTGAGTTCGGTGACGGCGCGTTCGATGCGACAGACCTGGGCGACGTGGGGGAAGTTGACGTAGTCGTTGAGGGCCGTGGAGGCCATCAAGCGGCGCTGCTCCAGGCGCCCATGGCCCTTATCGAGGGTCGTGGTGCAGAGGGGGGAAATGCGCCTCGGTCAGGGCGCTGAGGTCGGCATAGAGGGTGGGCTGATTTTCTTTGACCGTGAAAAAATAGTGGGCCTGTTTCTCCTCGACCAGGAAGCGCGCGGTCTCGCGTTGGGTATGCAGCGCATCGGCGGTGACCACCCGTCCCGTGAGGTCCAAGGGTGCGAGCAGCGGTTTGAGCTCCGGGATCTCGTTGGTCTTGGCCGGGATCTCGCGCTGCGCCACGGTCACGCCCTGATCTTGGAGGAACGCGCTGAGCAGATGCACCTGGGTGCCGTCGGGGCGCACCGCCCCGCGCAGGGCCTTACCATCGACGGCCACGGCATCGTCGGCAGCGACGAGGCCGAGCAGCCAGTCACTCAAGGTGGCATCAATGGCGGCAACGTCGCTGGCTTGCAGGACGCGGCGCAAGGTCGGCTCGGAGGGTGGCTCGAAGCGCTCGGTGCGGGGATTGTAGCGGGCGTGTAGACGCTTGAGTTGGGCCTGGGTCAGGCGCGCTGCCCACTCGGCGAGCGCGGTATAGCCGCGGTTGCCGGCGAGTACGGCGGCGAGGCCGATGCTCAACACCGTGGCCTGGGGATGGCGTTTACCGCGCGGACGGCGCCGATCGGGCAGCGCGCGCAGACGCTGCTGCAGGTCCTGCATCTGGGCCGTGGTCAGGGTGACGGATTGCATTGGCGTGCTCCAAGGGGCGGGTAGCACGGGGGCGCACAACAGCGCCCGGGCGCGTGGGTGCAACGGATAGACGAGTGCCTGCTTGGGTTCGCCATGGGGGGTATAGCGGCCGTTGCAGCGCGCAAAGCCGCGCGTGGTGCCGACCACCTGCCAGTTGGCGGCGCGGTAACAGGCACCGGTAAAACGCGTTGGATCGACGAAGGTCTCGGCCAGCAACAGGCGGTGACCATGGACGCGCAGCCAATCGTCGGACAGGCGCCGCAGGTTCAGCGCCAGGATGCGCGAGGCCAGATTAGGGACGCGCCCGGTGGCGGGGAGGATCAAGAACCGGGCGTTGTTGGCCAGCAGATGCAGGCGTTGATAGTGCAGCACCCGCGGCCAACCGATCCAGGCATCGCGGGCCGCGCACTTGAGCGCCGCCGCCTGCCAGCCGAGCAGCGCCAGCCAGCACCCATCAAGCGTGGCAACGTAGCGTAAGGTCTTGCCGAATAACGAGCGTAGGCCCAGGTAATGATGCGCCTCGACCAGCGCATCCCACGCGTCCCGCTCCCCGGGCAGGATCAGGCGGACCTCCAGACGCCGGAGTAACTCCGACGCGGGGCGGCAGGACTGGCAAGGAATTTCGGCCATGCCGACTGTTGTAAGACATTTCGGGCCGAAAATCCAGTTCTGCGAACATCGGTCACAAGCTCAAGGGGCTACGGGTGAACTCGACGGAGCCCTGCCAGGGTATCGGGCCACTCTAGGAAACTGTGCAGGAACCCGGGCAGATCGGCGATCACGGGAACGGGGTCGGCGGTGCCGATGGTGCCCGCGGTAACGCACTCCAGGAAGCGTTGCTGCTCCTCGCGGCTGTCGCGCGGCAGGATCACCTGCAAATCCACCAGCGCGGCGGGTGAGACCACCAGGCCGTCGGGCTGGAGGTAGCCAAGCCAGGCTTGGTGATCGCGAATGGCGGGATCGGTAGACATTGTGGCTTACCCCGTCACCGGCCAGAGGTAGGCGATCCCCACCGGCTCGATCCGATGGGACGTGGGGGTGTAAAACTCGGCGATGCGGACGGGTTCCTGTCTGAGTTCCTGGTCCACGGTGTTGAGCCAGCGCTCCCAGTAGCGGCGGTTGGACTCGGCCTGACGTATCTCCTCTTTGGGGGCCAGGCCGAGATCAAGGGTGAGCTGAATCGGTTCGCCCAGCGCCTCGGCGACCCGGCGGCGTTGGTCCTCCAGGATGCCGGTGAGTCCGTCGGCTTCGATCCGGCCGCGGTTGAGCAGGCGCTTTTCGGCCTCGTCCCGGGCGAGCTGGCCACGGGTCTGCAGGTAGGGCAACAGCTCGCTGATATCTTGCGCGATGGAACCGAGCAATTGGCCGCGCACCACCGGCGGTACGGTACCGGAGACGTCCGTGCTGGGAAGAAGTGATTTTTCGAGCAGTTCCAGCGTACGTGCTTCAGTGTTGCGGGCGTAGGGCGTGAGTCCCTTGGCGCGGCGTTCAGGCTCGATCCAGCGGGCGGCGATGGGGAGCAGTTCTTCATGCAGGCGCACCGCGCCGCGGCCGTAGAGCGAGAGCCGCCCGAGCAGGACGATGCGGGGCACGGCGTCTTCGGTCTGGGCGAGACAGGCGCGCGAGAGGTCGTGATGGACGAATCCCTGGGACAGGAAGCGCCCCAGCAAGCGTTGGACGACGCGGTGCTCCAGGTGGAGTTGGACCACGTCATCGTCGATGCCTTCCGGCGCGGTGAAGCAGACGGGGCGCACTGGGGAGGTCTTGCGCCACTCGAAGTTGCGGCGCCCGTCGTCGGGCAGGGCGCGCAGGGTGTCCAGGGTTCCGGACCAGGTCGGATCGGCGCCGCGCCGGGTGTCGAGGTTGGGGAAGGTCCAGCGGTGTGGTTCGCCGACTGGCGTTGTGGCGGATCGCAACGGCTCCGTTCCGAGCATCTCCAGGGAACAGGAGAGCGCATCGCGGAACGACTCAAGATCCAGGCCGATCCATTTGCGGGCGTCATTGATGCGGACGCGCAGGGTATCAAGCTGTTTACGCAGCGCGTCTTGGCGTTCGCGGGCGGCCTCCAGCTCTTCTTCGACCACGGCCTGCTTGTCGGCATCGGGACCGGCGTCGTCGATCTCGCGGGCGATCTGCTCGGCAGCCAGGCCCCGGATGCCGGACTTGAGCATGGTCGCAAGCCGGGTGGAAATGACGGGCGAGAGGCTGCCCAACTCCTGGCGGATGCTGTCGGTCTTGCGCACCAGGGCAGCGAGCACCCGATCTTCCGGGCGTTGGGCGTAGACGAAATAGTGACAGTAGACCTCGGGGCTGGGCTGGAGCTTGCGGTCGATGCGGCCGTTGCGCTGCTCCAGCCGGGCCGGGTTCCAGGGCACGTCGAAGTGGAACAGATTCCAGCAATGGGCCTGGAGGTTGAGACCCTCGCGGGCGGCGTCGGTGGCCACGAGGATGCGCAGCGGGTGTTCGGCGGGCGCCTGGTTGAAGGCGCGCTTGATGGCCTCGCGCTTCTCCGGTGGGGTCGGGCCGTGGAAGACCTCGATCCGGTGCTCCGCAAGCTCGGTACCGTCGATGGCGGCCATCAGCATGTTGACGAGGTAGCGCTTGGTGTCGTCGTATTCGGTGAAGATCAGCAGCCGCAGGTCGGTCCAGGCGGCATCTGGATCGAGTGACAGGTCGCCGGGCAGCCGGGCGCCGGGGCACAGGTGCTTGCTTATCCAATCGATCAGATAGCGAATCCGCGCGTCCGGTTGGCCACGGGCGGTCTCGGCGACACTGGTCATCTCGTCCAGGAGCGCGCGCTCGTGGGCAATGTCAGTGTCCGCACTGCGGCCAGCGGTGGCGAGGGTCGCGGCCTCGACGGCGGCGGCGGTCTCCTGTGCCTGGTCTTCTTCGTCCTGTTGTGTGCGCTCATCGTCGGCGTCGGGGGTCTCAGTCAGCAGGCTGAGCGCCGCGCTGGCGGCTGGGCTGGGCGCCCTGGGGGCTTGTTCGCCGGCCCAGATGCGCTCCATGGTCCGCCGGTGGACCTTGAGCGTGCGGGCGAAGGCCTCGACGGAGGAGAGCAGGCGCTGCTGGAGCCCGGAGACCAGCAGCGCCGCCTCGGCCTGTTGGCGGCGGGTGGCGTCCGCGTAACGGGTGTCGCGGGCGCTCCGGTAGGCCTCCAGCAAGCGGGAAAGCCGCAGCTCCGGGGCATCCTCGGGCAGTCCCTGGATGTCGACCTGGACGACGTTGCGCTTGGGGAAGCCGCCGCCGATGGCGCGGATGTCTTCCTTCAGGCGTCGCACCATGACGTCGTCGAGTCGGGATTTGAGGACCTTTACACCGCGGGTGAAGCGGTGGGGATCGAGGATTTCGAGGAGCGCACTGAAGCTGTTGGAATGGCCGTTATGGGGCGTGGCCGAGAGGAACAGGCGGTGCTCGAAGCGTGGGGCCAGGTCGCGGATGGCGCGGGTGAAGCGGGAGTCGATGGCGTAACGGGAGCCACTGGCGGGCGCGGCGTGGTGCGCCTCGTCGAAGATGAACAGCGCGCCCGAGCGCAGGTTGTCCAGCCAGTCACGCAGGGGGCCGACGTAGGTCTCGTCGATCAGTAACCGGTGGGAGACCAGGAAGCGCGGGAAGGTCGTTCAGGGGTTGACGCCGTAGCCGCGCTCCTGGCGGACGCGCTCGATGTAGGCGCGGTCCAGGATCTCGAAGGTAAAACCGAAGCGGGTCTCCAGTTCGTCCTTCCACTGATAGAGCATGGAGGGCGGGCAGGCGACGACGATTTCGCGGGCGCGGCGACGCAGCAGCAGTTCGCTGGCGATGAGTCCGGCCTCGATGGTCTTGCCGAGCCCCACATCGTCGGCAATGAACAGGTTGACGCGGGGCAGCCGCAGCGCCTTGCGCAGCGGTTCAAGTTGATAGGCGTCGATGCGGATGCCAGCGCGGAACGGGGCCTGGAAGAGGTTGGGGTCGGTCGCGGTGACGCAGTTCCAGCGCAGGGTGTGCAGAAAGGCGCCGAAGAAGCGGGGGTTGTCGAAACCTTTCTCACCCAGGTTCTTCCAGGCCTCGTGGTCGAGGATCTCGGTGTCGAGTTCCAGGCCCCAGATGACCTCGATTTTCTCACCTTGCGCGTCGTCGTCAAGGCAGGCGCCACGTACCAGCGCAAGTCCCGGCGCGAGCGGTTCATCGACGATTGCCTCGACCAGGTAAGTACGTGTACGCACCCGAACCGTCTGACCGATCTGCGGGAAGGGCGCGCAGACCGGCTGGTGGGGTCCGCTCGGTGGGCGAGAGAGGGGCCGCGGGTCCATGTCGTTTCCTGGGAAATAGCGGAAGGTCATCATGTCCCCTTGGACGTGGATAGGGCGGATGCAAAGGCCCGGCTGACTCGGGGCCTAGGCGTCGGTCACCTCGAGTCGCTTGCGGCTTGGTCGCTACCGGTGCCCTCCCCCACCGGTGTGCAGTCCGCGAAAAAGCGCTCGTTGAAGGCCTCAATCTCCAGCGCACCGCCATACAGATACCCCTGAGCGAGTTCACAACCATAGGCCACCAGGTAGTCGGCCTGGGCGCTGTCTTCCACCCCCTCGGCGACCAGGGCCAGGCCGAGCGCCCGCCCGAGCGCGATGGCGGCCTTGACGATCTCGGCGGCGCCCTGGTCGCCAGCCATGTCGGCGACCAGGGCGCGGTCGATCTTGAGGGTGCGCGGGTTGAAGCGGCGCAGGTAGCTCAAGGAGGCGTAGCCGGTCCCGAAGTCGTCGATGGCGATCCCCATGCCGGCGCCGCGAATGGCGGCGATAGACTCCGCGATACCATAGGTTTCGCGCGTGAGCATGCGCTCGGTCAGTTCCAGTTCGAGGTCCTGTGGGTTACCACCGTGGCGCCGGATCAGGTCCGGGGGGGTGGCGGCGCCCTGACCGTCGTCCGGATACAGGGTGGACAGGTTCACCGCGAGGCGTCCGAAGGGGCAACCGCGGCGGGTCCAGTCACGGGCCTGACGGGCGGCCTGGCGCAGGACCCAGCCATCCAGGCGGGCGACGGTACCGCGGCGCTCCAGGATAGGGACGAAGTCGCCGGGCAAGAGGGCGCCGAGCCGACGGTGGTGCCAGCGTACCAGGGCCTCCACCGCGTACAAGGCGCCGCTGGCGATGCGTACCTGGGGTTGGTAGACCAGGTGCAGGTCACCGTTGGCGATGGCCTGGGAGAGGCTGCCGACGATCTCCAGTTCGCGCTCCAGGGCGCGGGCCATGTCCGGCGCAAACAGGGCATAGCGGTTGCGTCCCCGACCCTTGGCCTCGTAGAGGGCAACGTCCGCCTGGGCCATCAGGGTGTCGGCATCCAGGGGGTCGTTCACCATGACGACGCCCAGACTGGCCCCGATCCTGATTTCGCGGCCACGGATGGGGATCGGCCGGGCCAGGGCGTCCACCAGCCGATTGGCCAGACGCGCCACCCCGTCCGCGCCGCCGGTGTAGCTCTGGATGATGGCGAACTCGTCGCCCCCCATGCGCGCGACGCTGTCCTCGGCGCGCAACTGGGCACGTAGACGCTCGGCCACGACCTGCAACAGTTCATCGCCGGCGGGGTGTCCCAGGCTGTCGTTGACATCCTTGAAGTGGTCCAGATCCAGCAGATAGAGGGCGAAGGGGGTGTCGTGGCGGCGTAGTCGCGCCAATTCCCGATCGAGGGACTCGCGCAGGAGGTTGCGGTTGGGAAGGCCGGTGAGGGCATCGTGGAAGGCCAGGAAATGGATGCGTTGCTCTTGTTCCAGGCGCTCGCTGATGTCGCGAAAGGTGACCGCGGCCCCGGCCAACTGCCCGTCGACCAGGACTGGATTGCTCCACAACTCGACGGGAACAGCGCTGCCGTCGCGCCGGTACAGGGTCTCCCTGATCCCATGGCGGGCGCGCCCATCCAGGGCCGGGGCGACCAGGGGGCAGTGGGCCAGGGGGTGATTCTCGGCCGCCCGGGAATCGGCATGACCGACGGTCGGACGGTGGATGCGATCGTGAATGACGGTGCCGGTGAGTTCCTCGGGCAGGTAACCGAGCATCCGCGCCGCCGCCGGATTGACGAAGGTCGTGATCCCCAGGCGGTCGACGCCGAGGACACCCTCGGTGGTGGAGATCAGGAGGAGGCGTTCGCGCTCTTCGGCATGACCCAGGGCGACCTGCGCCTGAAAGTAGTCGAGCACGACGGCGGCCAGGTCCGCCGCGGCGGCGATGATCTCGCGCTCGCGCGGCGCCGGTCGACGCGACTCGCGGTGGTAGATGGCGAAGGTGCCGAGGACGCGCCCGGAACGCCCCCGAATGGGGTGAGACCAGCAGGCACGAAGCTCAGTGGTCAGGATGATCTCGCGCAGAGCAGCCCAGTCGGGATGGCTGCGGATATCCTCGCAGACCACGAGCGGATCCTGGTCGCTGACGCTCGCGCAGGTACCGACCCCGGGACCGATCGCGCCCCCGTCCAGCGCGCGGTTGAAGTGCGCCGGGAGTGCGGGGGCCGCCCCTAACCACAGGCGCGGCCCGTCCTGATCCAGAAGATACACGGCAGGCATGGCCCCCGGTTGGGCCTCCGCGATATAGGCCGTGATGGCCTCCAGCACCTCAGCCTGCGGACGGCCGCGGGCCAGGCGCTCCAGGACGCGGCTGCGGCCGTCGAGCAGGACCCGCGTGCGGTGCAGTTCGGTCACGTCCTGGGCAATCCCCTGCACGGCAACGACCTGCCCCTGGAGATTGAACAATGGGCTCTCGGAGACCCGCAGTCGTTTGACGTCGCCGGATTTGACGCGGATCTCGATGTCGTAGGGTTCCTGCCGGGCACCCTCCAAGGCACGTCGGCTGGTTTCCAACGCGGATTGGTTGAGCGGATGATCGGTGAGATGACTGATCCAGGGACCCTCCAGTTCCGCCGGGGTGTAGCCGGTCATGTGTTCGACCGAGGGGCTCAGGTAGGTCATGGGACCCGCCGGCTCACGGCGGTACAGCAGGTACTCCCCGCTCAAGGATGCGATCAGCCCGCGGTACTTCGACTCGCTCTCGCGCAAGGCCCGCTCAGCGCGCTTACGCGCGGTGATGTCTTCCTTGACCGCGACGAAATTGACGATGTCCCCGCGATCGTCGCGCACCGGGGAGATGGTGGCGGCCTCCCAATACAGGGAGGTGTCGCGGCGGCGGTTGCACAGTTCCCCCTTCCAAACCCGCCCGGCCGAGATGGCCCGCCACAATGCCTGATAGAAGGTTGCGTCTTGCGCGCCGGACTTCAGGAGCCGCGGGTTGCGACCCAATACCTCGTCCTCGCGATAGCCGGTGACTTCGCAGAAGCGGGGGTTGACATACTCGATGGTGCCCTCGGTGTCGGTGATGATCACGGAGACGGGGCTCTGCTGCACGGCGCGCTGAAACTGGCGCAGGCGCACGCGGGAGGGCGCCGTGGTCGAGGGTACGCCGGCTCGACCGTCCCCGCGATCGGGCAATGCCGCGCCGATGAGTCCGCGCAGCGCCAGGACCCCCGCCAGCGCGCCGTCGGGGTGCACTACTGCCAGGGTGTGGACCTTGCGGGACCGAAACAGGGCGCGGGCCTCGGCAAGGGAGGCACTGGCGGCGACGGTGTTGAGGGTGACCACCTTGTCCGATTGATCGATCAGCCTGGTGGCGAGCAAATCGGCACCAGCACGCAAGCGGGCCAGCAGACTGCCTTCGGTGACGATGACGAGGGGCTGCGCCCCCCGCGTGACGACTGCACAATCGCTCGGCGCGGTTGCAACGGCCATCAGGACTTGGGCCAGGGTCGCCTCAGGACCCAAGGTCGCGGGACTGAGGTCCATGATGTCCGCGACCGTTAGGGCGCTGGTCAATTGCGCCGCGGACAGGTGCTGAAAGAAGTCGGTCTCGCTTACGATCCCGGCCGGGGTGCCATCACGTCCCGTCACGACCAGGTGCCGCAGGCCGGTGCGGCGCATCCGTCCGTAGGCGCTCGCAAGCGGGGTGTGTGCCGGAAGGCGCAGCACCGGATAGCTCATCAGGGCTGCCACCGGGGTCACGAAGGCGGTCCCACGGGCGGCGGCAGTGATCAGGTCATGACCCGTGACGATGCCGACCAGGGCGCCGCCGTCGTGGACGAGGACTGAGCGGATCCGGCGCGTAGTCATCTGATCCAGGGCGACAGAGAGGGGCGCGTCCGCGGCAATGGTCGCGACGTCCTTGGTCATGATGTCTTGAAGACTGGGGGGTGGAAGTACCCTGGTACGGCTCAAACCCGATCACTCCAGCCCGCAAGGGGCTTGGCTGTGCGATAAATGGGGTAAGTCTATTCGGCGTGGCGCCTTGATGCTACAGCGGACGCGGGGCAGCGGTGCAGGAGCACAGGATTGGGGTAGCGTGCCAGCGCAAGGTATGCGACAGGGAGATTATGGGTCGAAAGCAGAAAAGGAGTTGTTGCGGCCACTGCCGCGGTACTAGAACTGTACTAAATACTACTTAATGTACTAGAGGCAGGACAGTTCAGGAAAAGCGCCTATTTGCAATGTCTTAGATGGTGTTGGAGCGGCTCTTCGGGGGAAAAGGGACGGCTGTCCGTGGGAAGGGGGCCGGTCAAGCGTGGGAAAGGGGCCGGTCGAAACGGGGAAGATGGACGGTAGAGCGTGGGAAAAGGGACGGTATGGCTGTGGATAAGGTGGCGGCTGGCTAGGCCGGCGCGGGGCGCTTGGGGCAATGGGATGTCTGGCTCGGGGCCGGATCGAGGGATGGCGGGGTGGCTTCGGAGCGCCTCAGGCCATTGAAAAGATTGCGTGCATGTTGGTGTTTCGCGGGGCCTTAGGGGGTTGCTGACGGAGGGTTTCCGTGGGAAAGAGGACGGGGCAGGATGGGTGGGGCAGCGCGTGCTCGGGGGCGCGAGCGGGGCGCTTGGGTCGATCGAGCGGCTGGGTCGGCGGGACCGGGCGCTGGCGCAGTGGCGCTGCCGGTTCGGAAGGGTTGGGTAAGAAGTGACATAAGTATCAGATATCGTTGTGTTCACTGGGTGGGTTGCGTGGGAAAAGGGACGGGGCGCGAGCACGACTTTGGCACTGGTGGAGACTGCTGGACCGGCAAGTACAGGGGCACGCCAAGCGGTCCAGGTCGACGGCTGCGGTCAGTGTCGGTGGTAAACCTGGCAGTGGGGCAGCGGTTCGGGGCGCGACGGTGTAGGTGCATTGGGGCTCGTCGGGCTCGCCGGCATGGCGCAGTGGCCCGGGGATGGTCTGTGTAGGGCGTGCGGCGGGGTTCCAGGCGCGCGTTCCGGGGGAAAGAGGACGGGGGGCCAAGGGGCTGGATCCCCGCGGGGATGGGTGGGCTTAGGGCTATGGCGCCCGCGCTGCCCCAAGAGTTGAAAGTGGCGGTCGCCATGGCCGTAGGGTCACCTCGCCCTCTCCCAGGAGGAGAGGGCGATGGGGAGCGCGCTCCCCGGGAAAGTGTAACGGTAAGGCATTGGATAGACGATGGAAACCGGTTTTTCGGTGAAACCGGGGGTGCGTGCTTGGGGGGCACGGGGGCGGATGGGGAGCGATTGCGAGGGCTGGCGGTTAGCGGTCCGCGCGGTTCAAGGGGCCTTTCGTGGGAAAGAGGACGGCGGTCGCAGTGGGTGAACCCAGGGGGCTCGAGGGCATTGATGAGCCCTGGGTAGGTGTCGGTGGACTCGGGTTGGGCCGTAAAGGCACGCGCGCGCTCGCCCGTGGACCGTGGAGCGTGGGAAAAAGGACGGGGCTGCGGTAGCGGTTGGTGGCGGCGCGGTCCGCTCCAGCGGGGGGAGCAGGGCGGCGGCCTGGCTGGTTACGCCGTTTCGTGGGAAACAGGACGGGGGCGCAGCGGATCGGCGGGCAGTTACTTGCGGCGAAAAAAGGTCACCGCGAGCAGCCAGGGTGTGCGCCGACCGGTGCCGGTAATGGCGAAGCACTCGAGGAACTGAAGGGTGATGAGCTTCTGCAGTTGCGGGATGGCCTCGCGCTTGCGGTCGCGCAGTTCGCCGAAGGCGCCGATGCTGGCGAAAAACTCCGTCAGTGGGATCGAGAAGGTGCGGTTGCTGCGTTGGCTTGCGAGCGAGCGGTGCATGGCCTTGCCAAGGGGCGACAGTTGGCGGCGGATGTCGAAGTCCAGGAAGGTGCGGTATTCCTCCAGCCACTGGGAGACCAAGGGGTGGAACTGGACGTAGTAACAGGCGTCTTCGGCCGTGGCGACGTACTCGATGAAGATCAGTTGAATGGGTTTCCCATGGAAGGCGTCGCCGCCCTTGGGCTTCTGGAACTTCAGGGTGATCGCGGCGAGGTTCTCCATGCTCTCGCGGCGCTTGGTGATTGCCCGCCCGCCCCAGCCGCGCGGCGGTGTGTAGCCCTGAATCACGGATTCCAGTTGGGACACCAGGCAGTAGAGGGCGTGAACGCGCACCGGATTACCCGGCGCCAGGCCGCTGAGCGCGACGGTTGGCGGTGCCGGTATGGGTAGTCGGTCGGCGGGTCCGGTCATGCCCTGCTGGCGCATGTTCATCAAACCAAACAGGGTGTCTTCGTCGTACACCGTCAGTGCCGGGCCGGCCTTGTAAACGCCGCCGCCGTCCCAGCGAGACTCCAGGGCGATCCAATCTGCCGCGGCGGCAAGTTCGCGGGCGGTACTGCGTTGAACCGGGGGGAAGAGCGGCAGACGCGTCAAGGGTGTCGGGTACTCGGCTGAGGGGAAGAGTTCAAACTGCTCGATGCCGCGCTCACGCAGAAAGCGTTCGAGTCGGGCGTTGGCCTCGGCAATCACCTTGGGTCCAGGTACACCGGCATTGGTGCGTCGCAAGGCCTTGGTGCGGGGTGCGGGGCTGGTGGGCGCGGCGGCCGGCGCGGTGCGTTGCTGCTTGACCGAGCGCTCCCGGGCCTGGCGTTCCAGGCGTTCGAGGGTTCGCTTGAGGTCCCTGGGGGCGCCGTCTTGTTGGTCGTCTTGCATGGGGAGGCACGAAAAATCATCGATTTTCAGTCACCAAGATAGACATTGAAGCATGGTTTCGTCAAGCCAGGATTGGCCAAATGCGAAGATAGTGCTGTAATTGGGCCAAATCGATCACCAGAGGAGACGAAAGCAATGCGCGCCAAGCGTTCCATCGAAGACCTGTTGGGCCGGATCCAGGGGGTGCGGGACCGCCTTAAGGATTACAACCTTGCCCCGGACCATGTCAAGCGTGACACGCGCCTCTATGCGATGCGGGAGGCGGCAGAACTGATCGGCAGGAGCGACCAGACGATCCGGGATGCCGAGGCGGAGGGCAAACTCCCGACACCGGAAATTGGTCGCAACGGGAAGCGGATCGGCTATACCCTCGCGCAGATCAATGCTGCGCGCGACGTTTTGGGTACGCGCCTGAGGCGAGGGGCGGACGAGGAGCCGGTCGTTATCGGGTGCCAGTCCTTCAAGGGTGGTTCCGGGAAGACCACGACGGCGGTGCATCTGACGCAATACCTGGCGCGGCAGGGTCTACGGGTCTTGTTGGTGGATTGCGATCCGCAGGCCTCGGCGACTGCAATCTTCGGCTATGTGCCGGAGGCCGACCTGAGCCCGGATGAGACGCTCTTGCCGTTCCTGGAGGGGGACCGGGCCGATCTGGCATACGCGGTGAGACCAACCTACTTCGACGGCGTCTTTCTGGTGCCTTCCAATTTGCACCTGTATCGCTCGGAGTACACCCTGGCGGCGGGCACCGCGAAGTTGGATCGGCTCAAGGACGGCATCGACACGATTGCGGTGAATTTCGATGTGGTGGTGATCGACCCTCCCCCTTCGCTGGGCATGATCAGCCTGAACGCGCTGTACGCGAGCAACGCGTTGATCATCCCGATGTCCCTTGGCCTGCTGGACTTCTACAGTACCGTTTCGTTCATCCAGATGCTCAACGAGACGCTGGACGTGATCGAGCGCCGCGTCGGCACGGTGCGATCGAAGTTCGTGAAGGTCCTGATGACGCGGGTCAATGAGGTAAAGCCCGTGCACGTCCAGTTGGCCGATCATCTGCAGGCGAGTTTCGGCACCTACCTGATGAAGGCGCGAATGCACGACTCCGCGGCGGTGGATAACGCGGGCGTCATGATGAGAACGGTCTACGAACTGGAGAAGACCGCGGCGAACCGCAAGACACTCCTGCGTGCGATGATGCTGTTTGATCTGGTGAACGCCGAAATCCTGACGCTGGTGCGGTCCACCTGGCCGAGCCACCACAAGGCGCTACGGGCACAGGGGTTGATGTAATCAGTTGGTGGGAGGAGATGACT